>JAPUEC010000163.1 GCA_027492775.1 Rhodocyclaceae bacterium
CGACACTGGGAAAGGCGCTCGAACCGGGCCTCGTTCAGCTCTCGCGGCCGACCCGCGCGCTCATCCACTGGCCTATGCCGCCGCATGTCGGCAGCGCCATGGTGCGTCGCGACGTTCTCGACGCCATCGGCCTCTTCGACGAAACGCTGATCTTTGGCGAGGACTGGTATTTCTGGCTGCGTCTTTCGCTCAAGGCCGATCTGTATTGGCTGGAAGCGCCGACCATGATCCTGCGCCGCCATCACGAGTCGATGATGAAGAACACCCTCAATCTGGCGCGCAAGGTTACCAAGGCCTCCCAACGCGCCTTCTTCGACCCCGCTTTCCGCCATGTCCGCAAGGATCTGCGCTGGAAGTTGGCCTCGGATTACCGCTGGGCGTCGCGTCTTTATGCCGAGGCCGGCCATCGTCTCCCGGCGCTCAAGAACGCCCTGCTGGCACTGCTCGCCACGCCCAATAGCGCCCAGAGCCTCAAGGCGCTGACCGCGGCCTGGAACGCTCCGAGTCGCTGATCCGGGCTGCGCGGCAAGCGCCGCTGTCACCGGCATTTCATCAAGCAGTCACTTCCGCTCGGTAGTCTTCTCCCGCCGCTGCCGCTTCTTCGGCGCGCGGCGCTGCCGGCCCTTTGGCCGGATCTTCCCCCAACACGATTCTGGAGAACCCATGAAAAATAATCGATTAATCGCCTTGGCCGTCCTGGCCGCCTTTACCGGCGCCGCGAATGCCGGCTTCGAAAACTTCACGCCCTTACCGGCGTCATCGCCGGCGTTGCCGGTGGGCTCACCGCTGGAGGCCAAGCCGCTGACCCTGTCCTCCCCGAATTTTTCACAGCGCACGGTTGATGCCAACGCCCCGGCCGGCAGCCGGAACCGCCGTGGCGACAACTGGGACATGATCACGGCCAACGAAAACGGCGCCAATGCGGGCCGTTACCTGTTCAGCCCCTATGAAACCGGTTCCGCGGGGGTGAAGCGTTTCGACCGGCAAAGCGGAACATCGCTGCAAATCGTCACGCCCGGTACCCAGGGCTTCGTCAGCGGCGACGCTTCGCGCTGGACACCCTATGGCACCTATCTGACGGCGGAGGAATCCTGGGGCACGGGGAGCAGCAAGGGCCGCCTGTTCGAAATCACCAATCCAACAACCACGACCGGCGCCGCCACCACCAACTTCGTCCAGCGCAACGTCATTCCCCGCGTTTCGCATGAGGGGCTTTCCTTCGACAAGGCCGGCAATCTCTATTTCGTCGATGAGCTGAACGGCGGCAGCATCTACAAGTACACCTCCAAGACGCCCAATGCCAGCACCTTCTTCGATGCCGGCCAGACCTTCGTGCTCAAGGTCGGGGGCGGCAACAACTTCAGCGCCACCGGCGCGGCCACCTGGGTTCCCATCACCGACGCCAACGGCAATTCGCTGAACAGCGACAATAATGTCGCCATCGGCGGCGTCACCAGCGTCGATGGGCGCAAGGCAGCCGATTCGGTGTTCGCCACCGGCTACAACCGTCCGGAAGACCTGGAAATCGGCACGCTCGCCAATGGCAAGCAGGTGCTCTATTTCACCGCGACCGATACCCACAACGTGTTTTCCATCCAACTCACCGACGAGAACACGGCCATGGTCAATATCTTCGTCGACCGCAACACCATCGACAAGGCGACGGGCATGGCGGTGGGAAGTGCTTTCACCAATCCGGACAATCTGGCGATCGACGCCAACGGCAACATCTATATCGTCGAAGACCAGCCGGGCGGCGTCGCCGACATCTGGTTCGCTTTCGACGCCAATCGCGACGGCATTGCCGAATCGATCGGCCGCTGGCTTTCGATGAACACCGACGGCGCCGAACCGACCGGTCTCTACTTCGACCCGTTCAACCCGAACCTGGCCTATCTCAACATCCAGCACGCCGCCAGCGATATCGACCGCATGATCGAAATCAGCGCCGTGCCGGAGCCGGAAACCCTGCCGCTGGCGCTGGCCGGCCTGGGGCTGCTCGGCTTCCTGGGCCGCCGCGGAAAGCGGGCGGCGTAAAACTCGGCCTCGATCGCCCCCGCCCCGGGGCGGTTCCGCGGGCATATGGCTTGCACGGAAAGTGCCTCATCACCTCAAGGAGACACCATGCCGCATCAAGTCGCCCTCTCTCCCGAACTCCAGGATTGCATCGAAAAGTGCTGGCGTTGCCATATGGTCTGCCTGAACATGGCGACCAACCATTGCCTTAAGGCAGGCGGTTCGCATGCCGAATCCCAGCACATCAAGACCATGCTCGTCTGCGCGGAAATCTGCCGCACGGCGGCGAACGTCATGGCCATGGATTCGACCCTGCATCGCCAGGTCTGCGCCGTCTGTGCCGACATTTGCGATTCCTGCCTGACAAGTTGCAACGAGCTCGACGGCATGGACGAGTGCATCAAGGCCTGCCGCCACTGCCGCGACAGCTGCCAATCCATGACTTCGGTTTGATTCAAGCATCTCATGGCCGGGAATGGGGCTTGCCCCCGATTTCCTGTTGCCATTTAAAAGGAGAAACACCATGCAAGTATCTGACGCAATGACCCGCGATGTCCGCATCGCCAGCCCGAACCAAAGCATTCATGACGTGGCCCGCCTCATGGCCCAGTACGATGTCGGCTCCTTGCCGGTGGGCGATGAGGATCGCCTGATCGGCATGATCACGGACCGCGACATCGCCATTCGCGCCGTGGCGGAGGGGAAATCGCCGGAAACCCAGGTGCGGGAAGTGATGAGCGATGAAGTGCTGTATTGCTACGAGGATGAGGAAATTTCCGACGTCGCTCAGAACATGGGTGAAAACCAGATCCACCGCCTGCCGGTCGTCGATCACGACAAGCGTCTGGTCGGCATCATCGCCCTCGCCGACATCGCCAACTTCGACGGCAGCACCTCGGCGGGCGAAGCGGTCTGCGGTATTTCGGAACCCTTGAGTTCCGAGAACATCGGCAGCAAATCCTCTTCCTTCCTTTCCTGATCGCCGGAGCCCAGGCAGCCGGTATTGCCTGCGGTAAGCGTTACCGCAAGGCGGGCCGGCTGCCTGCTTTTCCACCGCGGGAAACCGGCGGCTTGAAAAGCAACAGCCTTTGTATATCGACGTAAGCGATACTTTACTTTTATCGCCATTATCGATATCGTTGTTTTATCGAAGTTACCGATAAGACAACATGCAACAACGCATCTCCATTCCCACCCAATTCGGCGCCCTCCTGACCGCCCGGCGCAAGGCGCTCAAGCTCTCTCAGCAAGCCGTCGCGGCCAAGCTCGGCATCAGCCAGAACCGGCTCTCCGAGCTCGAAGAAGACCCGGCCCGCCTCACTCTGGATCGCCTCATCGCGCTCGCCAATGTACTCGGCCTCGACCTCGTGGTTCAGGATAAAACCGGCGCCGACACTTCAGCCGCCGATTGGTAGCCATGGGACGCCGATCCCACACCCGCACCCTCAATGTCTGGGCGAATGGCCGCCTCATCGGCGAATGGCGCTTGCCGACGCGGGGCGCGATGGAGTTCCGCTATGCACCGGACTGGATTGCCTCGCCCGAGGCGCGCCCACTCTCGCTATCGCTACCGATCACGCTCGACAATGGCGTCATCCGGGGAGAAGCGGTTGGCTTCTATTTCGACAACCTGCTGCCGGACAGCGACCCGATTCGCCGGCGCCTGCAAACCCGGTTCCACACGCATTCCCGCGATGCTTTCGACCTCCTCGAAGCCATCGGCCGCGATTGCGTCGGCGCGGTTCAACTGCTGCCGCCGGACAAAGCGCCGGAAAACGTTTTCGCCATCCAGGCCGAAGCGCTCCGCGACTCTGAGATCGAGCGCCTGCTGGTTGCCGCCGTTTCCGCGCCCGCGGGCTTCGGCGGAGAGACGGAGGACGAATTCCGCATTTCGCTTGCCGGCGCCCAGGAAAAAACCGCTCTCATCCGCCATGAGGGGCGCTGGTGTCGGCCGCACGGCGCCACCCCGACTACGCATATCCTCAAGCTGCCGCTCGGTCTGGTCGGCAACCGTCAAGCCGACATGCGCAGCTCGGTCGAGAACGAATGGCTGTGCGCCCAAATCCTCGCCGCTTATGGCGTGCCGGTCGCCCGCTGCGACATTGGTCGCTTCGGCGGACAAAAAGTGCTGATCGTCGAACGCTTCGACCGCCGCCTGCATCCTTCCGGAGATTATTGGCTGCGCCTGCCTCAGGAGGATTTCTGCCAGGCGACCGGAACCCCCGGTTCGGCCAAGTACGAAGCCGACGGCGGCCCCGGTTTGATCCACATCGCCCGCATCCTGCAAGGCTCCGAAGCGCGCGACGCGGACCTCGCCACCCTCATGCGGGCTCAACTGCTGTTCTGGATGCTCGCCGCCACCGATGGTCATGCCAAAAATTTCAGCCTCCGCCTGCTCGCCGGCGGTCGTTACCGGCTGACGCCGCTCTACGACGTGCTTTCCGCCTGGCCCGTGACCGGCAGCGGCGCCAATCGCCTCGACCGCAACAAGCTCCAGCTCGCCATGGCCGTCCGGGGCAAGAACGTTCATTACAAGCTCAAGGAAATCCAGCGCCGCCACTTCAACGCCACGGCGCGCCAGTGCGGGTTCGGTCCCGACATGGAAGGCATCATCGCCGATGTCCTCTCCCGAACCGAAGCGGTTATCGCCCAAGTCGCCAAAACGCTGCCCGAAGAATTCCCGATGGCCGTGTTCGAATCCGTCACCGCCGGCTTGCAAACCTCGGCCAGACGGCTCGCGGCGATGGCGCCATAGATCGCTTCACTGGCAATCATCAACGGCGCATCATCTGCTCGACATAAATCGCCGTCGCCGGTATTCTTGGGAATATTCCGTTGTATTGGAACCCACCACGAGAAAGCCTCCGGATGAATCGTCCCGTTGTGTCCCGCCCGATCACCTCGCCCTTCCGCTCCGGAAAAGCCTCCGCATGACCACCCGTCTCTTCTTTTTTGTGATGCTCGTGGTCTGCGGTCTTTCCTTCGCCTTCATGAATCCCAACCCGGCGCCGAACGCTCCGGTGGGCGTCTTGCGCATGCTCTTCTGGGCATCGCTCGCCGGTTGCCTCATCTTTGTCATCGTCTGGGTGCAAAGAAGCCTCAAAGGCAGCCACACCGGCTCCTTGGATGGCTACGAAGGGAGCGGCACCTCTTACGGCGACTTTAGCGGCTGGAGCAACATCGATTGCGGGAGCGGAGACGGCGGCGGTGGCGATGGTGGCGGCGGCGATTAGCGCTCGCCATGCCCGCGCGCCCAATAAAAAGCCTCCTGGCGGAGGCTTTTTCTCATTCGGCAACCTATTTACTTCACGGTAAACGTTTGCGTACCGACCGGCGAACCGTTAATGAAAACATCCACCTTGTAATCGCCCACCGGCCAGCCGCCGGGCTTGGCGATATGGAATTCGGTGAAAGCCGGGCCGGTGGCTTCGATGGTTTGGGTAGTGTCGCTCACCGGCGCCGATTTCTCGCCCTGAACGAAGGTGAATACCGCCTTGATCGTGGCCTTGCCGGCGCCATCGGTTTCGACAACGGCGTAAATCGTATCGTTGGGCGTGAAGGTCGTCGTCGGAGCAGTGACTTTCTTGTCGCCACCGAGGCTGGTGCCGAGTGCGACCGATTTGTAGATGACGGCGGCCGGCGTGGCGGCCGGGAGCGTTGTGGGCGCCATCGTCGGCGCGGTGGCGGGGGTGGCGGGCGGGGTCACGACCACGGTGGATGATGGCGGCGGGGTTTCTTTTTTGCTGCAACCGACGACCAACGCGGAAAGAGCGACGACAACGGCAAGAATGAATTTGTACTTCATGGTACCTCCTCGGAAAATCACAGATGGATGCGCAAACCGGTATGGAACCGGCAGACGCCGGCTACAACGGAAGCTTGATGACTTGTCCCGGATAGATTTTGTCCGGGTTCTCGATCGTTTCCTTGTTCGCCTCGTAAATACGATGCCAGTCGTTGGCATTGCCGTATTCGTTCTTGGCGATTTTCGAGAGGGTGTCGCCAGACTTGATTTCGTAGGTCTTGAACGCCGGTTCCACCGGCTTTGCCGTCGTGGAAGCGCCGCTTCGGACGTCCGAAAAATCCGGCATATCGTCCTTTTTGGGGTCTGCCATGCTTACTCCTTGCGGACAGGGTGAATGGGCGGTGATCCGATGCGCGCCCGGCAAGGCATAAACTCGCCCGTTGCGCATCACAACGCCCAGCCTGGAGCAGATTTTGTGCCTGCCTATTTCCCTCCGTTCGAACGCTTTGGCCTTAGAGCGCCAGGCTCTTGTACGGCTCGTGCGTCTTCATGGCGTCCTGATAATCAGCCATCGCCGCCGCTTCGCGCTGCAGGAAGCGGCCAATCATCGCCCGCATTCCCGGATCAGCAACCCAGAATGCGGACCAGGTCGGCGTCGGCGAAAACCCGCGACTGACCTTGTGCTCACCCTGAGCGCCGGGTTCGAATCGCATCAAACCCTCGCCGATGCAGTATTCGATGCCTTGGTAGAAGCAAAGCTCGAAGTGCAGGCTATGCATGTCGGCTTCCGCCCCCCAATGACGGCCGTAGAGCGAGGTTCCACTGCGGTAGCAGATGGCCGAGGCCACCGGCCGATCGCCGGCGCAGGCGAGGAACACCACCAGGTGCCGGCCGAGCGCGGCGCCAACCTGCTGAAAGAACGACAGCGAAAAAGCGGCGTGATTGCCGAAGCGCTCGAACGTGGAAAGATAGTGCGGGTAAATGCTGGCCCAGAGCGCGGCATCGATCTCGTCGCCATGTCGCACCACGATATTCAGGCCGGATTCGAGGATGCGTCGGCGTTCGCGGCGAACCTTCTTGCGCTTGTCAGCGGAAAAGGTCGCCAGGAAGTCTTCGAAGTCAGCATAGCCTTGGTTGCGCCAGTGGAATTGGCAGCCCCGCCGCAGCAGGCACCCTTGCTCCCGCAAGACCTCGATTTCATCGTCGCGCTCGACGAACAGGCATTGCCAGGACGAGACGCCGCGAGCGCGCGCCTGGTCGAGCGCCGCTGCCGATAGGCCACGGATCACCGCCGCCCGATCGTCGCCCGGACGCACGAGAAAGCGCGGCCCGGTCGCGGGGGTATAGGGGATGCCGCTAACGAGCTTGGGGTAATACTGAAGCCCGACAGACTCAAAGGCGGACGCCCAATTCCAGTCCCCGGAAAAATCCCCGAAGGAGTGAACTCGCCGATAAAGCGGCAGCGCTCCGACTAGTTCGCCCGCTTCGTTGCTCAGGGTGAGATGTTGCGGCTGCCAGCCAAGCCTCGGCGCTGCCGCGCCGGCGCGCTCGGCGGCGGCGAGGAAGGCATGACGGAGGAAGGGGTTGCCGCCGGCGTCGAGGGTATCCCACGCCGGCGCCGCGATTTCATCCAGCGACGGGTGCCAAGTCGGTTTCAAGTTCATGCGCAGTCTCGATCCGGCGCCAGACGCTCACCAGCCAGGGTTGCTGATGGCGTGGAAGGCCGGTGGGGCGGTAGTAATGGGTAATCTCGGCAAAGCCGGCGGCGGCCATGATGCGTCGCCACGATTCGAGGTCATGGTAAGCGCCGTAGCGCCCGGCGCTCCAGCCCTCCCGGTTGTCGCCGCGAGGATTGGAGCTGAACAGGACGCCGCCGGGTTTCAGGCAGGCATGCAGTTCGTGGAGGACCCGCGGCAATTCCTGGCTCGGGATATGAAACAGCGCGGCATTGGCGAAGACGCCGTCGAAACGCGCGCGCGGCAGTTCGAGCTTGAGAAAATCCTGCTGCCAGACCTCACAGCCGCTGTAGGCGCGCGCCATTTCGGCAAAACGTCCAGATCCGTCGAGGCCGATGGCAAGGTGCCCGAGGTCGGCGAAAGTCCTGAGATCCCGCCCCGGTCCGCATCCGAAGTCGAGGATGATGAAGGGCGGATCGGCAATGATGTTTTCCAGCAACGCCGCGATATTGTGGGCAACGTCATGATCGCGCGTTCCCTGCCAGAAATCCTCGGCGTTCTCGTCATAGTGCGACAAGGTCAGTGCCGAGATTTTCTGCAAATCCTGCTGATTCAACTTCACATTGGGCCCCACCCGAGAGAGAACAGACGGTTGGTTCGCCGGCCGGCGGATGAGTTCATCGATTTCCATAGGGCCTGTTCATCCGGCGGGCGGCGCGCGGTTCCTCGCCGGCACCTCCGCCTGCAATGGCGGTCAGACCAGTTCCTCGAAACAGGCGAACAGACCATGAACCTCTCCCATCCGGCGCGCGACCAGCACAAGTACGAAGCCCGCATCCATTGGACCCGCAACGACGACGCCTTCACCGACAACCACTACCGCCGCGCCCATCAGTGGTCGTTCGACGGGGGAACGGTGGTCACCGCCTCCTCCTCGCCGCAATTGATGCCCGAACCCTATTCCTTGGCGGCGGCCGTCGATCCTGAAGAAGCGCTGGTCGCCCCCGCCGCGAGTTGCCACATGCTTTGCTTCCTCGCGCTCGCGGCGACCCAGGGTTTCGTGGTCGACGATTACGAAGACGAAGCTTTCGGCGTCATGGAGAAGAACGGCGAAGGCCGCCTCGCCATCACGCGCATCACCTTGCGCCCGCGTATCCGCTTTTGCGAGGAAACGCCGCCCTCGGCGTCGGAACTCGAATCCCTGCACCACGCGGCCCATGAAACCTGCTTCATCGCCAATTCGCTGAAATCGGAGATTGTCGTGGTGGCGCGGTAAGCGCCAGGATTAGGGCGTGTTCACAATCAGGCGACGGTTGCGCGAGGGGTAGGCAGGCTGCAGG
>JAPUEC010000164.1 GCA_027492775.1 Rhodocyclaceae bacterium
TCGGCGGCGAGCTGCTTGATTTCAACGACGACCGCGGCATGCTCTTCGAGATCGTCATCCAGTCCGGCGCCATCCTGGCGGTGGTTTGGGAATACCGGGCCCGCATCCTCGCCACTTTTCGCGGTCTCGGCCGCGACCGGTTGGCCAATCGCCTGACGCTCAATCTCGCCATTGCCTTCATGCCGCTCGCCGCCCTTGGTCTGTTGTTCAAAAAGGCGATCGAAGCCCACCTTTTCCAGCCGGTGCCGGTGGCGTTGGCTTTCATTCTCGGCGGCTTCGTCATCCTCTGGGCGGAGCGGCGCAAGCATGTGATCCGCGTCGAAACCGTCGATGACATGACGCCGCTCGATGCCTTGAAGCTCGGCCTCGCCCAGGCCGTAGCCCTGATTCCTGGCACTTCCCGTTCCGGCGCCACCATCATCGGCGGCCTGCTCTTCGGGCTTTCGCGCAAGGCGGCGACTGAATTTTCCTTCTTCCTCGCCATTCCCACGCTCTTCGCGGCCACCGCCTACCAGCTCTACAAGGAGCGGGCGCTGCTCAATGTCGACGATCTCGGCATGTGGGCGGTGGGGTTCATCGCTGCCTTCGTTTCCGCCTTCCTCTGCGTGCGCTGGCTGCTGCGCTATATTTCAAGCCACGACTTCACCATCTTCGCCTGGTATCGCATTGCCTTCGGCGTCATTGTGTTGATCACCGCCTACACCGGCGTCGTGCAATGGACCGTCGCCTGATCCTTTACCTGCACGGCTTCTGCTCCTCCCCGGCTTCTTGGAAGGCCAGGCTCATGGCGGAAGCGATGGCCGCGCGCGGGCTGGCGGAGCGCTTCGTCTGTCCGGCGCTCTCGTCCAAACCCGATGAAGCCATCCGCCAGGCGGAGGCCCTCATCGCCACGGCCCCCGGCAAGGTGACGCTGATCGGCAGTTCGCTCGGCGGTCACTACGCCACCTATCTGGCGGAAAAGCACGATCTTCGGGCAGCGCTGATCAATCCGGCGGTGGTTGATCGGCTGGACGCCTCGCTCTTCATCGGCGAGCACAGCAACTTCCACAGCGGTGAAAAATTCACCTTCAGCGCAGAAGACGCCGGCATCCTGGCCTTGCAAACGGCGCCTCATCCCACCCCGCAGCGCTACCTGCTGCTGGTCGAAACCGACGACGAGGTGCTGGACTATCGGCATGCCGTCGAGCGCTACCAGGGATGCCGCCAGATCATTCTTCCGGGTGGCGATCACAGCTTCACGCAATTTCCAAAATTCATACCGCAACTGATTGAATTCGCCGGTTTATAATCCGGCGATGCATCTATTGTTCGAAGAAGACGGGGGCTTCAAGACCGGGACCATTTTGACTGACGGCGACGCATCGCTGCAGATTGAAATGGCCTCCGGCAAGCGCGGCAAGATCAAGACAGCCAATGTCCTGCTGCGTTTTCGCGAACCCGGGCCGTCCGCGCTGCTGGAGCAGGCGCAGCCGCTGGCGGAGGCCATCGAGCCGGAATTCCTATGGGAGTGTGTCAATGACGGTGAGTTTTCGTTTCTGGATTTTGCCCGTGATTACTATGGCCATGACCCGGCGCCGGTCGAAGCGTCGGCCGTGTTGCTGGCCCTGCACGCAGCTCCCGTCTACTTTCACCGCAAAGGCAAAGGGCGTTTCAAAAAGGCCCCTCCCGACATTCTCCAGGCTGCTCTGGCCGGTCTTGAAAAAAAGCGTCAGCAAGCGCTCGCGATTGAACGCTGGGTCGAAGAGCTGAAAGCCGGGCGCCTGCCGCCCGAAATCGCGCCGCTGACCGACGCGCTACTCTACGCGCCGGACCGCAACAAACCCGAAACCAAGGCCTTCGAAGCCGCTTGCGCCGCCACGGGGGAATCGGCCGCGCAATTGCTGTTTCGCTGTGGCGCCATCAAGTCCGCCTATTTCCTGCACTACCGGCGCTTTTTGCATGAGCAGTTTCCCAAGGGCATTGGTTTTCCCCCGGTCGAGGCGCCGCCGGTGCGCGTCGACCTGCCTCGCGCGGATGCCATCGCCTTTTCCATCGACGACGCCAACACCACCGAAATCGACGATGCGCTTTCGGTGACTTTCCTTCCCGGCATCGGCAGTCGCATCGGCATCCACATCGCCGCGCCCGGTCTCGGCATCAAGCATGGTTCGCCGCTCGACGGCATCGCCCGCGCCCGGCTGTCGACAGTCTACATGCCCGGCAACAAGATCACCATGCTGCCCGAAGCGGTGGTGAATCGCTACACGCTCGACGGCGGCGTCGATTGCCCGGCCGTCTCGCTCTACCTCACGGTGAACGATGCCTTCGAAATCCTCGACCACGAGTCGCGGCTCGAAACCGTCCACATCGCCGCCAACCTCAGGCACCACGACATCGAGCCGGTATTCAATGCCGAAACCATCGCCGCCGGGTTGGGAGAGTTCCGCTTCCGCGACGAACTGCTGCACCTCTGGCATTTTGCCAACGCCTGCGAAGGCCGGCGCGGCAAGCCTTCGGCCATGCAGGGCAACAACGATTACAACTTCGAAATCGACGGCGATCTCGCCGACCCGGAAAACTGCCGCGTCGCCATCAGCGAGCGCAAACGCGGCAGCCCGCTCGACAAGCTGGTCGCCGAATTGATGATCGTCGCCAACTCGACCTGGGGCGGCCTGCTGGCGGAAAAGAACATCGCCTGCATGTACCGGGCGCAGACTCAGGGCAAGGTGCGGATGACTACCTCGCCTCTGCCGCATGAAGGTCTGGGCGTGCCGCAATACGCTTGGATGACTTCGCCGCTGCGGCGTTATTGCGACCTGGTCAACCAGTGGCAGCTCATTGCCTGCCTCTCCGGCGAAGCGCCGCCCTTCGCCGCGCGTTCGGCCGAGCTTTTTGGCGCCATGCGCGACTTCGAGCTCACTTATTCGGCCTACGCCGACTTCCAGCGCCGCTTGGAGCGTTACTGGTGCCTGCGCTGGCTGCAGCAGGAAAACATCGCCACCCTGGATGCCGTGGTTCGTCGCGAGCAGACGGTCAAGGTCGATCATCTCCCGCTCGTCCTGCGCATTCCGTCGGTGCCGGCCGACCTCCTGCCAGGACAGCGGGTGCAATTGAGCGTGGGCGAAATCGACCTCCTCAGTCTTGAATTCGATTGCCGCTTTGCCGCGGCCCTGGCAGCCGTGGCGCCGGTTGAACCGGAGGGCGAGGACGAGGAAGGGGAAACCTAGCATGGGCCGCAAGGCAGCCAAAAAGCCGCCCACCCGCCGCATCGCCGCCACGCCGACGGGCATTTCGCCGCTGGCCATCGGCATCGGCGTTTCCCTGGCGCTGCATGCGGCGGTGCTGTCACTCCATTTCAGTTTTCCGGACGCCTCGCGCTTCATGCGCGACAGCGCCCTCGACATCATTCTGGTCAACGCCCGCAGCACCCAGAAGCCGGTCAACGCCCAAGCGCGGGCGCAAGCCAACCTCGATGGCGGCGGCGATACCGACGAGGATCGTCGGGCCAAGACGCCGCTACCACCGAGCCTGCAGAAAGCGCCCGGAGATGACCTGCTCGAACTTCGTAAGCGTCAGGCGAGCGAACTGGAAGCCCAGCAACAACAATTAATTGCTCAGACCCGCAGTGCTCGCTCCGCTTCTCCGGGCCAGAGTGGCGAAATTAGGAACGATTCGCAGAGGCTGAGCGGTTTGGATTTGGCGGAATCTGCTAAAGCAATGGTGCGATTGCAGGGCGAAATCGACAAGTCGGTTGAAGATTACAACAAGCGGCCGCGTAAGAAATTCGTTGGCGCAAGAACCGAAGAGTACGGTCTGGCGCCATATATCACCGCATGGCAAACGAAGGTTGGCCGTATAGGCACCTTGAATTACCCGCCCGAGGCCAAAGGAAAGCTATATGGCAAGCTGCAGGTCTACGTCGAACTCATGGTTGAGGATGGGTCGGTATATACCGTCGAGGTTCGACGTTCATCGGGATTGAAAGTGCTTGATACGGCGGCGGTAAGAATCATCAAAATGGGAGCTCCGTATGGTCAGATTCCAAAAAAAGACTTAGGGGGCGCAACTGTTCTCGGCTTTGCGAGCACCATTGAATTTTTCGATAACGATAAGCTTTCCGCGCATTGAGGATCGAGAGGGTGTTTGATCGCTACTGCGTCTTCGGCAATCCCATCGCCCATTCCAGGTCGCCGGCCATTCATGCCCGCTTCGCCGCGCAGACCGGGCAATGCCTGAACTACGAGGCGTTGCTGGCGCCGCTAGATGGCTTCGTTCCAGCGGTTCGTGAATTCATTGTCCAGGGCGGCAAGGGTGCCAACGTCACCGTTCCCTTCAAGGAAGAGGCCTTTCGCCTTTGCAACCGCCTGACGCCGCGCGCCCAGCGGGCGGGCGCGGTGAACACCCTGGTTTTCAGCGATGCCGAAATCGTTGGCGACAATACCGACGGTGCCGGACTGGTGCGCGATCTGACTGACGGACTCGGTTTTCAGCTTGCCGGACGTAGGACGCTGTTGCTCGGCGCCGGCGGTGCCGCGCGCGGCGCACTGGCGCCTCTGCTCGAGGTGGGTGTCGAAAGCGTGGTCATCGCCAACATTACCGTGGACAAGGCGCTCGAACTGGCGGCGAGTGCCGCCGACCTCGGCGAAGTCGGCGGCTGCGGCTTTCCCGACCTCGCCGGCCGGCAGTTCGACGTCGTGATCAACGCCACCTCGGCCAGCCTCACCGGTGACACGCTGCCGCTGCCCCTCAGCATTTTCGCCCCCAACGGCCTGGCCTACGAAATGATGTACGGCAAGGGCGAGACGCCGTTCATGGCGCAGGCGCGGCTCGGCGGCTCGGCGATCATCGCCGACGGCCTCGGCATGCTGGTGGAGCAGGCGGCGGAAGCTTTCGCGGTATGGCGCGGCGTGCGGCCGGACACCAAGCCGGTTCTGGCCGAGCTGCGGGCGGCGCTGGCGGCCTCATGAAGCGCGCCGGCATCTGGCTCAGGCGCATCCTGCTCATCCTGATCGCTCTGGTTCTGATCTACCAGTTCTGGCTGCTCGGCTGGGTGCTGTACTGGAAATGGTCCAACCCCGACATGACCAGTTTCATGGAAATCCGCCTGGTCGAATTACGCAAGAAACAGCCGCAGGCGCAATTGCAGAAGCAGTGGGTGCCACTCGAACGCATCTCGCCGTCGCTGCGGCGCGCCATCATCGCGGCGGAGGACGGCAAGTTCGCCAGCCACAACGGCTTCGATTGGGATGGCATCCAGAAGGCCATGCAGCGCAACGAGAAAAAAGGGCGTTTCGTCGCCGGCGGCTCGACCATCACCCAGCAACTCGCCAAGAATCTTTTCCTGACGCCGACGCGCTCCATTTTCCGCAAGGCGGAGGAGGCGGTGGTGACGGTGATGATCGAAACGTTTTGGGACAAGCGCCGCATCCTGGAGGTCTATCTCAATGTGATCGAATGGGGCAACGGCGTGTTCGGCGCCGAGGCTGCGGCGCGCCGCTATTACGGCGTCAGCGCGGCGCAACTGGGGCCGGAGCAAGCCGCCCATTTGGCGGGAATGGTCCCCGCCCCGCGCTTTTACGACCGTAATCGCAACACGCCGGGATTGGCGAAAAAGACCGCGACCATTCTCGCCCGCATGCCTTCCGCCGAACTGCCCTGATTTCGAACGCAGCCGCGCGTTAAACGTCAGCGGTCGAAGCGCGACGGGTGGTAAAATTTCGCGTTACCGTTCCTAACCGGGTTTTTCGCCATGAGCGAAGAAAACTTTTCCTCCGAAGCTGAAGTCATGCTGGCGCACCTGACCACGGTGCAGTCGCTGCTCGCCCGGCAAAAACTGATGGAAAGCCTGGTGCATCGCCAGGACATGCCGCGTCACGACCTGGTTGAAGAAGTCGTTCACAAGCAGCATCTGGTCGAGTTGCATCAGATGCTCGAGCAATTGTCGCCCCGCGAGGTCGCGCTCATCATCGAGGCGCTGACGCCGGAAGATCGCCTGCTCGCTTGGGGTGAGATCGGCGAGGACCGCACCGACCCGATTCTCGAAATGCTCTCGGACGACATCCGCGAAGATCTGATCGGCGAAGGCCACCAGCGCAGCAAGAAGGTTATGGTCAATGCCTTCGAGTTGCATAACGGCCGACTGCGCCAGATCAACGTCGAAGGCCCCGACGATCTTCTCAACCTGCGTCCGATCTGGATCGACCTCGTGGCGCCGACGCCCGAGATTCGCGAGTGGATCGGCGATTATTTCGACGTCCAGATTCCCGCGCCGGAAGAATTGACCGACCTCGAAGCGAGCGCCCGCTTCTACGTCGAGGCCAATGGCGAAGTGCATTTGCACTCCGACTTCCTGCTCGACATGCACGACGTGTCGCGCAACGTCGCGGTCGCCCTCATCCTGCATCGCGACATCCTTTTTTCGGTGCAGGCCGAAGAGCTTCCCGTCTTCCGTTTGCAACGGATGCGCGCGCGTACCCAGCCCGGCTATGTGACCGACGGCAAGGACGTCCTGCTCGATCTTTATGCCGCCGATGCGGAATATTCCGCCGACGCGCTCGAGGACGTCTATGCGGCGTTGGAAGAGGTCGGCAAACATGTGCTCGGCACCGAAGTGACCGACACCGAAGCAGCCAAGATCCTCGCCGCCATTGCCAGTGAGGAAGACCTGAACGGACGGATCCGGCGCAACGTGCTTGATACGCGTCGGGCGGTTTCCTTCCTCATGCGCGGCCGCTTCCTGAGCGCGGCCCAGCAGGAAGATGCCCGCCAGATCCTGCGCGACATCGAGTCGCTGGACGGCCACACCGCCTTTCTCTTCAACAAGATCAACTTCCTGATGGATGCCACCGTCGGCTTCATCAACATCAACCAGAACAAGATCATCAAGATCTTTTCCGTGGCCTCCGTCGCCATGTTGCCGCCGACGCTCATCGCCAGCATCTACGGGATGAATTTCAAGGGCTGGTTCCCCGAGCTGAACTGGGAATACGGCTATCCCTTCTCGCTGGGCTTGATGCTGGTTTCGGTGGGCCTGCCCTTCTGGTACTTCAGCAAAAAGGGCTGGTTGCGCTGACTGCTCTGGCGCGCGGAACACGGCTTTCGGCATGTCGGGGTCTTTTACAGATTGATTCTCGTTTAGGCGCACTTTGCGCTAACCCATTGTTTTATTGAGCATGGCATGGATCTCGCCTATGTGGGCCACGCATTCCCAACCCCCACTTCATAATCGGAGATCAGCATGTTCCGTAAAAAACTACTTACCGTCATTGCCGCCCTTGGCTTCGCTGCGGCTTCTTTCAGCGCTCACGCTTACAACACCTTCTCCGGCCAGGATCAGGACGGGAGCGCAAGCACCCGTGCCTCCTTCACCAACGCAAATGCCGCTCAGGCCAACTTCCTGTCCTTCCTGCAAGGCGTCGGTACCGAGAATTTCGAGGGCCTGTCCGGCGGTGCGCCGTTCGTTCTCAATTTCCCCGGCGCAGGCGCCGCGACGCTGACCGGTAGCGCCTCCATCGTCAGCCAGGGCGCCGGCACCAACGGCGTCGGCCGCTATCCGAATTCCGGCTCGAAGTTCGTTGAGACCAGCTCCACCAACTTCACCATCAACTTCGGTTCGAACGTTGCCGCTTTCGGCTTCTATGGCATCGATATCGGCGAATTCGGCGGCGACCTGTGGATTCGTGTACACAAGGCGGGCGGCGGCACGGAAGACATCAATGTGCCCAACGTGGTCAATGGTGTTGACGGTTCCGACCTCTACTTCGGCCTGATCGCCACCAGCGCTGCCGAGGAATTCACCCAGATCGAGTTCTTCGATACCAACCCGGGCGGCGGCGACGTCTTCGCCTTCGACGACATGACCGTCGGTTCGCTGGTTCAGGTTTGCCAGCAAGGTTGCACGAATGTTCCGGAACCGGGCAGCATGGCGCTTGCCGGTCTGGCGCTGCTTGGCCTGGCCGGTATCCGCCGCCGCAAGCAAGGCTGATTTTTATCGATTCAATGAACGGCGGCCCGCGGGCCGCCGTTTTTGTTTACTCGCTCAGCAGTTTGAGACCGACGATGCCGGCGACGATCAAGGCCATGCACAACAGCCTCGCCACTTCGCGCGATTCGTCGAACAGCACCATGCCGAGAATGGCAGTGCCGATGACGCCGATCCCTGTCCATACCGCATAGGCGGTTCCCAGAGGCAGCGCCTTGAGCGACCAGCCGAGCAGCACCACGCTGGCGACCATCGCCGCCAAGGTGCCAACGCTCGGCCAGAGGCGGCTGAATCCCTCGGTGTACTTGAGTCCGACGGCCCAGCCTACTTCGCAAAGGCCGGCAACGAACAATACCGACCAGGCAAATCCCTGGCTCATGCCTGCGTCGAGAACCAGGCGTCGGCCGCCGCCACGGTTGCGGCAATATCGGCATCGCTGTGAGCCGCCGAAACGAAGCCAGCCTCGAAGGCCGAAGGCGCAAAGTAATGGCCGGCGTCGAGCATGGCGTGGAAGAAGCGGTTGAACGCCTCGCGGTCGCAGGCGAGCACTTCGTCGTAGGTCTCGGGGCAGCGTTCGGCGAAATAGAGGCCGAACATGCCGCCGACGTTTTGGGCGGAGAAAGCGATGCCACGCGCCTTTGCCACCGCGCAGAGATTGCGGCAAAGGCTCTCTGTCTGCGCTTCCAGCCGCTCGAAAAATCCG
>JAPUEC010000165.1 GCA_027492775.1 Rhodocyclaceae bacterium
AATCGGATGGCGTTCGAGTTCCTGGTACACCGTCGCCTTGGAAAGGTGCACCAGTTGCGAATCGGCCAATGTCTGGGCGAACACCATATAGGGCTTATCCATGAACATGATGGCTTCGCCAAAGGTCTGCCCCGAGCCGAGGATTTCGATCACCTTCTCGCTTCCCTGAGCGGAGGTGAAGGCGATCTTGACCTGTCCCTTGACGATGAGATGGAAGCCCGTACAAGGATCGCCCCGGTGGAAAAGGATGTCGCCCTTGGCAGCACTCAGCTCGCGCGATCCGCGGGCAAAGCGCGTCAGTTCTTCGGCCGTGAGGCCGCTGAAGAGCGGAACGCGTGAGAGCAAGGTTTCAATCGAGACGGGTTCTGCCTGGACGATCATGTTTCCGGAATGCCATTTTGAGAGGATGCATCTTGGCACCGGGCGCCGGCCTTGGCAACCGCGCATCCGGCGGGCGCGCTAAAATCCCGCTGTCCCCCAACGACTCGCCGCCGTGTCCAAACTCATCATTTTCAACAAGCCGTATGGCGTGCTTTCGCAATTCACGTCTGAGGGGCGCTGGCAGGGGCTGGCGCCTTTCATCGCCGTCAAGGGTGTTCATGCCGCGGGGCGACTGGATGCCGATAGCGAGGGCCTGCTGCTATTGACCGACGACGGCGGACTGCAAGCGAAAATCGCCGATCCGCGTCACAAGATGGAAAAGACTTATTGGGCTCAAGTTGAAGGCGCGCCGTCCGAAAATGATCTGGAAGGACTGCGGCAGGGAATTGCGCTGAGCGATTTCCGCGCATTGCCGGCCAGGGCAAGTCTGATGGTCGAACCGGAAGGGCTTTGGACGCGCGAGCCGCCCATCCGTTTCCGCCGCGCCATCCCGACGTCCTGGCTGGAGATCCGCATCCAGGAAGGGAAAAATCGGCAGGTGCGACGTATGACCGCCGCTATCGGGTATCCTACTTTGCGTCTGGTGCGCGCCGCGGTGGGAGCGCTGGCACTGGATGGCCTGCAGCCCGGAGAATCGCGCGAGATCGAAGGTCGCGCCGATGCGTTGTATCGAATGTTGAAGGGGGAAGGGAAATGAGGGCATTGATGATCGTGGCGGCCATCGCGATGGCGGCGCTGACACAGACTGCCGGGGCGGTCACGCCGCGTGCGGCGGAAGATGCATTCTCGCCGGTGGGTACCTCGACGGCGCCTGTTCCGCGCGCGCAAAAGACGGCGGCGGCGGAGAAAAAAGGCGCCAAGGCGTCGGCCGGAAAGCGCGCGGGAGCGCAACAGCGGAAAGCGAATCGAAAGCGTCGCCATTAGGCAACACTTTGTTTCGAAGGTTCATGGTAAGCGCATCCCTAGCTCAGATAAATATGATAGGATGCGCACCGACGGCCAACGACCCGTCCTTTAGCGCTTGGTAGGGAGTGCGGGGTGGCTGGTTTTTTGTTTTAACCTAACTTATCCATACTAGAGGTAAATAATGAGCAAACTGCTGACCCTGTTGGTTGCTGGCCTGGTTGCCGGTTCCGTTTTCGCCGCTGATGCCCCGAAGGCTGATGCCAAGGCCGCTCCGGCTGCTGCCGAAGCGAAGAAGGCTGATGCCAAGGCTGCCCCGGCTGCTGAAGCCAAGAAGGAAGAGAAGAAGGCTGAAGTCAAGGCCGACGTGAAGAAGGACGAAGCCGCTCCGGCCGCCAAGGAAGAAAAGAAGGCCAAGAAGGCCGCCAAGAAGGCGAAGAAGGCTGAAGCCAAGAAGGACGAAGCCAAGCCGGCCGAAGCCAAGAAGGAAGAAAAGAAGGCCGATGCCAAGCCGGCTGAAGCCAAGAAGGAAGAAGCCAAGAAGTAATTGCTTCTCCAGGCAAGGCGGCGAATGCCGCTGAACCAAGACAGGGCCTCCACGTGTTGGGGGCTTTGTTTTTTTGGGACACTCGGGCATTGCCGGATCGCCCGCCGCGAGGGTATGCTCCAGCTCTGTTTGGCTGCTCCAATGTGATGGAGCGCTTCTTCAATTTGAGCGGGAAAAAATGAATATCCGGTTTGTTTTTGCTTCCCTGCTGGCAAGCGCCAGCCTTTGCGTCGCTGCTCAGGAGATGCCGCGGCTCGATCTCACCGTCGGCATGTATCGCATCGATGCCGAAGTGGCTGCAGACCAGGGCAATCGTATGCAAGGCTTGATGAACCGGCGGGCCATGGCTCCGCAACAGGGCATGCTTTTCGTCTTCCCGGAAGAAGGGCGCCACTGCATGTGGATGCGCAATACCTTCATTCCGCTTTCGGTTGCGTTCCTTGATCGCGAGGGCCGCATTCTCAACATCGAGGATATGAAGCCGCAGACGGAAGACAGCCACTGCGCCGCGGGACCGGCGCGTTACGCCCTGGAAATGAATCGGGGATGGTTTGCCGCCAAAGGCATCAAGGTTGGCGTGCGTCTCAATGGGATCGAGAAAGCCCCGGCACCGCGTTGATGGGGCGCTGGCTGCCATACCTCGCCCGCGACGCCGGCCCGATGGCGAGCTGGTTGCGCGAACCAGGTTCGCTCACCGCCCGTTGCCAGCACGCTTGTAAAGAATTCAGGGTCAGGCTGCTCTCCTGCCGCAAGGAACGCTCGCTGGTGGGCGCTCCGGTTCGCAGGGGGCTCGTCCGGACCCGGGAAGTGCTCCTGGAGTGCGATGGCACTCCGGTGATCTTTGCCCACACCGAAATATCGTCCGCTCAGCGCGGCCGTCTCACCCGCTGGTTGCAGCGCCTGGGAACGCGCTCGCTGGGTTCGTTGCTCTTTTCCCACCCTGGCTTTGAGCGCGGAGCGCTTGAATTCCGCCGGCTGGATGTGCGCCATGCCTTGTTCCGGCGCGCCATCGCCGCAACGGATTGCGATTGCCGGCAGTTATGGGCACGCCGTTCGCTGCATCGCCTGGGACGTCAGAGCGTATTGGTCACGGAGGTGTTCCTGCCGGCGCTGCTCGTGCTTGATGAGCGGCCCTGCGCCGCCTTCCGGCACAAAGGGTAGAATGCCAACTTGCTGACAGAAATGCCGTCAGAAAATGAAAAAGCCCCGAAATCGGAGCTTTGTCAAAATCGTGGTGCCCAGGAAGGGACTCGAACCCCCACGCCTTGCAGCGCTAGTACCTGAAACTAGTGCGTCTACCAATTCCGCCACCTGGGCAGGTGCGAAGAGGCCGAATTCTAAAGAAAACCAACGATATGTCAACCAAGAAAATCCCCAAAGCCCGCCGCAACGACCCGCATTTCGAGCGCGAGTCGGCGCGATACGACAACCCCCTGCCGTCGCGCGAGTATGTGCAGCAGACGCTGGAGGCCGAAGGCAAGCCGGTGAGCTTCGATGCGCTCTGTGATCTGCTCGCCATCGATAAGAAAGAGCGCGAGTCCTTTCTGCGGCGTTTGGCGGCGATGGAGCGCGAGGGGCAGATCCTGCGCAACCGCAAGGATGCCTACCTGTTGCCGGAGCGCGCGAGTCTGCTGGCCGGCAAGGTGGAGGGCCATCCAGATGGCTTTGGCTTCTTCCGCCCGGACGACGGTAGCCCCGACGTCTTCCTCGATCAGCATCAGATGGAAAAGGTCATGCACGGCGATCGGGTGCTGGTGCGGATCACCGGCGTCGACCGCAAGGGCCGGCCGGAAGGCGGCATCGTCGAGGTTACGGCCCGCGCCAATACGCGCGTCGTCGGCCGCGTCTTCGTCGAGCATGGCGTCGCCTTCGTGGTGCCGGAGAATCGCCGCCTGACCCAGGATATCCTGGTGCCGCCGGAGAAAAAGGCCAAGATCAAGCCGGTCTCGGGGCAGGTGGTGATGGTCGATATCATCGAGCAACCCAGCCGCTACTCGCAGCCCATCGGCCGCATCACCGAGGTCCTCGGCAACTATGCCGATCCCGGCATGGAAATCGAGATCGCGCTCCGCAAACACGACCTGCCCTTCGAGTTCAGCAAGGCGGCGCTGGAGGAAAACAAGGCGCTCGCGGACAAGGTCAAGCGTGCCGATTTCGATGGCCGTATCGATCTGCGCGAATTGGCGCTGGTAACCATCGACGGCGAGACCGCGCGCGACTTCGACGACGCCGTTTATTGCGAAAAGAAGGGCCGCGGCTGGCGGTTGATCGTTGCCATTGCCGACGTTTCCCATTACGTCCGGCCCGGCAGCGTGCTCGACAAGGAGGCGATGGAGCGCGGCAATTCGGTCTATTTCCCGCGTCGCGTCATCCCGATGCTGCCGGAAAAGCTCTCCAACGGTATCTGCTCGCTCAACCCGGAGGTCGAGCGCCTGGCGATGGTCTGCGACATGGAAATCGGCGCCAAGGGCGACATCAAGGCCTATCGCTTCTACCCGGCGGTCTTCCGCTCCCACGCCCGGCTGACCTACACGCAGGTCTGGCATTGGCTCACCGGCGAGGCTCAGCCGGAAACCACGGTTCAAGTGGCGCTCCAGCCGCGGCTGCAAGAGCTCTACAAGCTCTACCAACTGCTCGCCAAGGCCCGCGTCGAGCGCGGCGCCATCGACTTCGAGACCATCGAGACGCAGATGATCTTCAACGCTGACGGCAAGATCGAGAATATCGTCCCGGTCGTCCGCAACGACGCCCATCGCATCATCGAAGAGTGCATGTTGGCGGCCAATGTCTGCGCCTCGGATTTCCTGGCCGAGCACAAGCACCCCTGCCTCTACCGCATTCATGCCGGACCTTCTGAACAGAAGCTCGCGAATCTACGTGCGTTCCTGGCGGAATTCGGCCTCCAGCTCGAAGGCGGCGAGGAGCCGGAAGCCAAGCACTACGCCAAGCTGCTGGAGAAGATCAAGTTGCGCCCGGACGCTCAGCTCTTGCAGACCGCCATGCTGCGCTCGCTCAAGCAGGCCATGTACAGCCCGGACAACGTCGGGCACTTCGGCCTCGCCTACGAGCACTACACCCACTTCACCTCGCCCATCCGCCGCTATCCCGACCTGCTGGTGCATCGCGCCATCAAGGCGGTGCTGGCCGGCAAGCGCTACGACCCGGGTTCCTGGGACGAAGTCGGCCTGCATTGCTCGGCGACCGAACGCCGCGCCGACGAGGCGACGCGTGACGTCGAGAACTGGCTCAAGTGCTATTACATGAAGGGCCGCATCGGCGAGGAGTTCGACGGCACCATCTCGGCCGTCACCGCTTTCGGCATTTTCGTCGCGCTCGATGCCGTCTATGTCGAAGGCCTGGTGCACGTCTCCGAATTGGGCGAGGATTATTTCCAGTTCGATCCGGTCAAGCACCAGATGCTCGGCGAGCGCACCGGCCAGCGCTACCGGCTTGGGGATCGCTTACGGGTGCGCCTGGTGCGGGCCGACCTGGAAACCAACAAGATCGACTTCGTGCTGGTGCGCGCCGAGAAAGCGCCGCGATCCGCTGACGGAGGCGGCGCCCGGCCGCGTCGCATCAAATCGAGATAATGTCGAGCTGGATGCCGGAAACCGTGATTTGCGTCGGTTTTCCGGTGATTCCGGCGTCTTTTGGCAGCAGGGCGTAGGTTTCCACCGTCACCAGCGTCTCCCCCGCCTCGGCGATGTCCTCGCCGAGCTTGGAGGCGCGATTGACGGCGTTGCCGAAGACGTCGAGGTTATCGACCACCAGCACCTTGCCGCTGTCGATGCCGATCGAGACGCGGATCATGTCGGGGTGATCCTGTGCCGCCAGCGCCGCGTGGATGGCCTGGGCGGCGCGCACCGCATGCAGCGGTTCGCCGAAAACGGCGAAGCAGTTGTCGGCTTCGAACTTGACCACCGCGCCGCCGTTGTCGGTGATCACCGGCGCCACCACCCGCTGCATGCGTCGCACCATGGCTAGGTAATGGACGATGCCATGGCGCTGGGTGAGCAGCGAGAATCCGGACATGTCGAGCGCGAGGACGACCAACTCGCGGCCGTACTTCTGCCAGATCTCGTTTTCGATCTCGTGACGGTGCTCCGGGTCGGCGTTGGCGTATTGGTCGAGCAGTGGGCCGACAAACAGCGAAAGTGTCTGAATGGTCATAGGTCACCCGCGAAAGGACGATGCCATATCTTACGCCAAACTCGCCAATACTGGCTTGCCAAGCGCGTTTGCGGCCAGTCTGGCCGGCCCGGAGATGCGCGCGATTACTCATTTTTCGCTGGCAGGCCTATACTCCTTTAGGTGTAGAGTAGCGGTTGGCAAGACGGCAGTCCGTCAACGCAACGGTGCCATCTTGTCCCAAACCAGAATGCAACCGGAGTGGAGGAGCACCATGAATTCAACAACCAAAAACATTGTCTGGATAGTGGTGGCAATCATTGCCGCCTTCGCGTTGGGGACGGTCGCCCTGCATCGGGGCGAAACCATCAGCGCTTTATGGATCGTGGTCGCCGCCGTGGCGATGTACATGATCGGTTACCGTTTTTACAGCCTGTACATCGCCAATACGGTGATGGGGCTCGATCCGGCCCGGGCCACGCCCGCGGTGCGACGCAACGACGGTCTGGACTACGTTCCGACCAACAAATACATCCTTTATGGTCACCACTTCGCCGCCATCGCCGGCGCCGGCCCATTGGTCGGCCCCGTGCTTGCCGCGCAAATGGGCTATTTGCCAGGGATGATGTGGATTCTCTTCGGCGTGCTGCTCGCCGGCGCGGTCCAGGACTTCCTGGTGCTCTTCGTTTCCATGCGCCGTGACGGCCGCTCGCTCGGCGACATGATCAAGAGCGAACTGGGCATTGTCCCCGGCGTGATCGCGCTCTTCGGCGCCTTCATGATCATGGTCATCATCCTCGCGGTGCTGGCGATGGTCGTCGTCAAAGCGCTGGCCGATAGCCCCTGGGGTACCTTCACCGTCTTCGCCACCATCCCCATCGCACTGCTGATGGGTGTTTATATGCGCTTCATCCGTCCGGGGCGCATCGGGGAAGTGTCGATCATCGGCTTCATCCTGCTTATGGCCTCGATCATTATCGGTGGCAAGGTCGCCGCCGATCCGGCGCTGGCCGCGATGTTCACCTTCGACGGCAAGCAGCTGACCTGGATCCTGATCGGCTACGGCTTCGTCGCTTCCGTCCTGCCCGTATGGCTGCTGCTCGCCCCGCGTGACTACCTGTCGACCTTCCTCAAGATCGGCACCATCGTCTGCCTGGCCATCGGCATCGTCATCGTCGCCCCGGATCTCAAGATGCCGGCGCTGACCAAGTTCGTCGATGGCACCGGCCCGGTCTGGGCGGGTTCGCTCTTCCCCTTCCTCTTCATCACCATCGCCTGCGGCGCTGTTTCCGGCTTCCACGCGCTCATCTCCTCGGGCACCACGCCCAAGCTGATCGAGAACGAGGTGCACGCCCGCTTCATCGGCTACGGCGGCATGCTCATGGAGTCCTTCGTCGCCATCATGGCTTTGGTGGCTGCCTGTATCATCGAGCCGGGCATCTACTTCGCCATGAACAGCTCCGGCGCCATCATCGGCAAGACCGCCGAGAGCGCAGCGCAGGCGATTTCCCAGTGGGGTTTCATGGTCACGCCTGAAATGCTGACCGCCGCGGCGGCCAACGTCGGTGAGAAGACCATCATCTCCCGCACCGGTGGCGCTCCGACGCTCGCCGTGGGCATGGCGCAGATCTTCTCGCTGGTGATCGGCGGCAAGGCGATGATGGCCTTCTGGTACCACTTCGCCATCCTCTTCGAAGCCCTGTTCATCCTCACCGCCGTCGATGCGGGCACCCGCGCCGGACGCTTCATGCTCCAAGACCTGATGGGCACCTTCGTGCCGTCGATGAAGCGCACCGAATCCTGGGCAGCCAATGCCATCGCCACGGCGCTCTGCGTCGCGGCCTGGGGCTACTTCGTCTATCAGGGCGTGATCGATCCGCTGGGCGGCATTTACACCTTCTGGCCGCTCTTCGGTATCGCCAATCAGATGCTGGCGGGTGTCGCGCTGCTGCTTTGCGTCGCGGTCCTGTTCAAGATGAAGCGTCATCAATACGCCTGGGTTGCCATCCTTCCGGCCTCATGGCTGCTGATCTGCACGCTGACGGCCGGCTATCAGAAGGTCTTCGACCCGAGCGCCAAGATCGGCTTCATGGCTCATGCCCAGCGTTACAGCGCTGCCATGGCGGAGAGCAAAGTGCTGGCACCGGCGAAGGACATGGCGCAGATGCAGCAGATCGTGGTCAACGACTACGTCAATTCGGGTCTGTGCCTGTTCTTCATGTTCGTCGTCGTCGCCGTCCTTTTCTACACCATCAAGGCTTGCCTGCTGGCGTTGAAGAGCGACAAGCGGACCGATTGCGAGACGCCCGCCGTGCCGGTGGCGCCGCAAGCGAGCTGAGGAAAAGCTGTGTTCGGCGACTTGTCGAAAATGGGCAAGTATCTCGGCCAGGCCGCCCGCCTCATGGTGGGCGTGCCTGATTACGAGACCTACGCCGCCCACATGCGGCAAACGCACCCCGACCTGCCGGT
>JAPUEC010000166.1 GCA_027492775.1 Rhodocyclaceae bacterium
ACATCCCGACGCGCCTGTGGATCGCCCCGCCGACCAAGATGGACGCCATGATCCTGAACGAGGAAGGCTATTACAGTATCCTCGGAAAATCCGGCGCCCGCATGGAAATGCCCGGCTGCTCGCTCTGCATGGGCAACCAGGCGCAGGTGCGGAAGGGCAGCACGGCGATGTCGACCTCGACCCGCAACTTCCCCAACCGCCTCGGCATTGATACCCGCGTCTATCTTGGTTCTGCCGAACTGGCGGCCGTCTGCGCCCTCACCGGCAAGATTCCGACGGTGGCCGAGTACATGACGCAGGTAGCGGTGGTGAATGCCAAGTCTGCCGATATCTACCGCTACATGAACTTCGACCAGATCGCCGAGTTCAAGGAAGCGGCGGAGTCGGTGACGATGTAAGCGATTGCTTACGCGTTCTTGAAGCAAAAACGGCGCCTTGCGAGGCGCCGTTTTGCATGGTGCCTTACTCAAATAACTCTAAGCGCGTACAGTTAATCATCCCGTTCCCCTGATGTCCGCTAGCCGGGCCGTGCGGTATGCCTGGGCGCTGCTGCTGGCGCGCATCTGAGCTTCAGGCCGATTGACTGCTTCGTCTCCGACCGCCCCTGATATTCAGCAAGCTGTTAGGTCTGCCCATCCTTGCAACAAAGCTGCGCGCACCCATTGCCCTTGAGTGCCCTGAAGGCGCGCCTAGTTCGTCGGGCCGCCGCCAGGCCTTTGGTTGGGGTTGCTGCGGTTGGGTTGCGTATTCTGTTGGATGTCTTTCGTTCCACCTCGCCCAACCACTTTAACGTCGTTATTCACTTTGCCCGCTGGTCTCGCGAGCGGGGCGAGGGGTTTGCCCGCCTTCTTTGCTGCTTCGCGCTCGGCGCGATCCCTCTCACGTTGTTCTGATTGTTGATTCGCATAAGAAATCGAGGTGAAGGCGAGGCAAAGCGCTACAGTCGGTATGGTCACGGTCCAACGGAATTTGAACAAGGGAACCTCCAGAATTTGAGCTTCAAATTTCATCTTACGTCATGCCGCATGTGAGGCCAAGGACTGAGCCTACATTCAACACTGCCAAGCTGATCAGTCAAAGCATCCTCGGCAAATCCGGCGCGCGCATGGAAATGCCCGGCTGCTCGCTCTGCATGGGCAACCAGGCGCAGGTCAGGAAGGGCAGCACGGCGATGTCCACCTCCACCCGCAACTTCCCCAACCGCCTCGGCATCGACACCCGCGTCTATCTCGGTTCGGCCGAGCTGACTGCGGTCTGCGCCTTCACCGGCAAAATCCCGACGGTGGCCGAGTACATGACGCAAGTGGCGGTGGTGAATGCCAGGTCGGCCGATATCTACCGCTACATGAACTTCGATCAGATTGCCGAGTTCAAGGAAGCGGCGGAGTCAGTGACGATGTAAGCGGCATTCATGTCAGCCAATAAAAACGGCGCCCTCGGGGCGCCATTTTTTTGATGAATGGGCCAGGAACATGATGGTTCGGCGGCGATTCGATTCAACCCGAAGTCGCGACACTGTGAACTGGTCGGACCCACACCGTCTGCAGCAACTCCTGCATGAAAGCCTCGGCCGGCAAGGAAAGCACCTTGCCCTTGCGGTGCACGACGCTCCATGATTTGCGCAGCGGAAAGCCCTTGACCTCCAGCACCGCGAGGCCTTCCTTTTCCGGTTCGGCCGGCAAGGCGTGGCGCGAAAGGATGGAGAGCCCCATGCCGCCGGCCACCAGTTCGCGAATCGCTTCGTTGCTGGATAAGGACAATTTGACATTGAGGACAATTCCTCGCTGCGCGAGATAGGGGTCGATGGTCCGGCGCGCTCCCGATCCGGGTTCGCGCAGAATGAAGCGTTCTCCGGCCAGTTCCGTCAATTCGACCGGGCGCCCGCGGGCGGGATGTTCGAGCGGCGCGACGACGACCATTTCGTTATCGAGAAACGGGTAGCTGACAACATCGATGTCTTCGGGCGGATAGGCCATGACGTACAAATCATCCATATTGGCGCGGATGCGCTCGACGATGCGCTCGCGGTTGGCCACCTCGAGTTCGATATCGATTTCCGGATAGCGCTTGCAGAATTCGCCCAGCAGGCGCGGCAGGAAATATTTGGCGGTGGTCACCAGGGCCACGCGCAGACGGCCGCGACGCAGGCCTTTCAGTCCATCGATGGCGGTTTCGAATCGAGTCCAGACATCGTCCAGTTCGCGGATGGTTGCGAATAACTCATGACCCGCCGCCGTCAGTTCGGCGTTGCGCCCGTTCTGCTCGAACAGCGGCAGGCCAAGCACCTCGGCAATCTGCCGGATCTGGATGGAGATGGCTGGCTGGGTCAGATGCAGCACTTCGGCGGCACGCGAGTAACCGCGCAACTCGGCAACCTTGGCGAAAGTTTCCAGTTGGCGGAAAGTGATTCGGCGGCGCGGCATGCATCTCTCCTGGGTTGGCGGTTCCCGCATGAGCCGGGGATTTGCAATTTGTATAAGTTTAAACTTATTGCAATATGTAAATCAATTAATTGGATTTAATTGTTATGCGGCGCGATAGTGCAGCCATGCCCCGCCCGGGGAACGCCCCTTAGGAGAACATCATGCGCCACTATCAACCCGACAGCCCCGAAGCACTTGGCCGTATTCTTGCCCTGGCCCTGCTGGTCGATGGCGGGCTGGACAAGTCGGAAATGGAAAAGATGGAGAAGGATGCCATCGTCGAACAACTGGGCTTGTCCAGCCGTGAATTTGATTCCGTGCTGCACCATTTCTGCGACGATTTGCTGATGACTTCCCTGCGCGATTCTTCCGGCCAGATCGGTTTGGGCCGCGAAACCATCGACCTCCTTCTTGCCGATATCCGTCATCCCGAATTGCAGAGCCGCATGCTGAACATCCTGCTGGATCTGGTGAATGCCGATGGCCGTGTGACGCCGGGTGAAGCCGTATTGGTTTCGCAGGCAATGACCCGCTGGGGGCTGGAACTGACGCAGGCGCCGGTGCTGTCCAATGCGGATTTGCCAAAAACCCGTCGCGGTCATTACGACGCAATGCGAAAAGCATGACGGAGCGCGCCTTGAGCCCGCCGGGTTGCTCGCTATGGTTTATCCTTTTGACATCCGCCGCTGCGCGCGGCGCCTGATCCGGAACATTATCATGACCACTCCGATCTCAGACCTTCCCGCAAGCACCCCCTGGCATGCCCTCGACGATGAAACGGCAGCGGCCAGACTCGAAACAAGATTGGAAACCGGGCTGAGCAACGGCATGGCGGAAACCCGGCTGGCCTCGCACGGGCCGAACCGTCTTGCCGAACAGCCGCCTCGTCCCGCCTGGATGCGCTTTCTCGATCAGTTTCGCAGTGTTCTTATCGGCGTCCTGATTCTGGCCGCCGTCATTGCCGGCTTCGTTGGCGATCTCAAGGATATGGCGGTCATACTGGTGGTCGTCTTTTTCAACGCCCTGCTCGGCTTCTATCAGGAGCAGCGCGCGGAAAAAAGCCTTGCGGCGCTGAAGAACATGCTGGCGCAGCAGGCCCGGGTACGCCGCGACGGCGTCAAGAGCGAAATCCCGGCGGATCGGCTGGTGCCCGGCGATGTCGTGCTGCTTGAAGCGGGCGACAAGGTGCCGGCCGACGGGCGCTTGATGGTCGCCCACAGTCTCGAAATCGACGAATCGACCCTGACCGGAGAGTCGCACGCCTCGGCCAAGAACACCGCGGTGCTGACGGCCGATGCGGCGCTCGCCGACCGGCGGAACATGGCCTACATGAATACCGTGGTCACCCGCGGTCGCGCGGAGTTGCTGGTGACCGCCACCGGCATGCAAACCGAAATGGGTCGGATCGCCGCCATGATGCAGGAGGCCGGCGAAATCGCGACGCCATTGCAGGTCCAGCTCGACCGGCTGGGCAAACGGCTGGCGATCGTCGCCGGGGTGGTCGTCGGGCTGATTTTTCTGCTCGCCCTCTGGCGCGGCGAGGCCATTGCCAGTGCCGCCCTGACCGCCATCACGCTGGCCGTGGCGGCCATTCCGGAAGGACTGCCGGCGGTCGTTACCGTGACCCTGGCGCTGGGCATGCGGCGCATGGCCGGCCAGCGCGCCATTGTCAAACGGCTGGCGGCGGTGGAGACGCTGGGCTGTACCACCGTCATCTGTTCCGACAAGACGGGAACGCTGACCCTGAACCAGATGACCGCCCGTGCCGTGATGCATGGCGGCCAGACCTATGCGGTCAGTGGTGAGGGCTACGGCTTCGAAGGCCAGATCACGCCGGTCACCGCCGGCTCGCCAGGCGATCTGCGCCCGCTGCTACAGGCGGCCGTATTGTGCAACGACAGCCGCATCGTTGACGGACGCCTGATCGGCGACCCCACCGAAGGCGCACTCGCGGCGCTGGCGGCCAAGGGCGGATTCGATTCCGCGACGCTCGGCGCGGCCTTGCCGCGGATCGCCGAGATTCCCTTCGATTCCGCCAACAAGTTCATGGCGACCTTCCACCGTGACGGCGAACATATCCGCCTGCTCGTCAAAGGCGCGCCCGATGTGCTGTTCACCCGTTGTTCGACGGAGCGCCGGGCCGGCGCCAGCGAGTCGATGGATCACGAGCGCCTGCTGGCTGATAACAATGGATTGGCCGAACGCGGCCTGCGCGTGCTGGCCATCGCCAGTCGCGAATTGCCGGCCGCCGGTTTTTCCGCGGAAGGCGATCTCACAGCGCATCTGCAAGACCTTTGTCTCGAGGGGTTGGTCGGCATCATGGACCCGCCGCGTCCGGAAGCGCGCGACGCCATCGCCCTGTGCAAAACCGCCGGAATTCAGGTCAAGATGATCACTGGCGACCATCAGGCCACTGCCGTTGCCATCGCCCGCGAACTGGGCTTGAACGGCGAGGCGCTGACGGGTGCGGATCTCAACCGCATGAGCGACGAGGAACTGGCAGCCTGCTGCGAACGGGTCGTGGTTTTTGCCCGCGTCGCTCCGGAACACAAGGCGCGGCTGGTGCAGGCCCTGCAAAAGCGCGGGCACGTCGTCGCCATGACCGGCGACGGCGTCAATGATGCGCCGGCGCTGAAACGTGCCGATATCGGGGTGGCCATGGGCATCACCGGCACCGAAGTGACCAAGGAAGCCAGCACCATGGTGCTGGCGGATGACAACTTCGCCAGCATCGTCCGTGCCGTCAAGGAGGGGCGTACCATCTACGACAATCTGGTCAAATTCGTCCGTTTCCAGCTCAGTACCAACATGGGCGCACTCGGTGCCGTACTCGGTGCCTCACTGCTGGGCTGGCCGGTGCCGCTCAACCCGATCCAGATCCTTTGGGTCAACATGATCATGGACGGCCCGCCGGCCATGGCGCTCGGCGTCGATCCGGCCCGCCGCGGCATCATGAGCGAAGCGCCACGCCATCCGGGGGCAGAGATTCTGGATTTGTCGCGTCTTTCCAAGCTGATTTTCTTCGGCCTGATCATGGCGACGGGCACGCTCGGCATGTTCTGGATCGGCCTTCAGAGCGGCGACCGCACGCATGCGCTGACGCTGGCCTTCACTACCTTCGTCCTCTTCCAGTTCTTCAACCTGTTCAATGCCCGCGCCGAACATCGCTCGATCTTCGCCGGCGGCCTGTTCAGCAACCGCCTGCTCTGGCTGGCCTTAGGGAGCGTGCTGGTGCTGCAGATTGTCGCCGTCCATTGGCCGCCGGCGCAGACGCTGTTCGGCACCACGGATATCAGTGCCGGCGAGTGGTTCATGGTTGCTGCAGTGGCCTCTTCCATCCTTGTTCTGGAAGAGTTGCGCAAGTTGCTGTGCCGTCTTTCAAGCACATTCATCGGGAGAAAAAACAATGTCTGAGGAAGTGCCGGAAAAACAGAGGTTGGCCCGGAATGTGTGTATGCGACCGCCGTCGTTCGCAAAGCCGGTGGACAGGCGAGCGACATGACCAAGATCCCGACGGTGGCCGACGTGACTTTGATCGGATTGCCGGGTTCAAGGAAGCGACGGACCCGGTGACGGTAAGCGACAAGCTTTCCAGCAAACGGCGCCCTGCGGGGCGCCATTTTGCATGGAGAGCGGGCTGCTATCTACTTCCGGCTCCCTTCGTCGCGGCGATGGCGCGCTGATACGTTTCGCGCAGCGCGGCGGCAACGCCGTTTCCGGGGAAGGCGTCCGCGATCCGCAGCAGCTCGGTTTCGATGCGCGAGTAGGCCTTCAGATCGAACAGGCCGGCGAGCAGGAAGATTTCCGGCGTGAGATCGTTCGCCGGCGTATCGATGCGCAACTGGCGATATTTTCCCTCCAGTTTTTCCAGCGGGCTTTCCGGCGCAACGCTGGGCAGGCGCGTCACGGCGGCGCGTTCGCGGGGTGGCATCGGAGCGGCGGCAACCACGCTTGGCGGCGCGGCAGCGGGGCGCTCGGCCATGACTGGCGCTGCCCGCGAAGCGTCCATTTCGGCGAGGCGGGTGTTGTCGGGCCTGCTCCTGGCGGCGCGTGCCATGCCGGGGTCGTCGACTTCGGCCAGACGCACCATGCCGTGGCGTCGCTCCGGGTTGGGCGCCGGCATTCGGCTCATCTGCTGCGCGACTTCGGGCGGCAACTGCCGCAACTGCAAATCCGGTTTGCCGCCGACCGCCTTGCTTTCGGCTTTCCCGACCAGGAGGGTGCCGTTCCCCCGCCAGTTCTCCAGGCGGCCGCCGGCCAGGTAAACCAGCGCCGCCCGGGTGCCGGCTGGCAAAACCAGCCGGTCGCCCGTGTTCAGGCGCATGAAGGCTTCCAGCGGCATTTTTCCCACCCCTTCGCCTTCGAGCCGCACCTGGCCTTCCACCGCGGTCACAAGCACCGAATCGGCGGCCTGCGCCGCGCCGCACAACAACACACCGCATATCCAGATCATGCGCATCGCCTACTCCTTCAATCCGAGTATTTCGAAAACTTCCACCGCTTCGTCGCGGCCCTTCACCTTGAGAATTTCGCTCCGGCCGGTTTCCACGCCGCCGCCGGCCCGCTCGACCGTCGCCCGGCTGGCGGCCACGACGCAAGCCAGCGTCTTGGTGACGCCTTCCAGGCGGGAAGCAAGATTGACCGTGTCGCCGATGGCCGTGTATTCCATGCGCTGGCGCGAACCGATATTGCCCACCACCGCCGTGCCGCTGTGCAGGCCGATGCCGATGGCGAATTCCGGCAAGTCACGATCGGCGAAACGGCTGCTCATCCAGCTCTTCAACTCCGCCGCCAGCGCGGCCAGGCGCAAGGCGGCGCGGATGGCGCGGCGGGCATGGTCGGGCTGGGCGAGCGGCATGCCGAATTCGGCCATGACCGCGTCGCCGACGAACTTGTCGATCGAGCCGCCTTCCTCGCGCAGGATCGCGCAGGCGCCCTCGAACCAGCGGTTGAGCATTTCCACCACTTCCTCCGGCCGGAGGCGTTCGGAGAGGGTGGTGAAATTGCGGATGTCCGAGAAGAGCACCGTGATTTCCGCCGCTTGCCCGCCCAGGCGGGGCATCTCCGGTTGGGCGAGGATGGCGTCGACGACCGTGCTCGACACATAGCGCGAAAACAGGGCGCGTACCCGTCCGCGCTCCCGTTCGCCAAAGGAAAAACGCAGGCCGTAGAGGCCGAGGAACGATGCGAGCAAGGCAATCTGGAGCGTGGTGAGCGGCAGCGCCCAGCCTCGATGATGGAGCATCCAGGCCGTGGCGGCGCTTGCGGCCAGGAGTGCCAGCAGGATTGCCGTGCCGCGCCGGATGGAGCACTTCATCCAGAGCACGCCGCCAATCAACATCAATGCGGCTGCAATCCCGAGCCGCCAAACCGGCGGCGCCTCATCGAGAAAATGCCCAGCCAGCAAGGCTTCGACCGTCTGGGCGTGGATTTCCATGCCATTCATCAAACGCGCATTGAACCCATAGCCGTAAGGCGTCAGGTGCAGATCGTTGGCGCCGCTATAGGCAGGGCCGATGAGCACCACCTTGCCGGCGAGCGCGCGGACGGCGGGATCGTCGGCGGCGCCATCGGCGAGCAGGCGCTGCATCGGCACCTTTGGGACGCTTCCCGGCGCGCCGGCCCAGGCCAAGCGCCAAGGCGGCCCGTCGGCGGCGATGGTTCGGCCGCCGAACTTCCAGGCTTTGGCGTGCGGGTCCTGCCCGCTGGCCCGCGCCGCCAACAACAGCGGAAATGATAAGAGACGCAGTCCATTGCCAGCGACGCGAGCAGCACCCGGTGCGGAAGCCTCGACACGGCGTAGCGCGCCATCGCTGTCGGTGGTCAGATCGGCGGAGCCGACGTAGCCGCCGATATCGAAGTCGGGAAGGGCGACGAGATAATCGGGCGCCGGCAGTATCGGCTCGG
>JAPUEC010000167.1 GCA_027492775.1 Rhodocyclaceae bacterium
TGCTGGCGGCGGTGCTGGCGGTGCTGGGCTATTCGGTCAATGAATCGGTGGTCGTTTTCGACCGGGTGCGCGAAACCTTCAAGCGCTCGCGCGGCCTGTCGACGCCGGAAGTGCTCGACCACGCCATCACCAGCACCATCTCCCGGACCATCATCACCCACGGCTGTACGCAGATGATGGTGCTGTCGATGCTCATCTTCGGCGGCGAGACGCTGTACTACTTCTCGCTGGCGCTGACCATCGGCATCTGCTTCGGCATCTACTCCTCGGTGCTCGTCGCCAGCCCGCTGGTCATGTGGCTGGGCGTTTCCCGCGAACAGTTCATCAAGCCCAAGAAGGAAGTCGAGGGCGCTAACACGGACGGCGCGGTGGTCTGATCGCGCCCGCCTCCGCCCGCTCACGCGCAAAGAAAAAGCCCGCCAACAAGCGGGCTTTTTCTTTGCCTGCTGGCGGCAATTCTCACGAGGCAAATGTGGTCAGGAATGCGGAGAGAGCAGGATGCGTGCGGCGGGCATGGATAACTCCGGAGGCGGGGCGATCCATCGTGGAAATCGCCACGCCTGACCTCGTATTGCTTGGCCCCTGCAACCACATCATATCGAGACATAAATAAATGCAGCTCACGCAGCGAAGCTGGGCCGGAGAGCCAGGGGGCGCTACCAAATCGCCCCGCCGCCCGCGCATTTTTCTTTCGGACTACCCGCTGCACATTATCCGGCGCGGCATCAACCGCGAGCCATTTTTTTTGAAGAGGAGGGTTACAAATGACTCTGACCCCTTTAGCCCGCCTTACCGGGACTTTAGTCCCGAGCAACGTCAATCAATGCTGTCTGTTAACCAAATGCCATCTGTGGCTTAATGTCTTAAGCATACGCGGTACCCGCAAACAATGCTTTCCGAGACTAAAAAAATATTCACAGGTGGGGTATGAGCAGAACACTCAAAGCAGTATTATTATTAATTTTCTGTATATCTACAACGGCACAAGCTGAAAACAGGTACATTTTAACCACTTTAAAAGACGCCATTCTTATGGGGCATCCTATGTATGGTGAAATTCCTGGAGTGCCAAAAGATACTTTTTATATATCGAAACGTGTTGGAGAAGTAGAAGTTTTTGTGAGATTTTCGGGAGCTGATAACGGCGGAGAAAAAAAAGAATCTAGTTTATTTATATTGATAAAAAATCAATCCGCCGATACGGATATTGTTGTAAAACCAACAATTTCATTTATTGATAGCAATGGACAAGTTCTGCAAGTCATGGATTATCAGGCACTGGTTAATTCTCTCAGATCGGCAGCCAATCAAAGTGCAAGCGGTGGTAGTTTTTTCGCATTTGGAAACACTCAGTTTGTCAGCGCGGCCGTCGGAGGCTATGCGATCGGATCGATAATAAACGAAATTTCCTCATCTTCAAGAAGAGCGCGCGCATCAAAATTCGCGACGCTAATTGAAAAGCACTGGGTAAAATCAGAATACAAAATCCCTCCGAGCTCTTACGTAAGCGGATTGGTCATGCTAAATGGGTTGCCTGAACTACCTATAAAAATTCGGGTAACAATTGGGGAAAAAACTTATATATTTAATACCGTAGATTCATATGCCATCGCAGCGCAAAATTACGAAGAAAGCAAGAAAAACTGAATCTTAGAAAAAGGGTAACAAAAGGGGTCAGAGTTATTTGACTTTTTAAACTGAGCCGAATTCATGGCCCGCGCCCGCGGGTTCTCTTTTCAGATTCCCCACTGCACTTTGTCCAGCGCGTCTCAACAGCGAGCCATTTTTTCCCTCGCCTTCCCGGCTCAGGTGGCGAAAACGTGTTTCACCCGAAAGGTACCGCCCCCCTCACACAAGCTCAGCAGGCGGTCGATATTGGGATGCTTGCCCGGATGCTGGCGCGCATCCTCGGCGTGTTCGGCGAAAAGCTCCATTCCCTTGGCCGCCGCTTCGGGTGTAATGGCGCCGTAGGTCTGCGCCAGATGGTTGTAGACGGCGAGCGAACCCTGGCTGCCCGGCTTGTTCTCGATGGTGGCAACGACGGCGCCATCGCCATCGAGCAGATTGATCGCCGCCAAGTGCGAAATACCCGGCAGCTTCTTCAGATTTTCGGCGAAGGCGCTCATGTTCAGATCCGCTTTGCCAATTCGACCGCCTTGCCGATGTAGTCCCAGGGCGTGAGTTCGAGCAATTCTGCCTTGGCTTCCGCAGGAATCGCCAATTTATCGACGAAGGCCTGCATCTGCTTCTTGGAGATGCGCTGGCCGCGCGTGAGTTTCTTCAGTTTTTCGTACGGCTTTTCGATGCCATAGCGGCGCATCACGGTCTGGATCGGTTCGGCCAGCAATTCCCAGTTGGCGTCGAGGTCGTCGTGCATGCGCTGGGCGTTGACCTCCAGTTTTCCCAAGCCCTTCAGCAACGAATCGTAGCCGAGCAGCGCGTAACCGAGGCCGACGCCCATGTTGCGCAGCACGGTCGAGTCGGTGAGGTCGCGCTGCCAGCGGGAGATCGGCAGCTTTTCGGCGAGATGGCGCAGCATGGCGTTGGCCAGGCCAAGGTTACCCTCTGAGTTTTCGAAGTCGATGGGATTGACCTTGTGCGGCATGGTCGAGGAGCCGACTTCGCCGGCTTTCACCCGCTGCTTGAAGAAACCGAGCGAAATGTAGCCCCAGACGTCGCGGTCGAGATCGATCAGGATGCCGTTGGCGCGCGAGAAGGCGTCGAACAGTTCGGCCAGCGCGTCGTGCGGCTCAATCTGGATGGTGTAGGGATTGAATTCCAGCCCCAGCGATTCGACGAAGCGCTTGGCGAAGCCTTCCCAGTCGTAGCCGGGATAAGCGGCGAGATGCGCGTTGTAGTTGCCGACGGCGCCGTTGATCTTGCCAAGCAGGCCCACCGCCGCAATGCGCTGGCGGGCGCGGATGAGCCGGTAGGCGACATTGGCCATTTCCTTGCCGAGGGTGGTCGGCGTCGCCGGCTGGCCATGGGTACGGCTCATCATCGGCACATCGGCGTTGGCGTGCGCCAGGTCGCGCAGGCGGGCGAGGAGCTTGTCGATGGCCGGCAGCATGACCTCGTCGCGCGCGTGCTTGCACATCAGCGCGTGCGAGAGGTTGTTGATATCCTCGGAAGTGCAGGCGAAGTGGATGAATTCGGAGACGCGCATCACCTCGGCGTTGCCCTTCAGCTTCTTCTTGATCCAGTATTCCAGCGCCTTGACGTCGTGATTGGTCTTGGCTTCGATGCGCTTGACCGCCTCGGCGTCCTTGACCGAGAAATTGGCGACCAGGGCGTCGAGCTCGGCGACGGTCGCTTTGGAGAAGGCCGGAATCTCGGAAAAATGCTTTTCCGCCGCCAGGGCCTTCAGCCATTCGATTTCCACTTGCACCCGGCGCCGGATGAGGCCATATTCGGAAAAATGCGGGCGCAGGGCATCGAGCTTTGCGGCGTAGCGGCCGTCCAAGGGCGAAAGGGCGGTCAGTGGATTGAAGGTCATTGGGGCGTGGCGTCCGGAAAAAGGATCAATTTTATCCCGCCGCGCCACCGCAGCAAATGCGGGCTGAAAATGGCGCTCCAACGGGCGCTTCAAGCCGTGACTTTTGGCCGCCTGCGTTATAATCTGCCCAACCCCAAACGGAACCAAGACCATCCATGAAGTTGATCGGCAGCTTGACCAGTCCTTACGTGCGCAAGGTGCGCATCGTCTTGGCGGAGAAAAAAATCGAGTACGAATTCGAGCTCGATTCCCCGTGGGTGCCTGAAACCAAGGTGCCCACCATCAACCCGCTCGGCAAGGTGCCGGTGCTGGTGCTGGACGACGAAACGCCGCTTTTCGATTCGCGCGTCATCGTCGAATACATCGACAACGTCACACCGAACAACAAGCTCCTGCCAACGCCCAATCGCGAACGCACGGAAGTCAAGCGTTGGGAAGCGCTGGCCGATGGCATCTGCGACGCCGCCGCCACTGCCTTCCTCGAAGGCAAGCGCCCCAAGAAGGAACAAAGCGCCGACAACATCACGCGCCAGCGCGGCAAGATCGAGCGCGGCCTGGCCTTCATGGCTCAGGAATTGGGCGAAGACGCACACTGCATGGGCACCCACTTTTCGCTCGCCGACGTCGCCGTCGGCACGGCGCTGGGCTATGTCGCCTTCCGCGCTGCCGACATCGACTGGCAGACCGTGCATCCTAATCTCGCCAAACTTTACGAAAAGCTGATGCAACGCCCGTCCTTCGCCGAAACCGCACCGCGCGAATAGGCGGCAGCCGCCGAACGAGGAACGAGGGCGCTCCGGCGCCCTTTTTTGTTGCCTGCTGATTGTGCGCGGAAGTGCGGATACAATGCCGTCATCTCCTGGCATGAGATCAGCATGCAAGCTCCACGAACGCTCTATACGATTCTCGGCGTCGCCAGCACGGCCGACGCCGCCGAGATCGCGCATGCCTTTCAAGCCGGGCAAGAGGCGTTACGCCAACAAGAGGATGCGGCCGATGCGCTTTCACTCTTGCGCGTCGCTTACGACACCCTGCGCCATCCGGACAAGCGCGCCGCCTATGACCGCCGCCTCGCGCGCCAAGTCGCGTCAGCCGGAGCACCGCAACCTGCCGCTCGCGCGTCGAGTCATCGCTTTTTCTTCATTGCACTGACCTTGCTCGCCTGTGGCGCCGCCGCGTTCTGGCTGCGCAAACCGGCCGCGCGGCCACCGATGGCCGAGTCGGTCATCGAGGCCCGGCAAGTAGCCACCGGGGCCGCGCCGCTCGATCAAGCGGCGGAGAAGCCCGCGCCGTCCGCGATCGAGTACCAACCGCCGCCCGCGTTCACCGCCGCGGCGACGCCACCCATCGCCGAGCCGGTCGTTCTTCGGCGCGGGGCGAAAAAAACAGGATTCGATCCAGAATATCTCGGCTGGTCGGTGTTCGTCATCCGCCAGCGGAATCTCTCAGGTTCCGGTGTCCTCATCGCGCCGGACAAGATTCTCACCAATTGCCACGTGCTGGCCGGCGCCGCGACCAACGGCATGATCGTCACCCACAGCCTGGCCCACCGCACGACCAAGGCCGAGAAATACGCCCGGCTCGATGGCGAGGACGCCTGCCTGGTCTATGCGCCAGGCGCCGGTGGGGAGCCGATCGAATGGGGCAGCTCGGGCGACCTGCGGCATGCCGATACGCTCTACACCTTCGGCCATCCCGGCGGCTCGGCGAATATCGTCTGGTCGGAAGGCAAGTTCCTCGGGCGCGCCGAGCGCGGCGGCCAGACCTTCCTATTTTCCGCCAACTATTGTCGGCCCGGTTCCTCAGGCGGACCGCTGCTGGACGAACAAGGCAAGCTGGTCGGCATCGTCAGCGCTGTGCAGCGCTACATGAAAGCGGGCGAAGCCCCCGTGTATGGGAGTTGCATTTCGGTCACCGAGGCCACCGCCAAAGCACTGCTGTCGCGGCCGCTATTCCCGATCGCCCTTGCTCCGGCGCAATACATTCCCTACTGAATCACCCCGCCACCCAGGCAAACACGGCTCTCATAAATCACGACGGACTGCCCCGGGGTGAGCGCCCACTGCGGCTCGGCAAACTCGATACGGCAGGTAGCGCCGTCGACGCTGGCGACTTCGCAAGGCTGATCGGCCGTGCGATAGCGCGGCTTCGCGGTATAGACCCAATGTGTATGCGGCGGGCGGCCGGAAACCCAGGAGAGCTGCTCGGCCACCAAACTGCCAGCGAGGAGCGCCGGATGATCGTGCCCCTGCACGACGTAGAGCACGTTCTTCGCCATGTCCTTGCCGGCGACGAACCAGGCGTCGTGATCGCCGCCGCCAGGCTGGCCCTTTTCCTTCAAGCCGCCGATGTGCAAGCCCTTGCGCTGGCCAATGGTGTGATACATGAGCCCATCGTGCTCGCCCAGCACCTTGTCGTCGTCGAGGCGCCGGATCTCACCTTGCTTTGGTGGCAGGTAGCGCATGAGGAATTCCTTGAACGGGCGCTCGCCGATGAAGCAGATGCCGGTCGAATCCTTCTTGGCGGCGACGTGCAGCCCTTCCGCCTCGGCGATCTTGCGCACATCGCGCTTGTACAGCCCGCCCAGCGGGAAAATGCTTTTTGCTAGCTGTGCCTGATTCAGCCGATACAGAAAGTAGCTCTGATCCTTGGTGCCGTCCTCGGCTTTGAGCAACTGGTACTCGCCGTTGAATTCGCGCACGCCGGCATAGTGGCCGGTGGCGATCTTTTCGGCACCGAGACGCATGGCGTGATCGAGGAAGGCCTTGAATTTGATTTCCGAGTTGCACAGCACGTCCGGGTTGGGGGTGCGGCCGGCCTGGTACTCGCGCAGAAATTCGGCGAAGACACGCTCTTTGTATTCCGCCGCGAAATTGACCACCTCGACGTCGATGCCGATGCAATCGGCGACGCTCATGACGTCGATCAGATCCTGGCGCGAGGAGCAGTACTCGTCGTTATCGTCGTCCTCCCAGTTCTTCATGAAGAGGCCGATCACATTCCAGCCCTGCCGCTTCAAGAGCAGTGCGGCGACAGCGGAATCCACTCCGCCGGAAAGCCCGACGACAACCGTTTTACCGTTCATGAATAGTGGGTCAGCAAGTCGAGCGGGTAGCGCTTGCCCGCTTGATGATCTTCGATGCAGCGCATGATGAGGGGGCTGCGATGCTGCGCGGCGCAGGCGCGGGCCTCATCAGGGGTCAGCCAGCGGGCGGCGATGATGCCCTTGTCCAGTTGGCGGTTGGCCTCCCATCCGTGCAGTTCGCCGGTGAAGGCGAAGCGCAGGTATGTGACGTCTTTGTTTTCATTGCGCCAGCTATAGACGCCGAGCAGGGCCGTGGGCTTGAAGTGGTAGGCGGTTTCTTCGAGCGCCTCGCGCACCACCGCATCGACCAGCGCTTCCTTGCATTCGAGATGGCCGGCGGGCTGGTTGAAACGGATACCGTCGTCGGTTTCTTCTTCCACCAGCAAGTAGCGTCCGTCGCGCTGGATCACCGCCGCGACCGTGACATTGGGTTTCCAAACCATGGGCGTTTCCCGCAAAAGCGCCATTCTACCCGACGATCAGAGGGCGCTGAAATCGGTTAAAATCGAAGGCTTTCAAGCAGAATTCACGGAGACAAGAACATGTCCATGTCGGACCGCGACGGCTTCATCTGGTATGACGGAAAACTGGTGCCCTGGCGCGATGCCAACACCCACGTCCTCACCCACTCCCTGCATTACGGCATGAGCGTCTTCGAGGGTGTCCGTGCCTACAAGACCGAACGTGGAACCGCCATTTTCCGGCTCGAGGACCATACCGACCGCCTTTTCAACTCCGCCCATATCTTCCAGATGGCCATGCCCTTCGAGAAGGCAACGATCAACGAGGCGCAGAAGGAAGTGATCCGCGCCAACGGGCTCGAATCCGGCTATCTGCGCCCAATCGCCTTCTACGGCTCGGAAAAGATGGGCGTCTCCCCCAAGGGCGCCAAGGTGCATATCGCCATCGCCGCCTGGCCGTGGGGTGCCTATCTCGGCGAGGAAGGCCTGCAACGCGGCATCCGCGTCAAGACTTCCAGCTATACCCGCCACCACGTGAATATCACCATGGTGCGCGCCAAGGCGGCCGGTTCCTACATGAATTCCATCCTGGCCAATAACGAGGTCACCAACGACGGCTACGACGAAGCCATGCTGCTCGATCCGGAAGGCTATATCGCAGAAGGCGCCGGCGAGAACGTGTTCATCGTCAAGAAGGGCAAGCTGTTCACGCCCGACCTGACCTCCTGCCTCGAGGGCATCACTCGCGCCACCGTGCTGCAACTGGCGGAAGAGCTCGGCTTGAAGGTGTGTGAGAAACGCATTACGCGCGACGAGGTCTATACCGCCGACGAGGCTTTCTTCACCGGCACCGCCGCCGAGGTGACGCCGATCCGCGAATTCGACGGCCGGCAGATCGGCGTCGGCCATCGCGGCCCGATCACCTATCAACTGCAACAGAAGTTCTTCGACGTAGTGAATGGTCGTTCCGAACAGCACCTCGACTGGCTGGCCTTCATTTGAACCAAGGATAACGAGACATGGCGAAACCCCCAACCAAAGAGATCAGCGGCAAGGATCTGCCGCTTTATTGCCCGCCATCCAACGCGCCGCTTTGGTCGCAGCACCCCCGGGTTTTCCTCGATATCGTCCATACCGGCGAAGCCGTGTGTCCTTATTGCAGCGCCCATTACGTCCTGACCGGCGAGGCGCCCAAAGGGCATTGACGCTCGGGGGCGCGAGGGACCGCGCCATCTGCGCGGAAAATAAACAATCGATGATGCCATTTCCTTC
>JAPUEC010000168.1:0-1895 GCA_027492775.1 Rhodocyclaceae bacterium
CATGGCGCTCGTACATGTGGAGTCCCGCCCGCACCAATCGCAGGTAGTGCGCGCGTCCGGCTTGCAGCGGCGCCCAAAAATCGCTGATTCCCGGAAGCACAAGGTGCACTTCGACGCCGCGCCGGGCAGCGCGGATCAAGGTGCGCAACAGGCGGCGAGTCGGCACGAAATAGGCGCTGGTGAGCAGAATGCGCTGCCGGGCGCGGTCCATGGCGTCGAGCAGAGTGCGATAGACCTGCCGGCGCCGGCGACCGGCGTCGGACGCCACCACGCCGGCGCGATGCGTTCCCGCCACTTTCAGCGGCGGAAAATAGCGGCCATGCCGTATGGGATGCTTGGAGAAACGCCACCACTGGCGCAGGAACAGCCGCTGGAATTCGGCCACCACCGGACCCTCGACGCGAACATGCGTATCCCGCCATCCGGCCGCCTTGTCGCTTGCGCCGGAAACCGAGGTCGAAGCCGAGCCGGAGGAATAGACGCGGCTGATATTGACGCCGCCGATGAATCCGATGCGGCCATCGACCACCATCAGCTTGCGGTGGTCGCGCAGATGCAGGGCGCGGTTGAGCAGCAGGCCCCAGCGCAAAGGGTTGTACTCGCAAAGATCGACGCCGGCACAGCGCAGTTCGTCGAAGTACCTGGACGCGGTGTTCAAGGACCCGAAGCTGTCGAAGAGGAGATTGACCTTGACCCCCGCCTTGCAGCGTGCGGTGAGACGGCGGGCGAGTTCTTCGCCGGGACCTTCCGCCTCGATCATGTAGCTTTCGATGTTGATGTGGTCCCGGGCCTGGTCGATCGCCTCGAACATGGCGGCGTAAGTCTGCGCCCCATCCAGCAAGACCGTTACCCGGTTGCCCGGGTGCATCTGGCCGCGAAAAGCCTCGGCGAAGATTTCATCCGAAGCAGGAGTTTCCGCCTCGCCGCCTGCGACGTCGGTTTCGACGAATTCGATCCTTTCCACACCACCCATGGTCATTCCTCTGCGCCTTTCGGCAGTTGGTTTTACTTCGACAAGAGCAGATGGCATGCCCGAGGGCAGGGATGGCACGTCGATTGCTGGCAAGACGACCCCATTGCAGCGTTTTGTTTTGGGGTTATTTATTTCAACTTTCGAAGGAACAACGATGAAGACACAGCACCGCCTTCTCGCTACGGCATTTGTGGCAACGACCGTCATGGCCGGCGCACTGTCGGCGCATGCCCAATCGACGAGCGGCTCCGCGCCCTCCGGCCCGGCAACGAGCTCCGGGAGCAGCGCCGCTCCGGCTTCCCAGAACACCACTGGCGCCACCCGGACCGACGACGCCGGCCGCCAGTCCACCAGCCGTTTCGGCATGGCAGACGAGAATTACTCGCTGCTGCCTTACACCAACCACGGCTACATCGGCGGCAGCATCGGCAAGCCGGATTACAGCACCCGCTGCGGCCTGATCGGCTCTTGCGACAATCCAGACCTTTCCGGCCATATCTTCACCGGCGGCATGTTCAGCCGGTACCTCGGCGCGGAAGTCGGCTACGTCTATATGGGCGAAGCCAAGCGCGGCGGTGGCGAAACGCGGGCACACGGCATCAACCTGAGTCTGGTCGGCCAGGTGCCGCTCGCCAACGCCTTCAACGCCTATGGCAAGGTCGGCACCACCTACGGCCGCACCCGGACCTCCGCGCTGCCCGGCGCCGGCATCGCCACCGGCAACGACGGCGGCTGGGGTTGGGCCTATGGCGCCGGCCTGAGTTACGACTTGACGAAGAACGTCAGCGCGCTGCTTGAATGGCAGCGCCACGATTTCACCTTCGCCGGCGATACGAAGAAGCACGTCCCAGAACAAAACCGCTCTATAGAGAGAAGCAAGGCTACATCGTAAGTGCGTCGTCGTCGAAGACGTGCTCCGGCG
>JAPUEC010000168.1:1905-8054 GCA_027492775.1 Rhodocyclaceae bacterium
TCCCACCACCATGGTTCTCAAGTACCGATTCTACGCAACCCCCGGGGGGGGGCGTCCATGCCGTCCGCCGGCGCCGCCGCGCCGCTTGACGCTGAGCAGGGAGCGAAGGCTCGGCGCCGGGGTATATCCCACGTTCAAATAGACATACAGCCAACGGAGCTGACGGTTGCGCTTGCAGATATTGCGCAGCGCGATCAGGACAGGCACGGCGATGATGGCGCCGGCGATTCCCCACAGCCATCCCCAGAACATCACCGAAAGAAAGATCGAAACCCGGCTCAACGACAACTTGCGCCCGACGAACCACGGGCTGATGAAGTTGCTCTCGATGGCGTGAATGACCATGAAGGCCATGGCGGGCGCGAGCACCATGTCGGGCGTCTGCAGCGTCAGCATGCCGGCGACGAGAAGCAGCACGAAGACGATGATCGGGCCGATGTAGGGAATGAAGTTGAGGAAGGCCGCCACGCTGCCCCAGAGGATCGGACTTTGCAGGCCGATGAAGGCCACCGCCAGGCCGGTGAAAACACCGACGCCGATATTGATCACGCCCAACGCCGCGATAAAGCTGCCGATTTCCTGCTGGGCATGCTGCACCCCGGAAAGCACGACCGCTCTGGTACGCCGCCGGGGAATGGCCTCGACGGTTCGCGACAACATCCAATGTTCCGAAGCCAGGAGGAAATAAAGAAGAATGACGGTGGCGACGGCGGAGAGCGAAAAGGACAGAGAATGCCCAATCACCACGCCGGTCAGCGTCACGCCTTCGCTGGCGATGCGCTCCTTGACGGGGTCGGCGGGCGGCTGGCTGCGCGGCGAGGCCTTGGGCGGCGGGGCGATCAAGGGAATGGTGGCGCGGAAGCGGTCGAACTGCGTCATCAATTGGGAAACGGTCGTCGGCGCCCGATCCCACCATTGCGCCGCCGGTGCGGCGAGCATGACGCCGAGCAGGATGGTCACGGTCAAAAAGGAGGTGACCAGGATACCGGCGCCGATGAACTCTGGAATGCCGCGACGCCGCAGCCATCGTACCGGGGTGGCGAACACGAAGGTTAGGATGACGGCGATGACCACCGGCGCCATCAACGGTTGCGCCGCCTTGAGGAGAAAAATGGTGGCGATCCAGAAGAGTCCCTTGACGGTCCAGTGCGCCGGTCTCCGCGGCGGACGTTCGGGAATGGGCGGGTTTGCTAGCGCCATGACGGTATTCCGCCGGCATGCAGTTTACGGGGCGCGGGCCTGACGGCGACGGCAAACGGTTGCCCGTTTCCGGCGCGCGATGTTCGATTCTTGCTTGGAATTGGGTTCATGTCGGCGCTAAGGCAGGTTCCATGCCCGAGTGGGCATGCGAAATGCAGAAGGCCGACAGTAGCCAACCCCAGAGGTCAGATAAAAATGGATTTAAATGAATGGCAGCGCCGTGCCTGGCGGATCGTCCCGACGCGTTTGCGCGAACCCCTGCACATCCTGATCGGCGGCGCCATGCGCTGGATCGATGTCAGCGGGCCGCAGCTGGGGGCTTCGATCGCCTTTTACACCATGTTCGCGCTGGCGCCGCTGCTCGTCATCACCATCGCCATCGCCGGCGCGGTCTTCGGGCCGGAGGCGGCGCGCGGGCAGGTGGTGGGGGAAATCCAGGGCCTGGTGGGGCCGGTGGCGGCGAAGGCGATCGAAGGCATGATCGAAACCGCCTGGCGCGAGCCCGGAGGCCTCAAGGCGGCCGCCATCGGCGTGCTGACGCTGCTCATCGGCGCCACCGGGGTTTTCGCCGAACTGCGCCGCACACTGAATCTCATCGCCAACGTGACACCGGACGCTTCGGTGATCGGCGCCTTTCTCCGGGTTCGCCTGACGGCCTTCGCGCTGGTGCTGGGCTGCGGCTTTCTGGCCATCGCTTCGCTGGTGCTGAGCGCGGCGCTGGCCGGCGTGACGCAATTTCTTTCGTCCCGCTATGCCGTCCTCGGGGTGATGGCGACGGTGCTGGATCTGGCGATCTCGATGGGGGTGCTGAGCGTCGCGTTTGCCACGCTCATCCGCTGGCTGCCAGACCGTCCTCCGAGCCCGCGCGCCGTCTGGATTTCCGCGATTACCAGCGCCGTGCTCTTCACCATCGGCAAGTCGCTGATCGGGCTCTATCTCGGGCGCGCCTCGGTGGCTTCGAGTTACGGCGCGGCCGGGTCGTTCGTGATCATCATGCTCTGGGTGTACTACTCGTCCCAGATCCTGCTCTTCGGCGCCGCAGTCGGCCACATCGCCGACGAACGTAGCCATCGCAAGCCGGCCGACTGACGCGTCGCAAGGTAAAGATTACCGCAAAAAAAAGCGGCCCCTCGTTCGAGGAGCCGCCTTTGGCTTGATGCTAAGTGGGATTAGCGGGAGCCGCTGCCTGCAGCCGTCGTGCCGGAGCCAGAGCTGCCGGCGGACGAGGTGGAACCCGAACCGGCATTGGCCGAACCGCCAGCGCGGACGACGATGTCGTTGCGGACGTCGGCAACGCCGGCCACGCCGCGTGCGATTTGAGCTGCACGCGCCTTCTCGGCTTCCGTGGCGGCGAATCCTGAAAGCTGCACCGTGCCCTTGAGGGTCTCGACATTGATGCGCATGGCGCTGACCTGCTGGTCTTCGGCAAAGCGCGCCTTGACCTTGGCGGTAACGGCGCTGTCGTCGACATACTGGCCAACCGTGCTGCTTTGTGCGTGCACGAAGGTCGGGGCGGTACCACCGGCGATGCCGGCGAGCAGAAGGGAAGTGTAAAACAGCTTTTTCATCAAGGTTTCTCTCCATTGAGTGGGGGAGGGTGAATCCAGCAATCCACGTGCCGGCCAAGGCCGGCAGCCTGATTCGACGGCCATCTCGCCCTTGCCCTGCGTTCGGCGACATCCCCATGGCCACCGGTCGCAACCTTCCCGCCCGAAGACATCCGGGTATAGCGCTTGCCGTTAGCCGGTTCCCCACGCCTTTGGATAGACCCATGAAAACGACCCCGCCATCCAGCCCGAAAAAATTCTCCGACGCCGATGCTCCCGGCGGCATCGGCTCCGTGCTCAGCACCATTTCCGGCCCTTCGACCAGCACCCCGGCCGACGTCGATCCCACTGCGCTGGATAACGACCTCCAGCGCGCGCTCGCCAGCCACCAGATCGCCGCCGAGGCGTTTGCCGGCGCGATGCCCTTCAATGCCCAGAAGGGTGGCGAACATGGTTTGCAGTCCGGCCATAATCCCCAACCTGGGCAAACTGCCGAAGCGACCAATGACATCGACACCGCCAGCACCGTCACCGAGAACGCGAAATCGGACAAGGTCGGCCAAGGCGCGCCGAATATCGGCTTCAATCCCGCCAACGAATCGCTCGACCGCGTTCGCGTCGACTCCAGCGAACAAGCGCTGACCACCAACCAGGGCGTCCAGATCAGCGACAACCAGAACTCCCTCAAGGCCGGATTGCGCGGCCCGACGCTGATGGAGGACTTCATCCTCCGCGAGAAGCTCACCCATTTCGACCATGAGCGCATCCCGGAGCGCGTGGTGCATGCCCGCGGCTCGGCGGCGCATGGCTACTTCGAATGCTACGAGCCGCTCACCGAGTTGACCCGCGCCTCGATCTTCGCCGAGGCGGGCAAGCGCACGCCCCTATTTGTGCGCTTCTCCACCGTTGCCGGCGAGCGCGGCTCGATGGACACCGCCCGCGACGTGCGCGGTTTCGCCGTCAAGTTCTACACCGACGAGGGCAACTGGGACCTGGTCGGCAACAACATCCCGGTCTTTTTCATTCAGGACGCGATGAAATTCCCCGATCTCGTCCATGCCCTCAAGCCGGAACCGCATTTCGCCATGCCCCAGGCCTCCAGCGCCCACGACACCTTCTGGGATTTCGTCTCGCTCATGCCGGAATCCGCCCACATGCTGCTCTGGCAGATGTCGGACCGCGCCATCCCGCGCAGTTACCGCATGATGCAGGGCTTCGGCGTCCATACCTTCCGGCTGGTCAATGCCGAAGGCCGTTCGGTCTTCTGCAAATTCCACTGGATCCCCAAAGCGGGCGTACATTCGCTGGTCTGGGACGAGGCGGTGAAAATCGGCGGCGCCGACCCCGATTTCCATCGCCGCGATCTTTGGGAAGCTATCGAATCCGGCAATTTCCCGGAGTGGGAGTTGGCGCTTCAGGTGTTTACCGAGGAAGAGGCCGAGCGCTTCAATTTCGACGTCCTCGACGCGACCAAGCTCGTGCCCGAGGAACTGGTGCCCCTACGCCCAATCGGCAAGATGGTGCTCAACCGCAACCCCGACAACTTCTTTGCCGAAACCGAACAGGTCGCGTTCTGTACCGCGCATATCGTTCCCGGCATCGATTTCAGCAACGACCCGCTCTTGCAGGGACGCATCCATTCCTATGTCGATACCCAATTGACGCGGTTGGGCGGCCCCAACTTCCATGAAATCCCGATCAACGCGCCGGTGGCCCAGGTGCATAACAACCAGCGCGACGGATTCCATCGCCAGGCGATCAATCGCGGCCGGGTTGCGTACGAACCCAATTCGCTCGCCGGCGGTTGCCCGTTCCAGGCGGGAAGCAGCGGCTTCGTCTCCTTCCCCGAACCGGTGCAGGAAGACAAGGTGCGCGGCAAGCCCGAACGTTTCGCCGACCATTATTCGCAGGCAAAACTGTTCTGGAACAGCCAGACGCCGGTCGAGCGCCGCCACATCATCGCCGCCTTCCGTTTCGAACTGAGCCGGGTGCAGACGCACGCCGTCCGCGAACGGGTCATTTCGGTGCTGGCCAACATCGATTCCGGGCTGGCGCAGGGCGTCGCCGACGGCCTAGGCATTTCAGCTCCGCCCCCGCAAAACATCGCGTTGAACATTAACACTACGCCGCAACCATCTGTTTCGCCAGCTGTTTCAATATTCGCACGGCCGGGCGACGGCGGCATTCGCGGCCGCCGCATCGCCTTGCTGGCGGCCGACGGCGTCGAGGATGCGAGCCTCTTGGCGGTGCAGGCAGCGCTGGCGAAAGCCGGGGCCGTTCCCCGCATTGTCGGCGTGCGCCTGGGTGACGTCCTGGGCAAGAGCGGCAATGCCATCCCGGTCGAGACCTCGATGGAAGCGATGCCCTCCGTGCTGTGGGACGCGGTGGTGATTCCAGCCGGAGAAACGGCCCAGGCGACGCTGGCGGAAGTCGGCCAGGCCAAGGAATTCATCATGGACCAGTATCGCCACTGCAAGCCCATTCTGGCCCTCGGATCGCCCAGCATGTTGCTCGACGCGGCGGGCGTTCCGGCGCTTTCCTTCGCCGGCACCGGCGCAGGCATCATTCTCGTGGCGGAAGATGGCGGCGAAGACGAGGATGTGGTGCATGAAGGCGCTGTCGCTTTCATGCAGGCACTGACCAAGCATCGCTATTTCGAACGGGAGAGCGACCCCCCGATGGTTTGATTGGGCGGCAAGCGCCGTAGCTTCAGGGAATTGGCCACGCCGGATAAGCAGCGCGGCCAGTTTTTTGCGCGGAGATTTTTCAAGCGGCGGATGGGTTGCGTTCTATCAGCGCGCGACGGGTGGCACACCGAGAAGCGCGGCGAAAGGTCGTTCTCTTCGACGCACGCCACTACTGTCGGGATATCACGGCAGGCCGAACGGCAGGCGCCGCGGGCGGATTTTGGCGTTGCCACGCGCAAGGTTGAGAATTGAGCCGCTACGCGATGTCGCCTGGCGATTCCGCCCTTCCGCAGGGCCGTTGGACAATGAAACGAACGTCTTAGGTCGCCTGCTCACGAGCGATGGCGCCAATCCGTCGCTGCTCGGCGCGGGTGGGTACGAGGCGGGTAAGAACCTGCGCCAGGCGTTCGACGCTGGCATCCAGGCTGAAGTGTTCGACCGCCCGTTTGCGGGAATTGGCGCCCATGCGCCGGATTTCGTTGGGATCGGCGAGAAGCTTGGCGACCATGCGCGCCGTGCCCTCGAAATCCTCATGCCGGATCAGCCAGCCGTTCTGACCCTGTTCGATCAGTTCGGGGATGCCCCCGACCTCGATGGCGACCACCGGCAACCCGCAGGCCATGGCTTCCATGATGGCGAGCGGCATGGCTTCGGAGTGGGAGGTGGAAACCGCCAGGTCGAACTGGCGATAGATGAAAGGCATGTCGTCGCGGGA
>JAPUEC010000169.1 GCA_027492775.1 Rhodocyclaceae bacterium
AAGCCCGATCTCATCGCCGCCTACCTCAACGACATCGACACGGCCGGCCACTTTCACGGAGTCCTCCGCATCGCCGACTTGGGGGCGTATCGCTCGCTTGAAGACTGGAGCCGTTCGCCGCCGCATGTCATCGGTGCGGCGCAAGCCTGGACGCGCCGCCTCTTCGACCGTTTCGGCGGCATTCCTAAGGGCGTGGTCGGCGAAGACATGGTGATGGCTTTCCGTGCCATCGCTACCGGCGGCGCGGTGACCCTGCCGGTGCCGCTGGTCAATTACCGGCGCGGCGGCCTGACCAGCAAGCGTCGGGCACTCAGCGCGGCGGACGTGATCCGGGGCCTCAAGCGCAAGCTCAACAGTACCCAGATCGAATTGCGGTGCCTCCTGGCCGACGCCCATACGCTTGATGCGCCGCCTTCCACCCTCGCGCTCCTCGAACAAAAGCTCGACAAAGAGGTTTTCGTCGAACGGATGTTCGCCAACGTTGGATGGTTGAAAAAACTGGGAATTTGCCGCGAGCACCACGGGCAACCACTGGCCTTCCGCATCCGCATCCTCGCCTATGCGGCTGCACCCTGGCTATTGGCGCCGTTCTTCTGTCTCAAGCGCCGACGCTACCGCAACCGCTAGGGCGTAGTCCCAACGGACAAACAGTCGCCAATTGAGAACTCGTCCTACTCGACCACCGACTCCCGCTGCATCTGCTGCAACCGCGCATACACGCCATCCTTCGCTAACAAGTCCGCATGCCGGCCGCGTTCGACGATGCGGCCCTGCGCCAATACGACGATGAGGTCGGCGCGCTCGATGGTCGAGAGGCGGTGGGCGATGACGAGAGTGGTACGGCCCTGAATCAGGGTTTCGAGCGCGCCCTGGATCTGGCGCTCGGATTCTGAATCGAGCGCCGAGGTGGCTTCGTCGAGGATGAGGATGGGCGCGTTCTTGAGGAAGGCGCGGGCGATCGCCAGGCGCTGGCGCTGGCCGCCGGAGAGCTTGACACCATTTTCGCCGACCTCAGTATCCAGCCCCTTTTCCATACGCGAGATGAATTCCCAGGCGTTGGCGGCCTTGGCGGCGGCGACGATGTCGACCTCATCCGCCTGTCCGGAAGTGCCATAGGCGATGTTGGCGCGCACGGTGTCGTTGAACAACACCACGTCTTGGCTGACCAGCGCGATATTGGCGCGCAGGCTTTGCAGCGTCAGGTCCTCGAGATGATGGCCGTCGACCAGCACGCGGCCGGTGTCCGGGTGATAGAAGCGGGCGATGAGCGCAGCCAGCGTCGTCTTGCCGCTGCCGGACGCGCCGACCAGCGCTACCGTTTGCCCAGGCAAGACTTCGAGGTCGATATCCTGCACGGCCGGCCGGCTGACGCCAGGGTAAGTAAAGCTCATGCGCTCGAAGCGCAGATTTCCCTTGGCGCGCGGCAATTCGATCTGTCCGAGATCGTCCTCCGGCATTTGATCCAGCACTTCGAAGACGCTCTCCGCCGCGGCCAGTCCGCGTTGCAGGGGAGCGCTCACTTCGGTCAGTCGCTTTACGGGTGCAAGCAGCATCAGCAGCGCCGTGATGAAGGAAATGAACATGCCGACGGTGGTGGTGGCATCCTGCGCCGATTGCACCAGTGCCAGATAGGTGATGATCGCCACCGAAATCGAAGCGGCGATCTGGGTCAGCGGCACCGTCGCCGCGGCGGCGGCGGCTTCGCGCATGTTGGCGCGGCGCAGGGTGTTGGTCGCGTCGTCGAAGCGGGCGGCCTCGTATTTCTGGCCGCCGAATATCTTCACTACCTTATGCGCCCCCACTGCCTCTTCGAGGATATGGGTGATCAGCCCCAACGCGGAATAGCCCTTGCGGCTGGCCGCCCGCAGGCGTTTCCCGAAAACCCGGATGGTGCCGAAAATGAAGGGGCCGACGGTCAGCGCGATCAGGGTCAGCTTCCAGTCGAGGTAGAGCAGGAAGCCGAAAAGGCCGATCACCGTCAGGGTGTCGCGCACCACCGTCGTCAGCACGCCGGTCGCCGCCTGGGTGACGTTGGTGACGTCGTAGGCCACCTTGGAAATCAATGCGCCGGTGGATTGGTCATCATAGAAACGCGTCGGCAGGGTCAGCAGGCGCCGGAACATGGCGCGTCGCAGATCCATGACCACCCTCGATGCAACCCAGGCCATCGAATAGCCAGTGATGTAGGTAGCAATACCGCGAAAAACGAAAATGCCGACCATTCCGAGCGGAATCCAGATGGCGTCGCTTTGATTCTTGGCGGCAAAGCCGTTGTCGAGCAGATATTTCATCAGCGCCGGAAACATCGGCTCGGTCGACGCCGTCAGCACCATGCCCAGGATGGCGACACCGAAGATGCGCCAATGCGGCCGCACCCAGGTCAGCAGGCGTCGATAGATTTGTTGGCTGGAAAGCGTGGTGGTTACGGATTGGGTCACGTCAAGGAGGATTGCGCCAGGCGCATGGGAAATGGCGTCATTCTACCGGCTCGGAGGCCGCACCGGCGAAGCGGCGAACCGCCGGTCGTCACTGCGTATCCCAGCTCGGCGCTTCGTCGAGGCATTCCATCCAGGCCGGGTTGGGCGTCGCCGGCGCGGCCTTGCCCACATCCGGTTTCCAGGACTCAGTGGCGCGCAAGAGATCGTTCACCGCCGCAAAGACGCTTTCCGGCCGCAGGCTGACCAGGCAGTCGCTGATCTTACCGCCACCGCAACCATCGATGCCGCAAGGGCGGCAGACATGCTGGCTCTTGATGATCCGGCTCGGCACGCCCCACGGCCCCCATTGCAGGTCGCTGGTCGGGCCGAAGAGCGCCACCACCGGCGTGCGCATGGCGGCGGCGATATGCAGCGGTGCCGAATCGATGCCGATGAAAAGTCGGGCGCAGGAACTCAGCACCGCCATATCCTTGATCGAAAGCCCGCCCGCCAGGCTGATCACCGGCTTGGCGAGGCGCGACTGAATGTCCTCGACCACCACCTGTTCCTCGCGGCTGGGCGCCGCCGTGAGCACCACCTGATGGCCGAGCGCCTGCAGCATGTCGATCAGCGCCGCCATATGCGCCGTCGGCCAGCACTTGAAAATCCAGCGCGAGGCGGGATGGATATGGATGAACTTGCGCGGCTCGATGCCGAGTTCGCGGATGCGCGCCGCCACCTTCATCTCGGCTTCGTAGCCGGGAACCAGCGTCAGCCGGCGCTCTTCCGGCGGTGGCTGGATACCGATGCGGCGCAGCGCGTCGAGATTGGATTCCACCGCGTGGCGCGGTGTGGTACGGGGCTGGTTATACAAATGCGTGAAACTGTCGCGCCAGCGCGCACCCGGGCGCGCCTGCCCGACTGCCCATTTCGCGCCGAGCAGCCTCGCCAGCCATGCGCCGCGCGTCTGTTCGGAAAGATGGATGATGAGATCGTAATCGCCGGCGCGCAGCGCCTGGAACAGGTGCCATTCCTTGCGCATTTCGCCGAAGCGGCCGAGCTTTTTCCAGTTGCGATTGACCGTCAGCACTTCATTGATTGCCGGGTGCAGGGTCAGCATCGCCGCCGTGTCGGAATACACCAGCGCATCGATATGCACATGCGGCGCATGGCGCTTGAGCGCCGAGAATACCGGCGAAGTCAGCAACACGTCGCTGTGATGGCGCAGCTTCACCACGAGGACATGGCGAATGTCATCGAAGGGAACGGCGTCGAGGAGCGGCGAGCTTGGGTTCATGACGGCATTTTACCGATTCCGGCAAATAATCGTTGCGCCCTTTGGGGACAAGTTCACGGTGGTAATCGTGGCGAAATCGAAGCGCAATTCCAGCCAGCGCGAAGCCGGCAGACCGAGCCAGTGGGCGAGCAAGGCGCGCATCACGCCGGCGTGGGTGACCAGCACCGCCTCGGGCATGGTCAGCCCGGCCACGAACGCCAGCGCCCGTGCTTGCACCGCCATTCCGCATTCGCCGCCGGGCGGCGCGAAGCCGGCAACATCCGCCGCCCAGGCATCGAGCCCGGCGATGTCCACTTCGTCCCAGCGCCGCATTTCCCATTCGCCGAAATGCATTTCCATCAGGCGCTCATCGAAACCCGGCGCGGGGTGCAACCCCTCTGCCAGCACGCGGCAGCGGGTCAGCGGACTGCTGAAGACCGGCGCCTCCGGCGGCAGAAGCGGCTTGAGGCGCGCCAGTGCCGCCTCGACGCCGGTCGGCGCGACATCGGAACGTCCGTAGCACAGCCCCGTCCCCACGTCTGGCGGCGGGTGGCGCACCAAGTGCAGGATCATGCCGTCGCCGGCCATCGCGCCAGCAACCCGAGGTAAAACGCCAATTCCGCCATCTGCTGGGTTGCGCCCAGGCAATCGCCGGTGTAGCCGCCCAGCCAGCGCTTGAACAGGCGCGCCATCCAGATCGTTGCCAGTGCGGCCAGTACGCAACCAAGCGCCGCTTGCTGCGGTGTCAGCCAAAAAAGGCCGAGGCCGGCGAATACCGCCGCCAGGGTCAGCCCGCCCGGCGTTAGGCGGGTGGCGAGCGGCTTGGCCTTGGAAAGCGCATCCTCGCGGACGTAATCCATGGTGCAAAGCAGCAAGGTCGAAGCGAAGCGCGAGACCGCATGACCGGCGACCAGCGCCGCCGGCACCCAGGCGGCTTCGACCTCGACCAGCAGGATGAACTTGCCGAGCAGCGCCAGCACCAGCGCTGCGACGCCATAGTTGCCGACCCGCGAATCCTTCATGATTTCAAGGATGCGCGCCTTATCCCAGCCGCCGCCGATGCCATCTGCCACGTCGGAGAGGCCATCCTCATGGAAGGCGCCGGTCGCGTAGATGGTCGCCGCCATGGAAAGCAGCACCGCAGCCGTCTTCGGCCAGAACAACGCCGCCAGCACATACACCGCTCCGCCGATGCCGCCGATCAGCAGGCCGACGGCCGGGAAGTAGCGCGCCGAACGGTTGAGCGCCTCGTCCGAATGCCCAACCCAGGCGGGCACCGGCAAGCGGGTGAAAAAACGCACCGCGCCGAAAAAATATTCGAGTTCGCGGCGGGCGAAATCCAGCGCGCGTTTCAAGACTTGTCCGCCACGCCAGCCGATTCGAAACTCGCCATCTCGTTCAGGAAATTGGCTGCCGCCTCCACTAGCGGGTAGGCCAGCGCCGCGCCGGTGCCTTCACCCAGACGCAGGCCGAGATCGAGCAAAGGCTCGGCACCGAGGGCCGCCAATTGGGCGCGATGCCCGGGCTCGGCCGAGCGGTGGCACCACACGCAATAATCGGCCAGCGCCGGCACCAGCTTGGCGGCGACCAGCGCCGCCGCGCCGACGATGTAGCCGTCGATAAGCAGCAACATGCGCGCCTCGGCCGCCGCCAGCATGGCGCCGGTCATCATCGCGATTTCAAAGCCGCCGAACTCGGGCAGCACGTCGAGCGGGGCGTCACCGCCACCAACCTCGCGATAACGCACCAGCGCCTGCCCGAGGAGCCGGCGCTTGTGCGCCAGTCCGGCGTCGTCAAGGCCGGTGCCGCGGCCGATGCACTCCTGCAAGGGCGCGCCGGTCAGGCAATGGGTGATGAGCGCTGCCGACGCCGTGTTGCCGATGCCCATTTCACCGAAGCCGACGACATTGCAGCCGGCCGCCGCGATCTCGCGGATCAGCGCCGCGCCGCGCAGCATCGCTTGCAAGCACTGATCGGCGCTCATTGCCGGGCCTTCGATGAAATTGGCCGTGCCCGCCGCCACCTTGGCGTCGATCAGCCCTTCCGGCCGGCCAAAGTCGTGGGCGACGCCGGCATCGACAATCTTGAGCGCCAAGCCGTTCTGCTTGGCAAAGACGTTGATCGCCGCCCCACCCGCGAGGAAATTCATGACCATCTGCCAGGTCACCTCCTGCGGAAAGGCGGAAACCCCGGCCTTGGCGGCGCCATGATCGCCGGCAAACACCAGGAGATGCGGGTTGTTCAAGCGCGGCGACAACCGCTGCTGGATGAGACCGATGCGCAGGGCCAGGCTCTCCAACTGGCCGAGGGCACCGAGGGGCTTGGTTTTGCGGTCGATTTTGAGCTGCAAGGCGGCCGCCAGGGCAGCGCCCGGCGCAACAACGTTAATGCCGCCGACAAAGCCGGCGAGACTGGTGGAATGCATCCGATTCATCCTTTCGAAAATGGAAGGCGCGCCATGCCGCCGTGCCACCGGCAAGACATCGAACGTCGCGCTTCGAAAATCGGATCCAGCAGGTCTTCTGGCTCTCGGATCATCCGGAAAATGCGCCTTCCCACCGCGTTGAAACGCGACAGTGGCATCTTGCATTTCCGTCCCCGATTACAGCGGCGGGCCCGCCACGGATTCGCACCGTGTTCCCGAGGGAGTGTTCTTGTTTGACTTAACGCGATCCGCCAAGCAAGTAAGAACAAACCTTTAACTGAATCAGCCCGAATTATACTGGGCGAATGAACGAACTAATTATCGGCGGCGCCCGTTCGGGCAAGAGTGCCCTGGCCGAACGGCGGGCGACGGAAAGCGGGCTGAAAGTCGTCTACATCGCCACGGCCGAAGCCGGCGATCCGGAAATGGCGCGGCGTATCGCCCATCACCAATTCCGGCGACCGCCGAATTGGCGAACCGAGGAATGCCCCATCGCCCTCGCCAACGCGCTTTGCCAATTCGCCGCGCCGAATGCCTGCCTCCTGGTCGATTGCCTCACCCTCTGGCTGTCCAATCTGATCTTCGCCGGCAGCGCCGCCAAGCAGGCCGAAGCCGGCGAAGTGATCGATTGCCAGCTGCTGGCGGCGGAAACGGCGGCTCTGGCGGACGCTCTCCCGCAGTTGCCGGGGCGGATCATCCTGGTTTCCAACGAAGTCGGCTGGGGCATCGTTCCGCCCAACCCCCTCGCCCGCCTTTTCGCCGACGAGCAGGGGAGACTAAACCAGCGACTGGCGGCGGCCTGCGACAATGTGACGCTCGTCGCGGCTGGATTGCCATTGATGCTCAAAACGACACCAGAATGGCAAATTTCGCTTTAAGGCAGATCAAACACAAAAGATCGACTAGACCTTGGTCGTCTGCCAAAAGCGACCTCGCGATTCATTCTTGAGCTTTGATAAACTTCAATTCCAACAACATTTTTTTGGGGTCGCGGCTTTGATCTAGTCGGCCGTCCATTCACATCCAACTTATTAAACCAATGTGCGCCAACCTTGAGTTGCGCGTCGTCGTCAAGGAGTCTGCTGTTGAATTGGAAGCCCAACAAAAATGCTGCGGCGTTGTTAGGTTTTATAGCGATGCCCTTGGGGATGCTCTACGTTGCCCGGCCAATGCTGGCGGTGGCGTACGTCTTTGGCGCAATTGGTTTCGCGATCCTCGACTTCATACTTCTACATAGACTTCCGCAAGCTGCCGAAAATCTTGTTTTCTTTGCCTTGCCAGTCGCCTGCTCTTGGCATGCCTATAGGATTGCCAGGCAGGAAAGCGGGGGCAAGACTAAGCCATGGTACGCAAAGTGGTACGGCCTGGTTTCAGGCCTCATCATTGTTTTTGCCTTGCTTGGAGGCTTCCGCGCTTTTCTTCTTGAATCGTTCAGGGTTCCTTCGTCCTCAATGCTTCCCTTCGTAAACCCCGGTGCCTCTTTGCTTGTGCAGAAATGGGGGTACGGAAACTATCAAGCTTACGGAATACAGTTCGCGCGAACGACGATATCGAAACAACTGGAACGCGGAGATGTAATTGCATTTGAATACCCCGAGGATCGAAAAATAACGTTCCTAAGTCGGGTGGTTGGCTTGCCGGGTGACGTTGTCACGTATCAAGACAAACATTTATCAGTTAACGGGCACCCAGCCAGGCAGCAGCCCCTCCCCGATTATTTCAATCCTGCTCAGCTCTATTACTCGCTGCATTTCAAGGAAAAGCTGGACAGTTCGGAATATGAAATTCTGATTCAGAAAGAAGCTCCTGCCGCTGCCTCACCCAGTCCGCACCCATTGCGTGACAAATGCCATTACGACTTGTCCGGCGTCACATGCAGCGTCCCAGAAGGGCACTACTTCGTTCTTAGCGATAACCGC
>JAPUEC010000170.1 GCA_027492775.1 Rhodocyclaceae bacterium
TGCCGGCGCCATCGGCATGGCCGGATTGTTCAAAACCAGTGCCGCCGAAGATTTTCCACAAATTTCAAGAGGTTCAGCCATGCACTCTTCACTTCCCCTAGACGATCTCAAGCGTTTTCTAACGGCAGCAAAGCGGGCCACCTACGCATCACAAGGCGACACTGCGACGGTTAAGCCGTTGCTTCCCGATTCGAAACAGCTGGAATATTCTGACGGGCAATTGTTCTATCGCGATATCTATGTAGGCATGTTCCGTTTCGTCGGCCAAGAAATTGTTTACCAGGCTGATCGTGCCATTTGGTCCATGAGTTATTCAGGGGGCTTGAGCAAAGACATCCCCCAGGATTCCGCCAACGCTGTTTACGAGTTGTTGCGCAAAGCTCTGCTCGCGCTCCCGCCTGAGATCCCGATACGCGGTCCGTCCTTTTTTGAAGAGGGCAAGATGCGCTACATCTGTAAATGCTCGGGCTCTATCGAACAATTTCATGGAATCGAAAACGTGGCTGAAGGCCATACTCGTCTGTATGAGCTCACTTTCGCGGGCGGTTTGCTCTCGCCGCCTTTTTGAGGAAGTCTGGAGCAGGTTACGAGCAGGCGTTACCTGCCCCCCATTTAGTCCGAAACCGACATAGAGTCTGCGGTTAAAAGACTGTCTGCAGATTGGTTGCGCGTCAGGTAGTCCAAGGACCCGCGCGGACGCTCGTCATGTATTCCTGACACCAATTTTCAATCGCTTCTCTGGCATGTCCAAGACAAGCCCCGTCAAGAGCGAAACCACACTAGCGCCGCTTCAACAGCAGCCCGGATTCGAGGTGGTGGGTATAGGGGAACTGATCGAACGTCGCCGCCGCCGCGACGGCGTGGGTGTCTTGCAGCGCCGCGACGTTCTCCCGCAGAGTCTCCGGATTGCAGGAGATGTAGAGAATGTTGTCGAATCCCCGCGCCAGTGCCAGGGTCGGCGCATCCAGCCCCGCGCGCGGCGGATCGACGAAGAGGGTGGAGAAGCGATAGGCGTCGAGGTCGATGCCCTTCAGTCGCTTGAATTCCCGCACCTTCGCCAAGGCGCCGCTGATTTCGTCGCTCGACATGCGGACCAGCGCGACGTTTTCAAGGTTGTTGGCGGCCAAGTTGTAGTGCGCCGCCTCGACTGACGACTTGCTGACCTCGGTCGCCAGCACCCGCTCGAACAAGGGAGCGAGGGCGACGGTGAAATTGCCGTTGCCGCAATAGAGTTCGAGCAGGTCCCCACCCAGCCTGGCCGCCTGCCCGCAGGCCCAGGCGAGCATCTGGCGATTGACGCCGCCGTTGGGCTGGCTGAACCCGCCCTCCACTTGCTTGTAGCGCAAGCTACGGCCGTTGAGTTCGAATTGTTCCAGCACCCAATCGCGCTCGAGGACGATTTTCTGCCGCCGGCTGCGGCCAATGAGCAATACGCCAAGTTCGGCAGCGAGCGCCCGCGCGGCGGCCTCCCAATGTTCGTCAAGGGCGCGGTGATAGACCAGGGTAACCATCAATTCGCCGCTGAGAGTGGCGAGAAATTCGACCTGGAAAAGGCCGCGCTTCAAGCGGGCATCGGCTTGCAGAGCTTCCCGCAAGCGGGGCATGGCGGCGCAGATGGGTTCGGCAGCGGGCGGAAAGGCTTCGATGGTCACGGGCCGCTTGGGCGCGGACGGGAGAAACATGGCGTAATCGACGCGGTCGCCCTGATGGAACATGCGAAACTCGGCGCGCAGGCGGTAATGCAGCGGCTCGGAGCGCAGCACGGCGGGTTCGGTGACGCCGAAAGGCGCGAACGCTTGCTTGAACAGCGCCACCTTCTCGGCCAGTTGCGCGTCGTAATTTGCAGGAGAAATTTTTTGTAGGGGCATGGTTGGCGAACGGGTGGCGTCGCCGGCACCCGGTTTAGGAAGGGCTTCCGGCGACAGCGGCGGGCGCTTAAACCCGCAAGGCGATCATTTTAAGGGGTGGCTGGCCATCGAGGCTGGGGAAATCCGCTTCCGGGAAAATCCATTCCGCTTCGCGAATGGGCCGTCCGGCCTTGCGGGCGCTGCGTTCGAGCTGGTCGAGCCAGGCCGCCCGCTCGACTTGGGCGACGTTGTTGCAGCAGAAAAGCGTGCCGCCTTCGGCCGTGGCGAGCAGCGCCGGTTTGAACAGCGCCGGGTAATCGTTGATCAAATCCACCACGCCGAACGGGCTCTTGGCATAGCGCGGGGGATCGAGGAAAACGAGGTCGAATTGCTGCGGTTGCAGCTTGGGGAATTCCGGCAGCTTCTTGCGCCGCACCACCTGCGGCTGGCCGATGCCCGAATACTGGCGGAGCGCGGCGAAAGCGTCGCTCTTGATGAAGCGGACGCTGATGGGAATGGCGTTGAGCCGGGCGTTTTCCTTGCCGACGGCGAGGCTGGATTGAGCGAAATCGACGTTGATCACCTCGCGCGCACCGGCGGTGGCGGCGGCAATACCAACACCACAGGTGTAGGCGAAGACGTTGAGCAGGCTCTTGCCCGGCGCTTCCGCCATGACGCGGCGGCGGGCAGCGCGCAGGTCGAGGAACAGCCAGGGGTCCTGCCCGGCATGGCGCGCCTGAAAGCGGTAATTCACTCCCAGTTCGCGAAACTGCCGTGGCTGCTCGGCCTGGGCCTGCAGAACCTCGGGCAAGCGGTTGCAGACGCGGGAGTTGCCCTGGCTGCGGTCGTTGTAGATCACCGCGAGTCCGGGGAAGGCGGCGCCATAGAAAGCCTCGAGCGCCGCCAGTTCGTCGGCGGCAAGCCAACGGTGAAAGCTCTGGACCAGCAGGGTTTCGCCATAGCGATCGACGGTGAGGCCGGCGCGGCCTTCGACGCTGCCATGAAACAGGCGATAGGCATCGGTCTGCTCTGCCGCCAATTTAACCAGCAGTTCCTGGCGGGCCGCCAGGGCGGTGGCGAGACAATCCGAAAGTTCAGCGGCCATTTTGGCTCCGGTGAGCGACCGCCGTTGGGACGATCGCGTTGTAAGGCTGGCATCATACGTGACGCGACACTTGACCATCGTTGCTGCCGCGGCCAAGTCCGCAATTTTTTCCGGCCTTCACGCCGAACCAACCCAAGAATCGGGGTTATCTTCAAGTCTCGAGGCGCAGCCAGCGGCGGTGTTAGCCGTAAAGCCCAGTGAAATTCTTAAACGATATTTCCAATGCTTCGCCGTTTTAGGGTGCGAGCTTTGAGTCACAATAGAATGACGCTCGGTTCGATATTGCATCAGCGACGGCAGGCTGGGCCGAAACATCAAGAGCTTAGGCGATAATGTCGCCGCCCAAGTACAAGGCTTATAACGTTGGCTGAAATGGCGCGTTATGAGCCATTGCCCATTTCCCTTAGAGAGAATCTTATGGCGGCAACCCAAGACAACATCAGCATGGCGCTGTTCTGCGACTTCGAGAACGTCGCCCTCGGCGTCCGCGACGCCCAATACGAGAAGTTCGACATCAAGCCGGTGCTGGAACGCCTGCTGCTGAAGGGCAGCATCGTCGTCAAAAAGGCGTATTGCGACTGGGAGCGCTACAAGGGCTTCAAGGCGACCATGCACGAGGCCAATTTCGAGCTGATCGAGATTCCGCATGTGCGGCAATCCGGCAAGAATTCGGCCGACATCCGCCTGGTCGTGGATGCGCTCGATCTCTGCTACACCAAGTCGCATGTCAATACCTTCGTCATCATCAGCGGCGATTCGGATTTCTCGCCGCTCGTCTCCAAGCTGCGCGAGAACGCCAAGCAGGTGATCGGCATCGGGGTCAAGCAATCGACTTCCGACCTCTTAATCGCCAATTGCGACGAATTCATTTTCTACGACGATCTCGTCCGCGAAAGCCAGCGCGCCAGCGCCAAGCGCACGCGCGACAGCCAACCCGCCGCCAAGCGCTCGCCCGACGAAGAGCGGCGCCGCAAGGAGGAATACGAAGCGCGCCGGGGACAGGCGATCGAGATCGCGCTCGAAACCTTCGACGCGCTGGTTTCGGAGCGCGGCGATGGCGGCAAGATCTGGGCGTCGATGCTGAAGGAAGCGATCAAACGGCGCAAACCGGACTTCAGCGAGTCCTATTACGGCTTCCGCGCTTTCGGCAACCTGCTCGAAGAAGCGCAGGCGCGCGGCCTGCTCGAATTGGGTCGGGACGAGAAATCCGGGGCCTTCGTCCATCGCAGCTCGAATCCGAACGGTATCGAGCGGGAGCGAGTGGCGGAAGAACCGACGGCGACGCCCCCGGTGGCGGATGTCGCCGCTAGCGCGCCCGCCAAGGCGGAGCGCCGGCGAGGAAGTCGCGGCGACCGCAAGGCAGCGGAGAAGAAAAGCGATGAAGCCGCAGCGTCCGTCATGCCGGAAGCCATGCCGGAACCGGCCGCAGCCCCCGAGCCGGTGACTTCAATTCCAGTTCAGACGCCCATGGTGGGTGAGGAAACGCCAGCCCCCGCCAAACCACGCAAGCCGGCGACCCGCGGCCGGCGCCCGCGCAAGCCGGCCACCGAGCCGGAGGCTACGCCCGGAAACGATAGCAACGGAGCGCAGTAAGGCGCGCTGATTTGTAAAGGCGAACGCCGCGCAGAAGGCCTGGGCGGCGCATCGCTCAAAAGGCGGGTGATGCCGCCAACGCTCGTTGGCGCGGTTTCCCTTATTGCGGCCTTGGCGTCAGCAGGGGCGTTGAATCCGATTCATGCTTCTTGGCCTGCTTGGCGGCCTTCTTTTCCTTCGGGGTTTTCGCCGAAGGTTTCTTCGCTTCCTTGTTGCTCTTGACGACCTTGCTCATGATTCCGCTCCAAAAGCCCCAAATCGGGGCGCGATTTCAGTATAGGCCGATGATCGTGTTTGCAAGGAAAAACCTTCCCCCGGTTTTGCCGCGCTAATTGTGCAATGCAAAAAAACCTTGTCATTACGCGCCAACGGGCGCATAGTGCCGGGGCGATTTTCAAGTAAGCGTCGTTTTTGTCTGGTTCAGTTCCGCAGTCCTGCGATTTTTCCCTTCATTACCCTGCCGTCTTGACCTTCGCCCTCGTTCAGGGCACGTCCCTTTTCTCTTTTTTCAAGGATGTACAAGATATGGCAGCAGGTACCGTCAAGTGGTTTAACGACGCCAAAGGTTTTGGCTTTATCACCCCGGAAGCCGGTGGTGAAGATTTGTTCGCGCACTTTTCCGCGATCCAAGGCGACGGCTTCAAGTCGCTCCAGGAAGGCCAGCGCGTCACTTTCGATGTGACGACCGGTCCCAAGGGTCAGCAGGCATCGAACATCCGCGCCGCCTAAGGCTACGCGCCGGGCATGGCGCCGTCGCCGTGCCCCCCAACACTATCAAGCAGGTGTCCGGACGCTTCGTCCGGGCGCCTCTCTGCAGGATCCGTCTATTTCGCCATGTCGGTCATCCTGGATTTTCTGGAGACACGACCATGGCCAAAGAAGAGCTTATTGAAATGCAAGGCGTGGTGCAGGAAGTGCTGCCGGATTCTCGATTCCGCGTCACCCTCGACAACGGCCACAGTCTGGTCGCCTACACCGGCGGCAAGATGCGCAAGCACCACATCCGCATTCTCAGCGGCGACAAGGTTTCGCTCGAACTCTCGCCTTACGACCTGAGCAAGGGCCGGATCACCTTCCGTCACCTTGAAACACGCAGCGGACCGAGCAGCCCGCCGCCGCGCCGCAAATTCTGATCCCCAAGGGCCGCTCTCCGGCCCCCCACGTCTGACCGAAACCGATTCGGCAGCGCTGTCCGGCGGCGATCACGCCGCCGGCAAACACCTCTCCGCTATACGTTACGGCAACGCAGGAAGTTCATGAGGATCATGCTCATGACCGTCTCGTTATGCTGATTGACGACCTCCACCGACGAACGCACCATGCCGCGATCCGGCTTGGTCCGCGAGCGATGCGCGTCAACGACCAGGATGCGGACGCGCAAGCGGTCGCCGGGGCGAACCGGCCGCTGCCAGCGCATTTCATCGACGCCCGGCGAGGCCAGGCTGGCCACCGACGAAAGATAATGATCGGCAACCAGCCGCATCATCAGGCTGCCAGTGTGCCAGCCGCTGGCGATCAGCCCGCCGAAGGGCGTTTTTAGCGCGCCTTCGGGGTCCACGTGGAACACCTGCGGATCGAAACGCTCGGCAAATTCGATGATTTCCGCCTCATCCACGCCGATGTCGCCAAACTCGTAGCGCATCCCGGGGACGTAATCTTCGAAATAGCGGTCGTCGATGGGGGTGGTAAACGTGTCGTACTCGATCACGGCGCCCCCCTTTCGTCACGCCGCACGGTGGAGGCGTCCTGGCCGAAAAGCAGCCTTTTCGCCTCTTCGCTGACGACCGGGGCGGTATTGATTTCCTTGGCCTTGGCATAGGCGCGCTGCGTTGCGGGCCGGGCACGGATCGTCTCGAACCAACGTTGCAGGGCGGGGAAATTCTCCAGATTCTGCCGCTGCCGCTCGTGCGGCACGATCCAGGGGTAACAGGCCATGTCGGCGATCGAATACTCGCCGGCGATGTATTCGCGGTCGGCCAGGTGCTTGTCCAGAACGGCGTAGAGTCGGGCGGTTTCCTTGACGTAGCGGTCGATGGCGTAGGGAATCTGCTCCGGCGCGTACTGGCAGAAATGGTGGTTCTGTCCTGCCATCGGTCCCAAACCGGCCATTTGCCAGAACAGCCACTGCAACGCCTCGTTACGGCCACGCAGGTCCTTAGGAATGAAACGGCCGGTGCGGTCGGCGAGGTAGAGCAGGATGGCGCCGGATTCGAAGATGGAAATAGGGTCGCCGCCATCGGCCGGCGCGTGGTCCACGATCGCCGGGATGCGGTTGTTGGGCGAAATGCGCAGGAAATCCGGTGCGAACTGCTCGCCCTTGCCGATGTTGACCGGGAGGATGCGGTAAGGCAGCGCCGCCTCTTCGAGGAACATCGTGATCTTGTGGCCGTTTGGGGTCGTCCAGTAGTACAGATCGATCATGTCGTTCTCGCAGTGATGGAAGATTTATGGCTCCGGAAGCGGCGGCCAAGTTCCCGCTCGTCGTTCAGCCTTTCGGCCTATCCGGGCAGATTCGCATGATACCCGTCAACTCCGGCGTCTGAACGGCGGCGGAGAATGACGTCACTTGTTCGGCGAGCGCAGCAACACTGTCAACCCGTGCCGGGGGCAACACGTTGAACCGCCGCCATCGAGGAAGCGCGCCCGGCCACAAGCCGACGTGGTTCCCCATTTTTACAGGACCGACCATGAATCTGGTACCCACCATCGATACCCCTTCTGAAGCACCCCTGGCGACACTGGCCGGCATGTATCGCGCCGTTTGGCGCCATGCCAGCGGCGCACGCGGCCGCTATATCGCCGCCATGGCCCTGCTCACCATGTCGCAGGTCGTCAAGCTTGCCATTCCCTGGCTGGCCGCCAAGGCCATCGATAGCATGATGGGGGCGCCGAACGCCGGGCCGTGGCACCCGGCCCTCCTGGCGGCGGCGATTGTCGGGGTGTTTGCGCTGGCTTGGGCGATGCATGGGCCGGGCCGCGTTCTCGAACGTCAGGTCGGCTTGCGCGTCCGCGCCTCGGTCAGCGATTCGCTCTACGCCAAGCTCGCCAACCTGCCGCTGGCCTGGCACGAAGCCCGCCACTCCGGCGAGACGCAGCATCGCGCGCATCAAGCGAGCGGCGCGCTCTACGAATTCACTCAGAACCAGTTCGTCTACCTGCAAAATTTCGTCAATCTCGTTGGTCCGCTGGTGGCCTTGGCGATGCTTTCTCTGTTGACCGGCGGTTTTGCCTTGCTCGGCTACATCGTCATCGCCGTCGTCGTGCTGCGCTTCGACGTTGTGCTCATGCGCCTCGCCACCCAGGAAAACGACGCCGAGCGCCGCTACGCCGCCGGGCTGCTCGATTTCCTCGGCAATATCTCAACCATCGTCAGCCTGCGCCTGCAAACCGCCTCGCGCGGGGTCGTCGCCACCCGCCTGCTCGAAGTCTTCA
>JAPUEC010000171.1:0-22791 GCA_027492775.1 Rhodocyclaceae bacterium
TGGCTGGTTCCATACCGGCGATATCGGCTGGCGCGACGAAGACGGCTTTTACTACTTCGTCTGCCGGCGCATCGCCATCACCAAGGTGGCGGCGCAGATGGTCGATCTGATCGAGGTCGAGCAGGTGCTTTCCACCCACCCCTCTATCCTCCAGGCCCGCGCCCTGGTGCGGAACGACGACGAACTGGTGGCTTCGGTGATGGCGCACAACGCGCCGGAAATCGACGCCCGCGCCCTGCGCGAATATTGCCGCCAGTACCTCTCGCCGCACAAGGTGCCCAAGCATTTCCACATTTATCCGAGTGAAGGTTCCGAGCGATGAACACTGCGCCCCAACCCGTGGCCGGAAGCCCCTTCTGGTACTACCTCAAGACCCGCTACCCGCTGCCGATGCACTTGTTTTACGGCGTCGTCTGGACGCTGGCGATCTCGGGTGTGCACGCCGCCATCAGCGGCCTGCGCGAGGGCTGGCAGCTCGGCTGGCTCGATCTTTTCGCCGCCGTTTCCGCCACCGGCCTCTTCTTCTTCATGCGCACCGTCGATGAAATCAAGGATGTCGAATACGACCGCCAATACAAGCCGGATCGCGCCCTGGTGCAAGGGCTGGTGACGACCCAGGCGATGGCGCGCTACGCCGCCGTGGCGGGCGTCATCCTTTTCGCCGCCAACGCCGCGCTCTCCTGGACGCTGGCTTTCGCGGTGCTCGGCATCATGGCATACAGCGTCTTCCTGCTCTGGTTCGAGCGCATGGTGCCGTCGTTCGAACGCGCCTCCATGTACCTGACGACGCCGATCTCGGTGCAACTGAAGAGCGGTGCTGTCGCTTACATTTTTCTGCTCAACACCCTGGCGCATGGCGGCGAATTTACTATCGCTCACTGGTGGTTCGTCGCCGCCTTCGTCTGCGCCTACCTGCATTGGGAAATGGGCCGCAAGATCGCGTTGCCGCAGTTCATCCGTCCCGGCGAATTGAATTACTCCACCGGCCCCGGCGTTCTCGGCAGCCAGTTGATCTGCCTCGCGCTGCTCGTGATCGCGGTCGGCATCGTCTATTCCGCCATCGAACCGGCCCTGCCGGAAAACGATTATCACGGCTTGCAATGGCTGCCCGCCGCCGGCATTTTCGTCTCCGGTATCGGCATGCTCTTCGTCTACCTCAAAAACCGCCGCAAATTCCCGCTCGGTCTGGTGGCGCAAGTGAGCTATGTGCTCTGCTTCCTCTACGGCACCGTCTTCCTCACACACCGCGGCGACAGCGGCACGACCGCCGCCCTGGCGGCCCCGCTGCTGTTCTTCTTCAACATGGCGGTGCTGAAGGCAATCCAGCTCAAGATCTTCAAGGGTTTCGTCCACCTCACCGCCGCCATCGCCCGCTCGCCCTTCCATAACTTCAGCCGCAAGCTGATGCACACCCTCGCCGCCATCAACACCAAGATGAACAAGGGAACGCCGCAGCCGACGCTCCCCGAGGTGGCCAAGGAATGGAAGCGCATGTTCCCCATCGACCCCGACCAGATGCCGGTCACCCGCGTCACCGAGGACACGCTCTACATGGAAATCCGCGAGCCGTGCCCCCTGCGCGATACCGGCGACGTCGGCGCCTGCAACCGGCTGATGGAATTCGACCGCCATGTCCTCGGCAAGCTCGGCGCCCAGCTCGTGGTGCTGCGCTCGCAGGCCGAAGCCGAGGGCGTCACCATCTGCAAACTCGCACTCCGCAAGCCCGGAGCCAATGTCTCCGATTTGAAATCGATCTACGACCAAAAACAGAGGAAACCTCATGCCTAACGCCCTTCAACGCCTGCAACCCCACGTTCCGACCATTCTGTTCAGCCTGTCGGCGATTCTCTGGATCGTCCTGGCCTACACCAAGCTGGTCGATTGGACCGGGCCGCTGCAAACCGCCGGCATCGCCGTCATGGTGGTCTACATCCTCTGGCTGACGCTGGAATCCAAGGTCTCCACCGCCGAATCCGGCAAGGGACACACCGAGAAGGATCACGTCACGCTGGAGCTCTACGCCATCGGCCGCATCTTCACCGTCACCGTGGCGCTGGCCCTGCCGACGCTTTGTACCTAACTCAATGCCGTCGCCATCGTCGGACTCGTGCTCTTCGTCGCCGGCATTCTCTGGCGCCTGCAGGCCATCCGCACCCTCGGCAAGTTCTACTCGCATCGCGTGCGGCAAGTGAGCGGCCACCGCATCGTGAACACCGGCCCCTACCGTTTCATGCGCCACCCCGCCTATACCGGCATGCTGGTCTCGCACCTCGGCTTCGTGCTTTTCTTCTTCAATTACTACGCCCTGGCGCTGCTCGTCGTCTTTTTCATCCCGACAGTGGTGACGCGCATCCTGGTCGAAGAAAAGATGTTGTTCGAGATGGACGGCTACAAGGAATTCGCCGCCGGCCGCGCCCGTCTCGTTCCTTTCGTCTGGTAAGCGGCCATTCATGAAAATCGCTGTCATCGGCGCCACCGGCCTCATCGGCCAGCACGCCTCACGGGCGCTGGTCAGCCATGGCGATGCCTTGCGCATCGTCCATCGCACCGGCTCGCTGCTGCGTAGCCTGGAAGACCTGCCGTTCGAGACGGCCGAGGCCGACCTCGAAGACCGCGCCGCCCTGACCGAGGCGCTGCGGGATGTGGATGCGGTCATCCACTGCGCCGGCTATTATCCGCGCCAGTTCAACCGCACCGGGGAAGAACTCGCCATCGCCCGGCGGCAAATGAGCAATTTCTGCCAGGCGGCGCTGGATGCCGGTTGCACCAAGGTGGTCTATGTCAGCGCCGCTTCCGTCCTGGAAAAGCCGGCGCCCGGGCAGTTGGCCGATGAGAGCATGGTTTGCCGCCAGGAACCCTCGCGCCGCAATCCTTTCCGCCTCATCAAGTGGCACCAGGAAAAAATCGCCGAGGAGTACATCGGCCGCGGCCTGCCGCTGGTTTTCGCCATCCCTTCCATGGTGTTCGGCGAGTATGACCACGGGCCGACCGCCGGACGGCTGATCGTCGGCGTCGCCAATGGCACGCTGCGCCACTACATCGCCTGCCAGCGCAACATCATCGCCGGCACCGATCTCGGGCGGGGCCTGTTGCGCTGCGTCGCCGCCGGAACGGTGGGCGAGCGCTATATCCTGGGCGGCACCAACATCGGCTTCGGCGAACTGGTCGAAAAAATCGCCGCCGCCGCCAAGGTGGCGCCGCCCAAACGCGTTTCGCTCCCCGTCGCTCACGCCATCGCGGCCTTACAGGAGCTGGGCTACCGCATCACCGGCAAGATCCCGAGCGTCAAGCGCAGCGAACTCGCCATGATCGCCTCGGGCAAATTCCTCAGCACCGACAAGGCGGAACGCGAACTCGGCTTCAAGGCGCGCATCGGCGTGGAAGACGCCATCAGCCGCGCCCTACGCTGGTTCAAGACCAACGGCTTCATCACCGGCCCCGCCAGCACCTGATTCCAAAATCGAGAACAATCCCCATGAACGCGCCCAGCCCCAGCTATCTCTCCGCCCAGGCCGCCACCGCCACCGCGCATCTGCTGCTCGACGCCGACGCCGCCGACAGCCCGTTGGTGGGCGGCAAGTTTTCGCGCCAGGCCGCCCTGCAAAGAATCGGCGTGCCCGTACCGCGCTTTTTCTGCGCCACCACCGTGCTCTACCAGGCGGTCTATGCCGGCATCGCCAGCGAAATCGCGGCGGCTCTGCAAGCCATCGACTACGCCGACAACGCTTCCATCCAGCGCGCCTCGCGCCAGATCGAAGCCATCTTCCTCGACGCGGAGATTCCCCGCGTCAGCGAAGCGCAGGTCGGCCAATATTTCAAGCAGCTCTACGGCGACAAGCAGCTCGTTTCCGTGCGCGCCTCCATCGTCGGCTTCAAGCTGGAAGAGAGCGAGGACGCCGCCGACAACCCCTTCGCCGGCATGAGCACCTCCTTCCTTTACGTCCCGCGCGAGCAGGTACTGGAAAAGCTGCGCCGCTGCTGGGCCTCCGGCTACAGCCCGGAAGCCATTCTCTATCGCCACGCCCAGGGCATGAGCGCCAATGGCTTCGCCGTGGCCGTCGGCATTCAGCAGATGGTTTTCGGCGAACGCTCCTTCGTCATGTTCACCTGCAACCCGCAGGACCTTTCGCACAACACCGTGATCATTTCCGGCTATGGCATCGGCGAGGGCGTGGTGCAGGAATCGGTGCCGGTCGACCACTATTTCGTCAATGCCCAGACCGGCGAAATCCGCCGCGAGCTGGCGGAAAAGACCGAGATGCTGACCATCGACACCGCGCTCGGCCACGGCCTCATCCGCCGCGAGGCGCCAGCCGAACTGCACGGCGTCGCCTGCCTGACCGACGCGCAAATCCAGGCGCTGACCGCCATGGGCCGCAAGATCGAAGCCGCCTTCGCCATGCCGCAGGACATCGAGGGTACCTTCACCGCCGACGGCACCCTCTACATCCTTCAGGCCCGTCCCATCGCCCTCGATTTCGACCGCTACCGCGTCTGGAGCAGCGCCAACGTCTCGGAGAGCTTCCCCGGCTGCACCACGCCACTCACTTTCAGCTTTGCCCAGCATTTCTACGATGTCATCAATGTCGACGTCTTCCGCCGCATCGGCGTGCCGGACGCGGAAATCTACGACCGCCGCCCGACCATGTCCAAGGTACTGGGTTACATCGACGGCCGCATCTACCACTCCATCACCAACATGTCGGATATCGCGACGCTGCATCCGCTCTTCTCCGGCATGCGCAACGAGTGGGAGCGCCTTGGGGCCGAACTGCATTCCTTCTACTACGCGCAAAAGGAAGAAGACACGGCCTTCTCCATGGCCAAGCTCGGCCAGAAGCTCGGCCGCACCAGGCAGGTGGCCAGGACCGTCGGCCGCATCCTGCATAACCTCTTCACCCTCGATACGCGCTTCGCCCGCTTTGCCGACTGGTGGGAAGGCCTGATGCGTGAGCGGCGCGGCAAGAACTACGCCGGCAGCCACCCGCTCACCCTGCTCGCCGACTACCACCGCGTCTGGCGCGAGGTCGCCAACGAGTGGGGCCTCACCCTGGTGAACTGGCAACTGATGATCGGTTTCCAGAGCGAAGTCGAGCGCCGCATGAAAAAATGGAATCTCGACCAGGACGGCTCGCTCATCAGCGACCTGCTCTGCGGCGACACGCAGTTGAAGGGCGTCGAGATCGTCCTTTCCGCCGTGCGCCTCGCCGACCATGTGCGCAAGACGCCGGACCTCGCCCAGCGTTTCGACGAAAGCACCGCCGAGGAACTCTGGCGGGCGCATGAAACCGGCCAGCTGCCGCCCGAATTCAGCGCCGCCGTCGACACCCACATGTTGCGCTACGGCGACCGCGGCCTGCAGGAATTGAAGCTCGAACAGCCCAATCTGCGCGACACCCCCTGGGAACTGCTGCGCATGGTGCAGAGCTACGCCCGCAAGGAATTCACCGCCGAGACGCTCAACCGCACCGAGCTCGACAACCGCGCCCGCGGCGAAGCCCGGCTCGCCGAACTGCTCCGCGGCAAGCCCTTCAAGCGCATGTACCTGCGCTACTGCCTGAAAACCTTGCGCAAGGTGCTGCACTACCGCGAGGAGGGCCGCTATGCGCGCAGCGAGCTCTTCGGCTACAGCAAGAACATCTTCCGCGCCATGGGCCGCTATCTCGCCGCCCGCAAGATTCTCAACCATCCGGAAGACGTCTTTTACCTCCACATCGGCGAGCTGTTCGGCTACCTCGACGGCACCGGCGTCACCCGCAACCTCGCGGCGCTGGTGGAAATCCGCCGGGCGGAAATGGCCAAGTTCGAAAAACGGCGGCCGATCAAGGAATTCACCTCGGGCGACATCGTCAGCGGCAACGTGCCGCAGGAAATTCCGCCCGAGAACCTCGGCGGCAACTTCTTCCAGGGCATCGGCTCCAGCGCCGGCAAGGTGCGCGGCATCGCCTGCATCATCGACAATCCGTCGCTCGCCGCCGATCTGCACGAAGACAGCATCCTCATCGCCCGCGAAACCGATCCCGGCTGGCTCTTCCTCATGCTCTCCGCCAAGGGCATCGTCGTCGAGCGCGGCAGCATGCTCTCGCACACCGCCATCACCGGTCGCAAGTTCGGCATCCCGACCGTGGTCGCGGTGCCGCAGGTGACGACGCTGATCAAGAACGGCCAGCTCATCGAAATTGACGGCGGCACCGGGACGGTAGAAATCCTCGATCCGGCAGAAGCCTAGACACCACATCGCCATAAAGCGCTCCGGGAGAGAATCCGCATGTCAGCCCCCTACGTCAGACCGCTTTCCCCTTTCGAACGCATGTGGCTGGCGGCACAGGCCTCCTCGGGCTGCACGCTGGTGGAAGGACAAGGCAGCCTCTCGGCCTCGGCCTTCCGCGCCGCGGTGGAACGGGCCACCGAGGTCAGCCCGGGCAGCCGTCTGCAATTGAAGGGGCGCGGTCCCTGGGCGCGCTGGGAGGCGGTCGACGTCGCCCCGTCGGTGATCGAGGTCGAAAGCAGCGACTGGGACGCCCGCAGCGCCGAGGGCGCGCCCTACTCCGATGTCGCCCACATGGACCCGCGCCGGGCGCCGAGCACCAGCTTCGTCATCGTCCAGAGCGAACGGCCAGTGGTGGTGCAGCGCACCCACCACGCCACCATGGACGGCAAGGGCGCCATGTTCTTCCTCGCCGATGTCTTCCGCGCTCTGCGCGGCGAAGCGCCGCTCGGCGCGCCCTCGACCGAAACCGACATCGAACTCGCCAAAACGCTCGGCGGCGGAAAGCGCGAACTGCTGAACACCTGCCTCAACCCCTTCGCCAGCCCCAGTACCGGCATCAACGGCTCGACCTGGCGCCGCGTCACGCTCGAAAACGTCGCCCTGGAAAAAGTGCTGCCGCGCCTGATCCTGGCGCTCGCGCACCTTTCCCGCCGCAGCGGTCCGGGGGCGGTGCTGATCGACATTCCGGTCAATCTGCGCAATTTCTTCCCCGAAGTGCGCAGCACCGCCAACCTCACCGGATCGCTGCGCCTGGCGGTGCCGCCGGATGCGACGGTCGAGTCCATCGACGCCGACATCCACGCTCAACTCGCCGCCCACCGCGAGGCGGATGCCCTCGTCTCCGCGCCAAACCTGAGTTTCTATCCGCTCTGGCTCCTGCGCCGAGTGGCGCGCTCGCTCGAAAGGCGGGCAGTGCAGCGGGACGAATTCTCGCCCTCGGCAGCCGTCTCCAACCTCGGCAAGCTCGACATGGCCGATTTTTCGGCCGGCGACTTCCGGGCCACCAGTTGCTTCATCGTCCCGCCGGCCTACGACGGCGTGCCGCTTTTTCTCATTCTTTCAGGCGGCGCCAGTGGGCTCGACCTCTGCGCCCGCGCCCCGGTGGCGCTGGCCTCGCATGGACGCCTGGAGGCGCTGCTGCAAGACATCGCCCGATCCCTGGCCGAAACGGCAACGCGCCGCCATGACGCGCACTCGACCAGCGAATAGCGCCCGAGTCCTTCAATCCTTCAATCATTGCCGGCACCGGCGCACCGCTACCCCGCTCAAACGGAACGCACATTTGAGCCGGAAGATGTTCCAACTGGTTCCACTCCGCTGAGTTTGGTATAGTTACCAAATTTCGCCACACAGGCCATTCGAACCATGGGTGTCAAAGAACAGGTTCTCGAAGCCGGTACCGCCCTCCTCCATCAAGAGGGACTGAAGGCGCTGACCCAGCCGCGCATTGCCAGCGCGGCCGGCATCAGCCAGAGCCACCTCACCTACTATTTCCCCACCCGCAACGACCTGTTGCTGGCCATTGCCGAACACTCCGTGGAGCAGGCGCTGGCCCAGCCGCTGGGCGAAGTCGGCGGCGATCCGGTCAAATCCCTGGCCGCCGCCATCGGCTACCTGCCGCGCATCAGGATGCTGGCGGGCCTGGTCATGGCGGCGGATCAGGAAAAAGAACTGCGCGGAACCCTGAGCAAACTGGTCAGCCATGTGCGCCAGGGCGCGGGCTTGCTGCTCAAGCGTCTGGGCTACCAAAGCGACCATCCCCAGGTGATGCTCTTCCACGCGGCGGTGGTCGGCCTGGCGGTATTGAACCTCGGGCGCCAGAGTCCGGAATCCGAAGAGGACCTGACGGTGGGGCTACGCACCCTGCTATCCCTGTTGCCCCGCCTTGAGCCAACGGAGGCGCCATGAACACTCCCCGCACGATCGTCGCTTGTTGCGCCAGCCTCCTCGCCGCCTGCCATGGCGATGCTCCGCCGGCCTATCCGGGCTATGTGGAAGGAGAATTCCTCTATCTGGCCGCTCCCCAGGCGGGCTATCTCAAGTCGCTGGAAGCGCAGCGGGGAACCCGAGTTGTATCGGGGCAGGCGATCTTCGCGGTAGCGGCCGACCCGGACGCCGAGGCCTTGGCGGAAGCCGAAGCCCGCGCGAATGCCGCTCGGGAGAAAGTCGAGAACCTGAAGGAACCGCGCCGCCAGCCGGAGATCGCCACCCTGGAAGCCAATGTGCGGGCGGCGGAAGCCAACCTGAGACTGGCCCGGAGCCGCCTGGACCGTCAACAGGCCCTCGCCGGCCGGCAATTCGTCTCGCAGGCAGCCGTCGACGAGGCCATCGGCAACCATGACCAGGCCAAGGCTCAACTGGAGGCCGCCCGACAACAACTGGCCGCCTATCGCGCCACCCTCGGACGCGAACCGGAAGTGCGAGGCGCCCAGGCCGACCTGCGGGCCGCCCAGGCCCAGACCGCCCAGAAACGCTGGGTGGTCGAGCGAAAGAACGTGACCGCCCCCGCCGCCGGAGAAGTGGCGGACACCTACTATCGCCCGGGAGAATGGGTGCCGGCCGGTTCGCCGGTGGCAAACCTGCTGCCGGACGGTCGGCGGCGGCTGCGCTTCTATGTGCCCGAAGCCGCTATCGCCGGCATCAGGATGGGACAGGCGGTGGAGGCGAACTGCGACGGCTGCGCCGCGCCGATCCGGGCGGTCATCGATTTCATCGCTCCGCAGGCGGAATACACGCCCCCCGTCATCTACAGCAACGGCAGCCGGGAAATGCTGGTTTTCCGGGTGGAGGCCGCGCCGGCGCCGGAGCAGGCCGCTACCCTCCGCCCGGGCCTGCCGGTGGATGTGCGTCTGGCGGGGCAGTGACATGGACGCTCCCCTCGTCATCGACGTCAGCGGGATCAACAAGCATTTCGGGGACAAGCACGTCGTCAAGGACCTCGCGCTCGAAGTCCGGCAGGGCGAGATTTTCGGCTTCCTCGGGCCCAATGGCAGCGGCAAGACCACCTCCATCCGCATGCTTTGCGGCCTCCTGACGCCGGACAGCGGCCAGGGCACCTGCCTCGACCTGGATGTCCTCAAGGAAAGCGCCGCCATCAAGCGCCAGGTGGGTTACATGACCCAGCGGTTTTCGCTGTGGGAAGACCTGACCATCGGCGAAAACCTGGATTTCGTCGCCCGCATGTTCGGCATGGCCAACCGGCGGCCGGCCGTCGATGAGGCTTTGGAACAACTGGGTTTGGCCAGCCGCCGCGATCAGCTTGCGGGGTCCCTTTCCGGCGGCTGGAAGCAGCGTCTGGCGCTCGCCGCCTGTCTGCTGCACCAGCCCCGGCTCCTGCTCCTGGACGAGCCCACGGCCGGAGTCGACCCGGCGGCGCGACGGGATTTCTGGGAGGAAATCCATCGTCTCTCCGCCGCCGGCATCACCGTCCTCGTCTCCACGCATTACATGGACGAAGCCGAGCGCTGCCACCGGCTGGCCTACATCGCCTACGGAGAATTGCTCGCTTCCGGCACGGCCGAGGAAGTGGTCGCCAGCCAGCATCTCCACACCTGGGAAGTCAGCGGCGCCGGGCTCTCGGGCTTGGCGGAGAAGCTGCGGCAGCAGCCGGGAACCGAGCTGGTGGCGAGTTTCGGCAACACCCTGCATGTCAGCGGCCGGGACGAGGCGAAACTGAAGGCAAGCCTGGAGGCCGTGCTGGCCGGCACCGGTCTCCGGAGCCGGCTCGTTCCGCCCTCGCTGGAAGATGCCTTCATCCATCTCATGCAAGGCAGCCGGGACCCTTATGGAAGCTAGGAACGCGATCCACCCGCTAACTGAGAACACACCCTAGACATGGGACGATTTTCCACCTTCTCCCTTTCCCGCTGGCTGGGCATCCTGGTCAAGGAATTCCTCCAGCTCCGGCGGGACCGCCTGACCTTCGGCATGATCGTCGGCATCCCCATCCTGCAGCTCATGCTTTTCGGCTTCGCCATCAATTCGGACCCCAAGCACCTGCCCACCGCCGTGGTCATGGCCGACCCCGGCCCCTTTGCCCGGTCCTACGTCGCGGCCATGCGCAACAGCAATTATTTCGACATCGTCGGCAGCATCGACGCCCGGCAGGCGGACAGGCTGCTCGACGAAGGGGCGGTGCAGTTCGTGGTCACTTTCCCGCCCGGCTTCCACCGCGATCTGGCGCGGGGAAAGTCGCCCATCCTGCTGGTGGAAGCCGACGCTACCGATCCGCAGGCCGCCGGCGGCGCCATCTCGGTCCTGAACCACCTGGGAATCGAGGTCTTCGCACCCGACCTGCCGGGGCTGGAACGTCCGGCCGCGCCGCCGGTGGATCTGCGCGTGCATCGCCGCTACAACCCGGAAGGATTGACCGCCTACAACATCGTTCCCGGCCTGATGGGCGTCATCCTGACCATGACCATGGTGCTCATGACCGGGCTCGCCATGACCCGCGAACGGGAACGCGGCACCTTCGAAAACCTGCTCGCCACGCCGGCCACGCCCCTGGAAGTGCTCTCGGGCAAGATCGTCCCCTACATCCTCATCGGCCTCGTCCAGGTTACCCTCATCCTGGCCGCCGCCCGCTGGGTTTTCCATGTTCCCATGCAGGGCAGCCTGTTCCTGCTCTACGGCGTCGTCCTGCTCTTCATCTGCGCCAACCTGACGCTGGGCATCACCTTCAGCTCCATCGCCCGAAACCAGTTGCAGGCGATGCAGATGACCTTCTTTTTCTTCCTGCCGTCGATCCTGCTCTCGGGGTTCATGTTCCCCTTCCGGGCCATGCCCGAGTGGGCGCAGGTCATCGGTAGCGCCCTGCCCCTGACCCACTTCCTGATCCTGGTGCGGGGCATACTGCTCAAGGGCAACGGAATCGGGCTGCTCTGGCCCCACATCTGGCCCATTTTGCTGTTCATGGGAACCGTGCTGGCGCTCGGATTGAAGACCTTCCGACGGACGCTCGATTGATCGGAGGTTCGCTCGGAGACTCGCGCAGAACCACTTCCGCTCCTCCCGGTCGAACCCGAGAATCGTCGCAGCGGAGCGATTGACCGCGCAGCGGTAGCTTGTCCGCATGCAGGAAGGCCAGACCTCAGGAGGCAGGATGAAGCGTACCTGGACCATCATTGGGGTCGCCGATGTGGCCCGCAGCTTCAATTGGTATCAAGCCCTGTTCGGCCTGCCAGCATCGGCGCCCGCCCACAGCTACTTCGGGCAAATCGTGGATACGGATGGAACCGTACTGCTTTGTCTTCACCAGTGGGGTGCCCACGAGCACCCGACCCTGAGCAGCCCCGATCGCGCAGAGCCGGGCAACGGGCTATTGCTCTTCTTCCGGGTGGATGATTTCGACGCCGCCCTGGTGCGCGCCCGAGCGTTGGCCGTTCGGTTCGAGGAGGAACCGCAGATGAATCCCGCCACCGGAACCCGGGAGTTCGCACTGCAAGATCCGGATGGCTATTACGTCATGGTCAGCGCGCTCTCGTGAAAACGTGCCCGCCTCCCGAACTCCTGCCAACCCGGTCCAAACGCCAGATTCCGGGAGCCGCTTGAAGAAGCGATTTGGAACCCGGCTACTGGTTTAGTAATTCCCCTGCGCCAGATTCTCGAAGCGCGTGTACTCGCCGAGGAAGGCCAGCCGCACCGTGCCGGTGGGGCCGTTACGCTGCTTGCCGACAATGACTTCGGCAATGCCCTTTTCCGGCGTATCCGGTTTGTAGTACTCCTCGCGGTACATCATCATGATGACGTCGGCGTCCTGCTCGATGGCGCCGGATTCGCGCAGATCGGACATCATCGGCCGCTTGTCGGTACGCTCCTCGACCTTCCGCGAGAGCTGCGAGAGGGCGATGATCGGCACCTTGAGTTCCTTCGCCAGCGACTTGATCGAGCGCGAAATCTCGGAGATTTCCGTAGCGCGGTTTTCGGTCTGGCGCGAGGTGGTCATCAGCTGGATGTAGTCGATGACGATCAGGCCCAGCGTGCCGTACTGGCGGTGCAGCCGGCGGGCACGGGCGCGCAGGTTGGCCGGCGTCAGGCCGCCGGATTCGTCGATGTAGATCGGCGCCTCGTGCAGCTTGCCGAGGGCGAAGGAGAGCTTGGACCACTCGTCGTCGGTCAGCCGACCGGTGCGCACCCGCGAGGAATCGAGCCGGCCGATGGAGGCCAGCATCCGCATGGCGAGCTGGGTGCCGCCCATTTCCATCGAGAAGACGCCGACCGGCAGCCCCGCCTCCACCGCCACATGCTCGGCCATGTTGAGGGCGATGGCGGTCTTGCCCATGGACGGGCGCCCGGCGACGATGATGAGATCGCCGGGCTGCAGGCCGGAAGTCATGCGGTCGAGATCGGTGAAGCCGCTCGGCACGCCGGTGATGTCGGAGGGATTGTCGCGGTCGTGCAGTTCCTGGATGCGCTCGACCACTTCGGTCAGCAGCGGATTGATGTGCACGAAGCCGTTCTGCTTCGAGGCGCCGGCTTCGGCGATGGCAAAAATCTTGGATTCGGCCGCATCGAGCAGCGATTCGGCGTCGCGCCCGAGCGGATTGAGCGCGTCGCCGGCGATCTCGTCGGCGGTCGCCACCAACTGGCGCAGCACCGAGCGCTCGCGAACGATTTCGGCATAGCGGCGGATATTGGCGGCGGACGGCGTGTTCTGGGCCAGTTCGCCGAGATAGGCGAGACCGCCGGTGTGGTCGCTCTCGCCGGCGGCGTCGAGCGCCTCGGCCACCGTCACCACGTCGGCCGGCTTGCCCATTTCGAGCAGGCGGCGGATCTGGCGGAAGATGCGGCGATGCTCGTCGCGGTAGAAATCGGTATCGGCGACCAGTTCGCCCATGCGGTCCCAGGCCTGGTTGTCGAGCAAGAGGCCGCCGAGCACCGACTGCTCGGCCTCGATGGAGTGCGGCGGCACCCGCAGCTGGTTGATGGCGGGATCGGGGGCGGTGTTCTGTTTCTGGAAGCGCGGGGAATTCATGCCGCGAGTTTACCAGCGGCGGGCCCTGCCAGCCCATACCATCATCATGGAGACGGAAAAAAACCGGCGAGGCAGGCAGCGCCTTGATCCGCGGCCACCTACCTCCATAAAGGAGGCCTTCGGCGAAGCGCCCGCCCCGCCTGCGGCCCGCACGGTCGCCGGTTTGGCGCCGTCCTTCGCCCCGCGACTAACGGGCGGGAAGGCTGTAGAAGGCGGCGAGCAATTCCGCCATGGAAACCGGCTTCAGCAGCACCGTCCAGGGGCTCGATTTGAACAGCTCGGATTGATCGTGGGAAGTTTCGCCGGTGACCAGGATCGCGTTGATCGAACGTTGCGCCCGGCGTTCGATGGCCTTGAGCAGTTCCATGCCGTTCATTACACCCGGCAGACGAAAATCCGAGATGTAAAGATCGGCACCGCCGATTTTCGGGTCTGCCAGGGCGGCTTCGGCATTGCCGAAAACGCTGACCCGCATCTGCAGCGCGCAAAGCGATTGCATCAAGGCCTCGCCCACCTGGCGGTCGTCCTCGATGATGACAATCCGCCGCCCGACCAGCGAAGTCGGGTCGAAATCGATTTCTTCCGCCGGCGCGGGCGGTTCCGCCGCCACTTCCGCGCCCGAAGCGGCGAGCGGCACCAGGATCTCGAACACCGTGCCCTTCCCCACCCGCGACTTGCAACGAAGCTCGGCGCCAATGAGCTGGGCCTGCCGCTGCACGATGGACAGCCCCAGGCCAACGCCCTTGGCCCGGTCGCGCTCCTCGTTGCCGATCTGGTAATACTCCTTGAAGATGTCGTCGATGTGTTCGGCGGGGATGCCGCAGCCGGTATCCCAGACCTGGATCAGCGCCCGCCCGCCCTGAGGGCGGACCGCGACCAGCACACCGCCCGTATGGCAGAACTTCAGGGCATTGTCGAGAATGTTGCGCAGCATCGCTTTCAGCAACTCGGCGTCGGTGTCGAACACCATTTCGCGGCGGGGGAAGCAAAGGTTGAACCGCAGTTTCCGCGCCATGAACATGTTGGCGAACTCGTTCTCCACCCAGCGGCAGAGCTCGGTCGAGCGCAGCGGCGCGAAGGTCGCCGCGATGGCGCCGGAATCGAGCCGGGCGATATTGAGCAGGGTATTGAGCATGTCACCCAAGGACTTGACCGAGTTCTTGAGATGCCCGGTGAATCGCTGCTGATTGTCGTTCATGGGCGTGCGCGACAGCGCATCCACGAAGAGGCTGATCGCCATCAACGGCTGCCGCAGGTCGTGGCTGGACGCCGCCAGGAAGCGGGATTTGGCGAGATTCGCGGCCTCGGCGGCTTCCTTGGCGACCGCCAGTTCGCGGGTGCGCTCGGCGACCAGGCGCTCGAGGTGCAACCGGTAGATTTCGAGTTCGGTCGCGGCCTGCTTCTGTTCCGCCAGCCCGACATCGACGCAATACATTTCCGGTTCCCCGGCGCTGCTGTGCAGCACGACATGGCTCGAATACACCGGTATCGGCATGCCATCCTTGCCGCGCAAGGTGAGTTCGCCCGGCGGAATCGCCGGCCCGCCGTTGACCCAGGCATCGACGTCGGCAACGACCCCGTCGCGCATATGCGCCGGAATGATCAGATCCTCGAGTTGCCGCCCCAGCGCCTCTTCGGCGGTGTAACCATAAAGGCTCTCGCTCGCCCGATTCCAGAAGATGACCTGGCGCTGGCGGTTGTAGCCCTGGACGGCAACGTTGGAGATTTGTTCGAAAAGGGCGCGGAAACGCCCTTCACTTTCGCGCAGGGTGACATCCGCGAGCTTGCGTTCGAGAAGATTCACGACCAGATTCGCGAACAGGGAGAGAAGGCGGGCTTCCTCCGGAAGGCAGATCCGGTGTTGCTGCGTACTACCGAAACCAATATAACCAAGACACTCCTTCTTGCCCATCAGCGGTAATGCCATCAAGCAACTGACATATTGCGAGGCGAAGAAGTTCCGCATCTCCGTCGGCGCGCCCGCCAGCAAATCCGCGGGAGAGCGCTCCTCACCGGGCACTCGCCCGAGCAGCCATTTGGGAATATCGGCGGAAAAGACCTGGGGCGATTCACCGGCGTTCGGATCGGCGCCTTCCGGCGACCAGTGATAATTCAGCGATGCCAGCCCGTTCGCGGCGTCGTAGGCGAAAAAGTAGGCGTGATCAGCGCCGGCCAACACCGCCATTTTCGCCAGCGCTTCGCGGATGGCCGCCTCGATGCCTTCGGTCGGGATGTTGATGAACGATGAGGAAAGCTCGAACAGCAGGTCGCGATAACCGCCGTATCGGGCGGCGGTCTCCTCGGCGCTTCTGCGCTCGCTGAGCGCTTTGAAAAAATTCACTGGCGGATTCATCTGGATTGCGGCGGTGCTCGCTCCGGGCGTCATGGCAATTGTTTCATAAATGCCGGAAAGCATTAAATCCAATCGCTTCCCGCATACCAGCATATCCGCATGAAATGGCCGCCGCAAATGCGCGAGGAACTCCCCTTGCCCGGCATTGCCTGATTGAATGAAACGATTGGCCACTTTCGCCGGAGGTTTCATGCGCATCACGATGGAATTAGGGATGATCGGGCTCGGACGAATGGGCGCGAACATGTCGCGGCGCATGGTGCGCGGCGGCCACCGCGTCGTCGGCTACGACCTCCAGCCCGAGGCGCGCGCCGAGGCGGAGCGCGACGGCATCGAGGCCGCGACATCGATCCCTGCCCTGATCGCGCGCCTCGAATCTCCGCGCATTCTCTGGCTGATGCTGCCGGCGGCGCTGGTCGATGGCGAACTCGCCCGCCTCGTTCCGCTGCTGCAAGCCGGCGATGTCATCGTCGATGGCGGCAACTCCCACTATCACGACGACATCCGGCGCGCCGCCGAACTCAAAGCGCATGGCCTCCACTATCTCGATGTCGGCACCAGCGGCGGCGTCGCCGGGCTCGAACGCGGCTACTGCCTGATGATCGGCGGCGAAGCGGAGGTCGCCCGGCGCCTTGCGCCCATCTTCGCCGCCCTCGCGCCGGGAAGCGATTGCGCGCCGCCGACACCCGGCCGAAGCGACGGCGGCACCGCGGCACAGGGCTATCTGCATTGCGGCCCGCACGGCGCCGGCCATTTCGTCAAGATGGTCCATAACGGCATCGAATACGGCTTGATGGCGGCCTACGCCGAAGGCCTCAACATCCTGAAGAACGCCAACGCCGGTTCGCAAACACGCGCCAAGGATGCCGAAACGACGCCCTTGCGCCACCCCGAGCATTACCAGTACGACCTCGATCTGCCGGAGATCGCCGAACTCTGGCGTCGCGGCAGCGTCATCGGCTCGTGGCTGCTGGATTTGACCGCCCGTTCGCTGGTCGGCGACCCTGGCCTGGAAGCCTACGCGGAACAGGTCGCCGATTCCGGCGAAGGGCGCTGGACCATCGCCGCGGCGCTGGAGGAAGGCGTGCCGGTGCCCGTGCTCAGCGCCGCCCTTTTCGAGCGCTTCGGCTCGCGCGGCCACGACGCCTACGCCAACCGGGTGCTCTCGGCCATGCGCCACCAGTTCGGCGGCCATGGGGAAAAGGCGCCGGCGAAAAAGCCGGAGTAAGGCATGACGACGCAACAACCCTCCGACGCCTTCGTCTTCTTCGGCGCCTCCGGCGACCTTGCTTACAAGAAGATATTTCCGGCCTTGCAGGCGCTGGTAAGGCGCGGGCGCCTGGACATGCCCGTTATCGGCGTCGGACGCTCGGGCTGGACCCTCGACCAGTTTCGCGCCCGCGCTCGCGAAAGCCTTGAAAACAACGGCGGCCTCGACCCCGACGCCTTCGAGCGGCTTTGCCGAAACCTGCGCTACGTCGATGGCGACTACAACGACGACGCCACTTATGCGCGCTTGCGCGAGGCACTGAAGGACGCCGCCCGGCCGCTGCACTACCTCGCCATTCCGCCCAGCATGTTCGCGCCGGTGGTACATGGTCTCAACAAATGCGGCTGCGCCAGCGATGCCCGCATCGTCGTCGAGAAGCCCTTCGGCCGCGACCTGGCCTCGGCGCAGGCGCTCAATCGCACCATCCATCGCTACTTTCCCGAAGAAGCCGTTTGCCGCATCGACCACTTTCTCGGCAAGGAGGCGATTCAGAACCTGCTTTACTTCCGTTTCGCCAACGCTTTCCTCGAACCGATCTGGAACCGCAATTACGTCGCCAGCATTCAGATCACGATGGCGGAAAATTTTGGCGTGCAGGGGCGGGGACGCTTCTACGAGGAGGTCGGCGCCACCCGCGATGTGGTGCAGAATCACCTCCTGCAGGTGCTGGCGCTGATGGCGATGGATGCGCCGATCAGTGGCGACCCGGAGGCGGTGCGCAACGAAAAGGCGCGCCTCTTCAAGGCCATCCGCTCGCCTAGCCCGGAGGACGTGGTACGCGGGCAGTTTCAGGGCTACCGCGGCGAAAAGGGCGTCGCCCCTGATTCGCGCATCGAGACCTTCGTCGCGCTGCGGCTTCACATCGACACCTGGCGCTGGGCGGGCGTGCCCTTTTTCATCCGCGCCGGGAAGAAGCTGCCGCTGACGGCGACCGAAGTGATCGTCCAGCTCAAACGCCCGCCGCATCTGATTTTTGACGATATCGCCGCTTCCGAGGCCAATTACTTCCGCTTCCGCCTCAGCCCCGAGGTGCTCATCTCGACCGGCGCCCGCCACAAGACGCCGGGCGAGGCGATGAAAGGCGAAAAAGTGGAATTGCTGGTGCGCCAGCAAGTTGGCGACGAGATGATGCCCTACGAGCGGCTGCTGGGCGACGCCATCCGCGGCGACACCGCGCTCTTCACCCGTTACGACGTGGTCGAGGAAGCCTGGCGCATCGTCGATCCCATCCTCGGCGCGTGCACGCCGCTCTTCGATTACCGGCCCGGGACCTGGGGGCCGCCGGAGGCCGGCCGCATCGTTTCAGAAGTGTGCTGCTGGCACGATCCGATTGAAGAGGAAGGCGCATGAAGCTCACCTCCCGGCTCAATGCCGGTGATCGAACCAGCTGCATATCGGCCGCCGACCGCGCATGAACCACGACCCACCCGGTTTCCAGAAGGGCCGCTGGCAACTCTTCACCGACCTTGCGGCGCTGCAGCGGGCGGCCAGCGCGCGCATCCTCGCGGCGGCGGATGAAGCCATCCGCGCCCGGGGCCAGTTTCATCTCGTGCTCGCCGGCGGCGAGACGCCGCGCGAAACGTATCGTGCTTTGCGGGCCGCCGACGCCGACTGGTCGGCATGGCACTTCTATTTCGGCGACGAGCGCTGCCTCCCGCCCGACCACCCGACACGCAATTCGAAGATGGCCGGCGAAGCCTGGCTCGACCATCTGCCGGTCGGCGCCGGGCAGATCAACATCATCCCGGCTGAAATCGGGGCGGCGGCTGCCGCCGATGCCTACGCCGCCACCCTCCGCGACGTCGGCGAATTCGACCTCGTTCTCCTTGGCCTGGGGGAGGACGGCCATACCGCCAGCCTGTTTCCCGGGCGCGATTGGGGTGTCGCCCCGGGATCGCCGGATGTCCTCGCGATTCTCGATGCGCCCAAGCCGCCCGCCGAGCGCGTCTCGCTCTCGGCCCGGCGCCTCAGCCTGACGCGCCAGGCGATGTTTCTCGTCAGCGGCGAATCGAAGCGCCGCGCCGCCGCCGATTGGCGTTCCGGCGAACGCATCCCGCCAATCGCCATCACGCCGCCCGCCGGGGTGGACGTGCTGGCCGAGGCGGCATTGCTCATGCCGATGGCGGATTGAGTCGCTTCAGCCTCCTGAAGCAACCGGCGTCGGCGTCATCTCGAATCCACATTCGATGCCGCGCCGCGCGCTCCGATGGCATAATTTTGCTTTGCCGTTTCGAGGATGCGCCATGTCTTTGAAAAGCCTGTTGCTCGCCCTGTCCTTCGTCGCCAACACCTGCTTCGCCGTCGAGCGCGCCCTGCCCTACGTCGATGCCGACATCGATCCCGGCAAAAGCTTTTACGCCGATCATATGCATTACCCCTTCCCGCATCAGTTCGCGAGCGTCGCCGATGCCCATGGATGCACCTGGGAATTGGCCTACGTCGACCTCTTCGACGGAGATGCCGCCAAAAAGGCCGGCGCGCCGGTGCTGGTGCTGCTGCACGGTCGCGCCATGAATTCCGGCTACTGGGGCGGCTTGCTCGAAAAGCCGCTGGCGGCGGGGTGGCGCGTCATCTCCATCGACTGGTCGCATACCGGCAAATCCCTGCCGCGCAATCTCGACCGGCCGGTGGTGCGTTCCTTCGACGATGTCCGCGAGACCATTCACAACCTCGTGGTCAAGCACCTCGGGATCGCCAAGGCGAGTTACCTCGGTCATTCCATGGGCGGGCAGATCGCGGCGGGATACGCCCTGCGGCATCCGGAAAACGTCCAGCGCCTGGTGCTCTATGCCTCGGGCGGCATCTGGAGTTTTTCCCCGATCGAGCGCGACGGCTTCCGCTACGACGACCCGACCCTGGTCAACCGTCCGGAGGTTTTCCTGGCGGCCTGGAAAGCCGGAAAACTGCCCTCGATGGGCGAGACCGAGCAGCAGGTCGAGCGCTCCTTTTACGTTCCGCCTCGATCCGGCGCCCAGGCCTATCTGCAAAAGGGCGACAAGCTGAACGAGTTCATGGTCGCATCCCGCGCCGGATTACTGCGCGGCAACCCGCGCGAACGCGAGCGCTTCATGCAGGCCTATGCCTGGGATTCGCTGGCGGCGCTGGCCGAGTGCCGGGTCGAGGACGAGAACTCGCTTCCCGGCCGCGTTTCCAAGCTCAAGGTGCCGACCTTCATTGCGCTCGGCGCCAAGGATCCGGTGGTTCCTGCCGACAGCGCCAAGCCCATTTTCCTCATGGCGCGCAGCTATCGCTCGCCCATCGTCATCAAGGTCTATGAGAACGGCGGTCATTTTCTCCATACCGACCTGCCTGGGCAGTTCCCGGGCGAGGTGCTTCAATTCCTGACCACCGGCGAGGTGGCGGGCCCGATCTACGCCGGTATCGATCCGCCACCCAAGATCCCGCTCAGCGCATTGCCGCCCGAGGTGCAGCAATACAAGCAGCGGGCCGAAGCGGCATGGGCCAAGCGCGATCTGGCGGAGATCCGCCGCATCTATCACCCGGAATTCCGGGAGGATGGGCAGAACCTGAAGGAGCGCATGGATTTCATCGCCTCGTTCGTGGAAATGATGTCAAGCTGGCAGTACGCGGTTTTTGGTGTAGAACGGGAAGGCGACATCATCAAGGTGGACGGTGAAATCCGGAATACCTTCGGCATTTTCCCCAGCGCAGTGCGGCTCAAGGAATTCAACGGCGAGTGGTTCTCCTACGGAAACCAACGCTGATCGCACCGGCGCGTTCGCGGCGAGCAGCCCCACAATCGATGCCGGCTCCATGGTCGGCTGACTCCACCCGAGGTGGAGATGGAAAGGAATGAAAATGGCGATTTGCTACGGCGAACGCTTCAATGCCATCAGCCACCTGGCCGGCACCATCCTGGCGCTGGCCGGCGGCACCGTCCTCATCGTCCTGGCGAGCCTGGGCGGCGACGCCTGGAAGGTCACCAGCGTTTCCATCTACAGCGCCACGCTGGTGATGCTGTTCACCTTCTCGACGCTCTATCACGGGCTGAGCGGCAAGCTCAAGCGTCTCTTCCAGAAATTCGACCATCAATCCATCTACCTGCTCATCGCCGGCAGCTACACCCCCTTCTGCCTCGTGACTTTGCGCGGCGCCTGGGGCTGGTCGCTCTTCGGCGTCATCTGGGGCATGGCGCTACTGGGCATGTTCCAGGAATTCTTCCAGAAAACGGATAGCCGCCGCCTCTCGCTGGTGATCTATGTCGTCATGGGCTGGGCGGTCGTCGCCGCCATCGTGCCCCTGCTCGACACCCTCGGTACCGCCGGCCTGCTCTGGCTGGCCGCCGGCGGGCTCTGCTACACCGGCGGGATCGTCTTCTACATCTTCGACGACCGCTTCCGGCACTGGCACGGCATCTGGCACCTCTTCGTCCTGGCGGGCGGCGCCATGCACTACTTCGCCGTCCTGCTCTACGTGCTTTAGCGAACTGGCGATCCCGACGCCGTAAACCCGGCGGCTGCACCCCCTCTCCACATCACTGGCAGGACAAGCGCCGAAACCTTGCTCCTGGCGCCGGTCGGCGCGAGCCGTGGCCGTCGGCGTGGCCGTACGTAGTAACGAATAGCAGCAGCCGCTTTTCAAAACGAGGCCATCTGATTTAACCGAACGGGCTTGACTCATTCCGGGAATTCCTTATTATGAGAATAATTCTCATTTGCATGGAGATGTTTTCGTGGCCCCCTCCCCCATTCAACCCACCCTGGTCGTCGTCCAGACCGGCGACGCGCCCTGCCATCGCGTCGACAGCAAGCAATTGTTTCGCGGCCAGGACGTCGTCGAAATCCTGCATGGCGATCAGCGCTACCAGTTGCGGCTGACGCGCGAAAAGAAGTTGATCCTGACCAAATAACGTTTTCGTTTCCCATGTTCTTACGCCAGCCAGCCCGCGCCAGCCAGCCCCTTCCTGACTGGAGCGTGCCCCTTGAAACACCCCAACAAGCCATTGCTGCCCATCGGCGCGGTGCTGCTCGGATTTTCCCTGCCCAGCGCCCAAGCCCAGAACAACGAGGCAGCGTCCACGCTGCCCACCGTCGAAGTCAAAGCCAACGCCGATAGCGCCAGCAGCGGCGGCTACCAGGCCGCAACCACCAATATCGGCAAGCTCAAACAACTGCCCAAGGATGTGCCGCAGGCACTGACCGTGGTCACCAACGGCCTGATGCAGGACAAGAACGCCGATACGCTGAAGGAAGCGCTCAGCAACGTTTCCGGCCTCACCTACAACGCCGGCGAAGGCGGCCGTATCGGCGACAACATGAACCTGCGCGGCTTTTACTCCTTCGGCGACCTCTATCTCGACGGTATCCGCGATGTCGCCCAGTACAACCGCGAAACCTTCAACCTCGAGCAGATCGACGTCCTGCGCGGTTCCGGCTCCATGCTCTTCGGCCGTGGCCAGGCAGGAGGGGTGATCAACCAGGTGAGCAAGGAAGCCCGCCTGGGCGAGCACAACACCGTCAGCACCACCCTGGGCACCAACGACTACAAGCGCATCACCGCCGACATCAACAAGCCGCTCGGCGAGAGCGTCGCCATCCGCATCAACGCCATGAAGACCGACGCCGGCAGCACGCGTGACCACGTCAAGTCGGAACGGGAAGGCATGGCGCCAACCATCCGCTGGGGCATCGGCACGGTGAACGAATTCTCGCTCGGCCATTACTACCTCAAGACCCACAACGTTCCCGACTACGGCGTGCCCTTCTTCCAAAGCCGGCCGCTCAACGTACCTGCCGACCGTTTCTACGGCACCACGCGCGACTACGAAGACAACGTCACCAATATGACCACCGGCAGCTACAAGCACCGTTTCTCCGCCAATACCGACGCGCGGACGGTGCTGCGGATCGCCAACTACACCCGCGACCTCTGGGTGGCCCAGCCGCAATTACGCAACCCCGGTT
>JAPUEC010000171.1:22801-49240 GCA_027492775.1 Rhodocyclaceae bacterium
GCCGCCGGCACCGTCACCTCAGTGGCGGACAATAACTGCATCAACCGCTCGATCAAGGCGCGCGGCGGCGAGGAGGACACCATTACCAGCCAGACCGATCTCGTCACCCGCTTCGCCACCGGCGGCCTGCGGCATGAAGCGCTGATCGGCCTTGAATTGCTGAAGGAAGACGCCTCGCGCTGGTCCTACAGCCTGGCCGGCATCAACATCCCCACGACCACCGTCGGCTCGCCCGAAGCCTCGCCTGCCACCCTCGGCGCCGCTTACGGCCACCGGGACAAGAGCAACATCAATTCCTACAACGGCAAATCGACCGGCATCTACGCCCAGGACAGCATCGAATTCATCCCTAACTGGAAGCTGCTGCTCGGCTTCCGCCACGACCGTCTCAACGCCGAATACGTCAGCCCCACCGCCACCAACCGTCTCAAATTCTCGGAGATGAGCTACCGCTCCGGCCTGATGTGGCAGCCGAGCGACACGCATTCGTATTACCTGGCGTGGAACGATTCCTTCAATCCGACGGCCGACCTCTACCAACTCGACAACGGCCGCGCCTTCCCGGCCGAGCGCAGCCAGACCACCGAAGTCGGCGCCAAGTGGGAATTGTTCGACGGCAACCTCTCGCTACGCACGGCGCTCTACCGGGCGCAAAAGCAATGGGAGCGGAACACCGACATCGAATCCAGCGGCGGCATCCTGAGCAAGAAGCGGCGTACCGACGGCATCGAATTCGAAGCCGCCGGCCGCGTGACGCAACGCCTGGAAATCTTCGGCGGCATCGCCCTGATGGATTCCGAAATCACCGAACCGGGCTACAACATCAACGCCACCACCGGCGCCATCACGCCGCACAACCCCGACCTGAAGGGCATGACCCCACGCAATACGCCCAAGTACACCGCCAACCTCTGGGCCACCTACAAGCTCGATGGCGGCTGGAAGATCGGCCTCGGCGCCGACGCCAGGGGGAAGCGCCTCGCTTACGGCATCAACACGGCAACCACGGCCATCGTCCCCAACGTGGCGCCCAGCTATGTGCGCTGGGATGCGCTGGTCGCCTACGAGCAGCCGAAGTACGCCTTCCGGCTCAACGTCCTCAACCTGTTCGACAAGCGCTATTACGAATCCATCTACGAAAACGGCGGTCATGCGGTGCCGGGCACACTGCGCACGGTTCAACTCACCGCCGATTTTAAATTCTGAACCAGCGGCCCCGCCTGCCGGGCAGGGTGGTTTTTAAAAAGGCAAATCGTGCTCTTGCGCATTCCCGAAGTTCTTTCCCGCCAAACCGTCGAAGATTGCCGCCGCCTGCTCGAAAGCGGGCAGTGGGCGGACGGCCGCGCAACCGCCGGCAACCAATCGGCCCAAGCCAAGAACAACCTGCAATTGCCTGAAGAATCGGCAGAAGCCCAGGCGCTGCGCGCTACCGTGCTCGACGCGCTCGGCAAGAGCGCCCTCTTCTTCTCCGCCGCCCTGCCACGCAAGATCTACCCGCCGCTCTTCAACTGCTACACGGGCGAGACCAATTCCTTCGGCAATCACGTCGACAACGCCGTGCGCACTCACAAGGCGACGCAAACGCACGTCCGCACCGACCTCTCCTTCACCCTCTTCTTCACCGACCCGGACGAATACGACGGCGGCGAGCTGGTGATCGAAGACACCTTCGGCCACCAGCGCATCAAACTGCCGGCCGGCGACTTGGTGCTTTATCCCTCGTCCAGCGTGCATCGCGTCGAACCGGTGACGCGCGGCGCCCGCATTTGCAGCTTCAGTTGGCTGGAGAGCATGGTGCGCGAGGACGAGCGCCGCCGTCTGCTCTTCGAACTCGACATGAACATTTGCCGCCTGCGCGAGCAGCAGGGCGAAAGCGAACTCGCGGTGAGCTTCACCAACGGTTATCACAACCTGGTGCGGATGTGGGCCAGTACATGAACTTCGGCCGGCAACAGTGGGCAGGCATCGGCCTCGCCGTTTGCCTGCACCTCGGCTTCGCCGCCTGGTGGGCATCGGCGAGCCCGGCGGTGCCACCCCGCGCGCCGCTGCAAACGCTCAATTTCAGCCTTGTCGCCGCCGAAGCCCCGGCACCGCCCGCACCCAAATCCCTGCCTGCGCCGCCCAGGCCACAGCCGGCGGCCACACCGGTAGGGCCGCGACCAGACCCCGCAAAAACGACTCTTGTGGCCGAGCCGGCACCGGCCACGGCCCCTGCCGCCGTTGCGGCGGCCGCTACCGCCGCCGCGACGGCTGGCGGCGCGCCAACCGAGCAGGCCGCAGTGACGCCGCCCCGCTTCGACGCCGCCTATCTCGCCAACCCGGCGCCGCCCTACCCGGGCATGTCGCGCCGGCTGGGCGAGGAAGGGCGCGTCCTGCTCCGTGTCCGCGTCAGCGCCGAAGGCCTGCCGACGCAAGTCGAAGTCGCGCAAAGCAGCGGCTTCCCGCGGCTCGACGCCGCCGCCCGCGAAGCCGTGCTCGGCTGGAAATTCGTCCCCGCCCGGCAGGGTGAGCGCGCGATCGTGGCGTCGGTCAATGTCCCCATTGCTTTCAAACTCAACCAAGGAATATAGAACGATGAGTCCGAACAATTTCGATTTCCAGCACCTCTGGCACCAAGGCGACCCCATCGCGCGCGGCATCGTCGTGCTCCTGATAGTGATGTCCATCGCCTCGTGGAGCGTCATGCTCGTCAAGGGCTGGAACCTGCTGCGGGTCAAGCGCATGCGCCGCGAGGCGCGCGAGTTCTGGCACACCGTCAGCTTCGAGGCCGGTCTCCAGCACCTGCCAAACGACGACAATCCCTTCCGCCGGTTGGCCCTGGTCGGCCAGGACGCCGCCGCGCACCATGCCGAAAACCACAACGAACTGCATGGCGTACTGAACGTCAGCGACTGGGTGACGAGCACGCTCCGCCAATCCATCGACGAAACCACGCAAAAGCTGCAATCCGGGCTGGCCGTGCTGGCTTCGGTAGGCAGCACCGCGCCGTTCATCGGCCTTTTCGGCACCGTCTGGGGCATCTATCACGCCCTCGTTGGTATCGGCGCGGCCGGCCAGGCCACGCTCGACCATGTCGCCGGGCCGGTGGGCGAGGCGCTGATCATGACCGCGCTCGGCCTCGCCGTCGCCATTCCCGCCGTGCTCGGCTACAACGCGCTGACCCGAGGCAACCGCGACGTGCTGGCCAGCCTCAAGCACTTCGCCCACGACCTGCACGCCTACCTCATCACCGGCAAGCGCCTGCAACCCACGGCCAACATCCGGCCCTTGCGCCCTCAGGAGGCATGATGGCCTCCTTCGACTCTGAAGCCGACGACGAGGTAATGTCCGAAATCAACATGACGCCGCTGGTCGACGTCATGCTGGTGCTGCTCATCATCTTCATCATCACCATTCCGGTGATCAACCATGCCGTGCCGCTCAAGCTGCCGCAGGCGAGCAGCACGCCGGAAGAGGTGCGGCCCGAGCGTATCCAGATCGCCATCGACGCCGAGGGGCGGATCAGCTGGAATGGCGAAGCCGTCGATCTGGCGACGCTGGAAACCCGTCTCACCGCCGCCGCAGCCCGCTCCGCCGAAACCGCGCTCCATCTCTCGGCCGAGAAGCAGACCGCCTACGACCACATCGCCCAGGTGATGAGCGCCGCCAGCCGCGCCGGCATCCGCAATCTCGCCTTCGTCACCGCCCCGAAAAAACGCTAGGGCGTGTTCACAATCAGCCGGCGAATTGCCTGATTGTGAACACGCCCTAGTCGCCTCGTCCGCCGCCGGGCCGCCTTGGGGCGGCTTTTTTTGCCATATTCACCTCCCACCTTGTTTTGGCGCCATCCGTGAAAAGTTGCCGGAACCAGCCCTGCACTCCTCGAACCGACGTCCAGACGGCTTGCCTACGTCCTTAACCTCACAGACAAGGGCTAAGGCCACGGCCGAACCCGCCCAGGACGCCCCGAGGTTGGATTTCCGGCGTCCCCATCCCCAAGCGCAAGGAGAATTCCTCATGAGCATTCAACTTTTCGGACGCTGGAACCTCAGGGTCAGCAAGTCCATTCACAGTTGGGAAAACCGCTTTCGGATCGACGGCGCCGCTTCCGGCGACGGCATCTATCCGCCTACCGTCGGGCTCGACGTCGTTGCCGCTGGCCCGGCCTGGATGTTGACGGCGGAATACCGCGAATCGCCCTCGGAAAGCTGGAAACCTTCGGACATGATGATTGACCCCGGTTTGGAACGGGTGAATATTCGCGCCACCATCGGCTCGGAGGACCCGCTGCCGACGCGCGATTTCGAGGATATCCAGTGGGAGGCCGACTACCTCGACGGCACGATGCTGGAAATCCCCTACCGCCCCTATGCGGTGCGGCCCTTCGATCTCTTCGAGATGCCCGACGGTATTTTCGAAACCGCGCTCGGCATGTATTACATGGGCGTTCGCGTCGTCAATCGCTGGGGCCTGCCCTTCACCGACAACCACGTGCTCGACATCACCCCAAGCTGCCGCGCCGATCTCGCCATGCGCGGCATCCAGGTCATCGACGCCTGGTCGCAGGCCGAACTGGCATCGCTCGGTCAACGCCTCAACGGTAGCGGCATCGTCCTCGGGCCGCTCGTTCCGGGCGCCGCCCGCACCGTCTATTTCAAGGTCAATGTCGCCAACGCCTCGCCGCGCAAGCACGAGGTCGAATTCGTCTGCCGCAACATGAACGGGATGGCCGATCCGAACCACCCGGCGCGGCGGGTGAAGAAGCACATTTTTGTCAGCCGCACGAGCATGGACCACAGCACCGGCGAAATCGTCTCCGAGGTGCAGGAAGGCAGCCTGCGCTTCAAGTTGAAGGAGATCGCCATCGACCGCAAGAACGGCCGCAAGGCGCGCCATCGCTGCAAGGACAAAGGCCGCCGCGACAAGGGCGACGACCGGCGCAATCTCGATACCCTGCGCCAGATCCTTCAGGACCTGCTCGCCGGCAAGCGCGTCGATCCCTGCGTCATCCAGCAGATTCTGACCTGCTACTGCGCCTGCAAACCCGGCGACCACGGCGGCGGTGGCGGCGACGGCAATCCGCATGAGCCGTCGGACGGCCGCTTCTGCTACGACTCGTTCTACGCCTTCCCGACCAAGTTTTCCTACACCGTCATCCCGCGTGCGCCCTTCACCGGGCAATACGGCCCCATTCCCTTCGATGATCCCTGGTGGAAGGTCCTGCTGCTCATCATCGCCCTCATCCTGCTCATTGCCGGTGCCCTGTCGGAAGGCGCGGACCTCGCCTATCACGACTCGGACCTCGTCATCGGCACGCTCGGCCAGACCCAGCGCGACGATGTGGATGCGGCCCTTTGCGTCATCGACACCGACCGCGACCTGGCTTTCCTGCAAACGCTTGATGCCCAGTCGAACGAGGACTTCCAGAACGCCGTCGTCGCCCTCGACGGCAATATCGACCTCGTCGGTCCGGTCATGACCCGCGCCGAACTCGATGCGCTGATGCTGCTGCCTTCCACCGACCCCGGCCGCAAGGTGCATAAGTCCGGCGCGCGCACCGGCCTGACGCACGCCATCATGACCGGCTTCGCTCCCCTCGGCCATGACCTCGCCACCTGGAGCATCGACCAGCTGACCATCGAGACCGACCCCGATTTCAACGAGCGCGTCAGCAACCACGGCGACTCCGGCTCGATCTGGGTGCATACCGCGACGCTGCGCCCGGTGGCGCTCCATCACAGCGGCGGCGACGACGGGACGTTCGGACGCGCTTCCCTGCTCGCCGACGTGCAGAGCCGCCTGAACATCACCATTTGAGGAGCCGACCATGACCCATTCCAATGAACCCCTAGAGCAGGTCAAGGATCTCGTCCAGCGCCTGCGCCAGCAATACGCCAACGACCCCAACGTCCAGACTGTCGGCTGGGGCCTCGCCCGGCGCGGCAAGGCATTGAAGGACGGCATCAGCGTCATTTTCTACGTCCGGCAGAAGCTGCCTTCGGCCCGTAGCATCGCCGCCGCCGGCTCCCAACCCATCCCCGCCGAAATCGAAGGCTTCAAGACCGATGTCCAGGTGGTCAAGCTCAGCCCGGCGGGCGATTCGGCTGGCGACCGCGATGAAATCAAGTACGACCCGCTGCGTGGCGGCGTCGCCTCGAGCAACGCTGAAATGCACATCGCCTGGTTCAACAGCTACGGCACCCTCGGCATCCTCGCCCGCGAGAATGGCAGCGGCCAGGCGGTCGCCCTGTCCAACTGGCATGTCTGGGGCGACGGCGGCGAAACCGGCGACAAAATCATCCAGCCCGGCCATCCGACCGGCGGCGATCATGTCGAAGCCGTCGGCAAGGTGGTCGCCTGCGGCCCGCTGATCTCTTCGCTCATCGAATGGGAAGCGCCCTCGCCGCTGACCGCCGGCCTCTATGGCGGCGCGGCCGCTGCCGCGGTCGCCGCAGCCGCCAGCGACTATCGCGATCCAACCCGGCGCGGCCAAGACAACACCCTGCCCGACCCTGGCGAACTCACCCTGCGCGAAACCGTGGCGATGGAAATCGAATACCCCAGCCTGCCCTTGCCCGGCGTGCCTTTCCAGACCAAGGCCAAGTGGGAATACCAGCGCGAGACCGAGAAGCGCGTGCTCACCTATCAGACGGAAGACGCCAACACCAATACCCAGTTCCTGCTGGGCAAGCTGGTGGTGACCGACAAGCCGCACTACAACCCGGGCGAGCGGGTCACGCTCACCGCCGCCATCTGGGACTACCAGCCGCGCCCCTGCGACGGCTACCACGTCGTCGCCCACCTCATCCCGCATGCCCGCCCGAACACCGCGCTACGCGTGGTGCTGCATCCCACCGCCTGCCCACGCACCTTCCCGCAGCAGCCGCCGGAACGCGACACCATTTGCATCGACTTCTCCGACCAGAAAGTGGGCGAGTATCCGTACAAGGGCGCCTTCGAATGGCTCAACTACGCCGATGCCTCGCAGCAACCGGTGCGCATCGTCGACTGGTTCGAGCCGCTGCATGCGCTGCTGATCTCGCAGCGGGCGCTGCTGCTGACGCACCGGCCGGCCAGCAAGGTCATGGCGAGCGTGGCGCAATTCACCGGCACGCCGGTGACGGTGATGGCCTACGACGGCGCCGGGCAGGTCGTCGACCAGCAAACCGCGCAACCTCAGCAAGGCGTCATCCACGAGTTGACCCTCACTGGCGAGGGCATCGTCAAGACGGTGATCCACGGGGGCGGCGGCGAAGGACTGCTGATTAAGTACTGCATCGACCCGGTGAGCGCCGAAGGCTTCAACGTGGCTATTACCGAAACGCTCGCCGCCAGCGTGCGCCGCGAAGTCCCCAACCTCGAAGCCACCAACGGGCGCGTGCGCTCGCGCCGCTGCTGCTTCACCGGCAGCATTCCGCTGCCTCCGGACGAGGTTCCGGGGAAATGGGACGTGCATCTCACCGTGCAGAACGTCAATCCGGTGCCACAAGGCACACCGCCCGAAATCGCCGCGCAGACCATCGGCGGGCACGTGCTGAGTTCGCATACCTCGGCGCAGGTGCTGGGGTGCACGGTCATGATGCTGCTCGACCACGCGTTTGACGTGATCTGACGGGAAGCGCCCCCAGCACGGGCGCGGGGAGAACGCCTACCCGGAAGACCGGATCGCTCGATCCGGTCTTTTTTTATCTTGCCCTCTGCCCGACCGACCATTGCCCCACGCGCCGCCCCGAAGACCGAACGGCGCCGTTACGTGGTTACCGCCGGGACTTGCACCTTCGCCAGCCAGCCGGCGACGAAGGCGGCCGTGCGCTCCCATTGCGCATCGAGCATCAGCAGATGCCCCGCCCCAGGGGCGCGGTAGATTTCCGCCCGCCAGGGCAGCGCGGAAAAATGGAGCATGGACGCCGGAAAGACCGCGTCTTCCGCGCCGCCCACCACCAGGACGGGAAGGCGCGTCCGGCTTGTTGGCAGGCGCGCGGGCATGACCGCCATTTCGGTGATGGCGCGCTTGGACTCGACGCCCACCATGGGCAGGAAACGCATCATGTCGCCCGGCACCGCGTCGCGCGAGTAATAGACCTGCGCCATGATCATTTCCGTCTCCGCCGAGAAGCGGCCGCGCATCACGTCCTCGATGGCGGCAAAGAAGCCGGGATGGCGCAGCGCCAGTTGCAGCGCGCTGCCGATAGTGCCGGTGGTCGGCACCGGCGCCATGAGCACGGCCGCCACGGCGCTGCCGCATTCGAGATAGCGTTCGAGCACCAGCGCCCCCATGGAATGCCCGATGACGATGGCCGGTTCGCTGATTTCCTCAAGTGCCCAGGTCACGTCTTCCATGTACTCGGCAACGCCAAAATCATCGATGCGCTCGCGGCCCTCGCTCTCGCCATGGCCGGAGAGATCGACCGCATAGCAGTCATAACCGAGGGCATGGAAGAAGGGGATGAAATTAAATTCCCAGCATTTCGAATTCACGTAGCCACCGTGAACGAAAAGGAGCGGGGTATCGAACTTCCGCGAAGCGGCGGGATGGCGATGAAGTTTGATCTTGCGGGGAAGCATGGCGGCGGCGACCAGCGGAAAGAAGTGCGACGTATGTTAGGGAAGTTTTTCGGAATCGCGAAGCGCAATCGCCGCTCACGCGTGCCGGACGAGCATCGCGCCGTAACGGCGAGGATCGCCGCGATTCCGGAGAGCGGCATGGCGCTGAGCGCCGAATGCCGGCGATTACGTAAAAGTCGTATCATGCCTGCCTCGATTTTTAATGTGCCGGCTGGCTGGGCACGGTCTTCGATGCGGGGGGAGATAAGTATGCGGCTGGCCGACTTCATCATGCGCGACATGGAAAGCATTCTTGCCAAGTGGGAGGCGTTTGCCGCCACCTGCTTGCCGGCGGCGGCTTCCATGGCATCGCTGGAGCTCCGCGATCACGCGCAGCAGATTCTCGAGGCGATCGCCACGGATTTGTCGACGCCTCAGTCGCGCGAGGAACAAGCCGCCAAATCGATGGGTTTGGCCGTGCCATCCTTCACGGCGCAGGAAACAGCTGCCCAGACCCATGCCGTCTTGCGGCAGAAGTACGGATACGACATCAATCAACTGGCTTCGGAGTATCGGGCCTTGCGTGCCAGCGTTCTCTCCCTCTGGATGGACGCCTGCCCGCCCGATGCGGCGCATTCGCAGGATGTCATTCGCTTCAACGAGGCGATCGATCAAGCGCTGGCAGAATCCATCAACCATTTCAGCGCCCAGCTCGATCAAGCGCGCAATCTCCTGCTCGGAATGCTCAGCCATGACATGCGCAGCCCCTTGCAGGCGGTGCAGATGACGGCGGTGCACCTCAAGCAGCTCAATGCCGGCGCCGATGTATCGGCGGCCGCGGCTCGGCTGATCCGCAGCGGCGCCAGCTTGCAAGGTCTGCTCGATGATCTCGTCGATTTCAATCGAACCAACCTGGGCCTTGGCATCAGCGTCGTCCCCACCTTCGGCGATCTCGGGGCGGTCTGCACGCAAGAGCTGGAATTGCTCCGCGTCGCCTATCCCGAGAGCTGCCTCCAATTGAATGTCGAGGGCGACTGCCAAGGTTTTTGGGACCAGAGACGGGTACAACAGTTGTTGGGAAATCTCGTCGTCAATGCCATCCATCACGGTGTGCCCCAAGCGATGGTCGGCGTCTCGGTGGTCGGCGAGGCGACTGACGTTCGCATCGAGGTCAGCAATGCGGGCCCCACCATCGAACGGGAAACCCTTGCCAATCTTTTCGAGCCGCTTCGTCGGGGTTTCGCCAACGAACGGCATGCTGGCATGGGCCTGGGTTTGTACATCGTCCGCGAGATCGCGCATGGGCATGGAGGCACGGCGGAAGCACGTTCTAACGAGCGTGAAACCGTCTTCACGGTGCGGCTCCCCCGGCAAGCGCTTAAAACCTGACCAGGCTTACACCTGCGCCATCGCTTCCCGGCGCCGCGCCACAAGGTGTTGCTCGATAGCGGCGAGCGAGCCGGGATGACGCAGCGCCAACGGCGCCGCCACCAACAGTGTCCGCAGTCGCCGCCGGCGACATGAGCACGGCGGCGGTGCTGCCGTCTTCGCGAGGCGCGCACGGCCAAGACGGTGATCAGCCATGGAAGAATTCCAGCGTCGTGGAAGTTGTTCCGCATCGCGAAGCGCATCCAGGCGGCAAATCCGGAAAATCCATCCAGATGAGGCATCTTCGAAGCACCTCGACGCTTATCAAACGACCGTCCGAACCTGGGAAAACCCTAATTGAACAGGGATATTTCCGCGACTACAGTGCCACCTCGATGAATGATCTTCCAGTCCTGACAGGGGATCGCTCATGTTGAGTTTTCAGAATATCCAGCGTTTTTCCCCTTCGCTTTTCATTCATGTCCACTACCTCAGGAGCTACTGAGTACCATGAAAAAATCCCAAATCGCCGCCGCCCTCGCGCTGGTTTTATCCGCGACCGTCGCCCAGGCGGAAACTTCCGACTGGAAGCAGGTCACCGATTCCGGCGGCTTGACCTATAAGATCCACGTTCCCACCACCTTTTCCAAACCCGTCCCCGAAAAACGCGCGCTGATGGTCGTTATGACCGGCTGCGTGCAGGACAACACCGCAGTCACCGACTCTTCCACCGGCTCCGCCGCCAACCTTGAAGCCGCAGCGGCCAACTGGGGCATGGTGATGGTGGCGCCGGCGAAAAACTCTTCGACGCAGGCTGGGTTTTCTTGCTGGGGTTATTGGCAAGACAATACCACCCAGGCCTCCATCAAGGCGGTACGGACCTTGGTCAGCAATCTGCTGAAGGACCCGTCCCTGAACGTCGACCCCAATCAGGTATACATCACGGGCCTCTCCTCCGGTGCGACCGTTTCCGTGGAAATCGCCTGTGGCGCGCCCGATCTGATCGCAGGCGTCGCACCGAGCGCCGGTCCGACCATGACAACCGGTAGCAACTGTGCGCTCAACCAGACCTTCTGCTCGGTTACCCAGTCTGCTTTCACGCAACAATGTAACGCCTACGCGACCACCTATGGGGCGGACAAGAACTTGTTCAAGACCCAGATCGCAAGTGTGGGTTATGGCACGAGCGACACAACCGTCAGTACCAAGTACGGCCTCCAGAACGCCAACTTGCTTGCCGGTTTCTACGGTTCCTACACCGGCAAAACCTATACTCAAGGCAGCACGGCCAATAACCTCGCCGGTGGCCAGGGCGCCTCGGAGTGGCAGTGGAACTCCAGTGCTGAAAAGCGGGTTTCGCTTGTTGCCTTCAACACCGTCCCCCATGCCTGGTCCGCTGGCGCGGGTGCGAAGAGCACCAGTTACGTCAGCAGTGCCAGCATCAACTACGCGGATTATCTGGGTAAATTCTTCACGGAGAATAATCTGCGCGTCGTGGTCGGTGATCCGAATGTTGTAAGCAAACTGGCTTGTTCAGTGGGCAAGGATTCCATCAACCTGACTTGGACCGCACCGAAGAATGGTGCGGATTCGTATATCGCCAGAAACCTGACATCGGGTGAAAACACCGAAACGACCGCGTTGAACAAGGTGTTCCAGCCGCTGACGACCGGCACGGCCTATCGGGTTACGGTAGCCGCCAAGCGCGGTGGGACGATGTATGCGGATGCGACGCCGATCATCTGCACGCCGACGCCGGTTGCCGCCCCGACCGACCTGGTGGCTACCCCGTCGGCCACGACGGTCGCGCTGACCTGGAAGGGTGCCGCTGCCAAATACAACATTACACGCAACGCCGCCGCAATTGGTTCGTCGACGACCACCAACTACACGGACACCGGCTTGGCTCCAGTCACCAACTACAACTACTGCGTGAAAGCGGTCGATGTGAATGGTGACGAAAGCGCGGCAACCTGTGTCGCCACCACGACCAAGCCGGCAATCTGCTACACGACGACGGCCGCGGGAACCTGCAGTGATCACTATGTGGCGAAGCGTCTGGACTTGAACAAGTACCTGGCCTGCGGCAACAAGTATGGCTACATGGCATCCGTGACGCTCTATGGCTACGGCTCGCCGACGGTCTGGACAGACAAGCCCGACTGCAGCCCGATGTAATCATCTTGAGCGTTTAACCGCCTGCCGGCGGTTGGCCTTCGACGGGCTTCCTGCGGGAAGCCCGTTTTTTTTGGGGCATCGGCTAGGGCGTGTTCACAATCAGGCATGTAAATCCAATCGCACAACCTCGGCACCCGGGAAACAGCGCTCACCCTGCGGTAAAATTCGCTCCTTCGCGCTCGGCCACGCTCAGGAATCGTTGCCTAATACGGCGCCATCAACCAATAAAGCCCCCTGCGCTCAAGCAGCGCAGGGCGAAGCCGGAGTTTCACCCGCATGATCACCCTCAGAAACGTCACCCTGCGCCGCGGCACCAAGGTGTTGCTCGACAGTGCCTCCGTCACGCTCAATCCGGGCGAGAAGGTCGGCCTGGTCGGGCGCAACGGCGCCGGCAAATCCACGCTCTTCGCGCTGCTCAACGGCACGCTGCATGAGGATGGGGGCGACTTCAACCTGCCGGCGCAGTGGCGCATGGCGCAGGTGGCCCAGGACATGCCGGAAACCAGCCAGAGCGCGACCGATTTCGTCATCGAAGGCGACACCGCGCTGCTCGCCGCCCAGGAAGAAGTCCATGCCGCCGAGGCGAGCGACGACGGCGAGCGCATGGCGCATGCCTACATGGCGCTGCACGACGCCGGCGCGCACGACGCCCAGTCCCGTGCCCAGGCGCTCATCCTCGGGCTCGGCTTCAAGACGACGGAGTTGAACAACCCGGTCGATAGCTTCTCCGGCGGCTGGCGCATGCGCCTGCAACTGGCGCGGGCGCTGATGTGCCCTTCCGACCTGCTGCTGCTCGACGAACCGACCAACCACTTGGACCTCGACGCCCTGGTCTGGCTCGAAAGCTGGCTCAAGCGCTACGACGGCACCATGGTGGTGATCAGCCACGACCGCGAATTCCTCGACGCCATCACCAACGTCACCCTGCACATCGATCAGGGCAAGCTCACCCGCTACGGCGGCAACTACAGCACTTTCGAGGACACGCGGGCGATGCAGCTGGAATTGCAGCAAAACGCCTACGTCAAGCAACAAGACAAGATCGCCCACCTGCAAAAATTCATTTCGCGCTTCAAGGCCAAGGCGAGCAAGGCCAAGCAGGCGCAAAGCCGGGTCAAGGCGCTGGAGCGCATGGAAAAGCTGGCGCCGGTGCTGGCGAGTGCCGATTTCACCTTCGAATTCCAGGAGCCGGCGAACCTCCCCAATCCCATGCTGGTGATGGAAGGCTGCAGCTTCGGCTACCCACCGCTGGAAGATGCACCTGCCGGCACACCGCCGACGGTGATCGTCAAGAACGTGAGCAAGACGGTGATGGCCGGCCAGCGTATCGGCATCCTCGGCGCCAATGGCCAGGGCAAGTCGACCCTGGTCAAGACCGTGGCGCGGGCGCTGGCGCCGACCAGCGGCGTGGTGACCGAGGGCAAGGGCCTCAACATCGGCTACTTCGCCCAGCAGGAACTCGACGTCCTGCGCCCGCAGGACAATCCGCTCGAACACATGGTGCGCATGGCGCGCGCCGGGCTGCCGGCTGGGCAAAGCGGGCGCGAGCAGGATCTGCGCAACTTCCTCGGCACCTTCAATTTCAGCGGCGACATGGTCAAGCAGGCGGTCGGCACCATGAGCGGCGGCGAAAAGGCGCGGCTGGTGCTCTGCATGATCGTCTGGCAGCGCCCCAACCTGCTGTTGCTCGACGAACCGACCAACCACCTCGACCTCGCCACCCGTGAGGCGCTCTCGGTGGCGCTCAATGAATTCGAAGGCACGGTCATGCTCGTCAGTCACGATCGTTCGCTGCTGCGCTCGGTCTGCGATGAATTCTGGCTGGTCTCGCGCGGCGGCGTCGAACCCTTCGACGGCGACCTCGACGACTACCAGCGCTACCTGCTTGACGAAGCCAAGCGCGCCCGCGAAGAACTGAAGGAATCGCTCAAGAATCCGAAGGAAGTCGTCACCCAGGCGCCGCATCCGGCGCCAACGCCGGTTGTGCGGAAAAAGATTCCCGAAAATCTCAAAATGCTCAAGCGCGACCAAGGCAAGGTCGAGCAACTGATGCTCGACCTGCAGGCTAAAAAGCATGCGCTCGAAGCACGGCTATCCACCCCGCTGCCGCACCAGGAAATCACCGAACTCGGCATCGAACTGCAAAAGATCGATGGGGAATTGGGCCGGCATGAAGAAACCTGGCTCGCGCTCACCGAGGAAATCGAAGCCGCGACGGCGGACTGACCGTAGCGGGGAGCACCGACCGCGAAGTTGTCATGGAACTGCATCAAGTCGCGACCGGCGCGGGGATCAGCCCTTCCACGCCCTTACAGACTTCGCGCGCTAACCCGGCGCGCCGGCCTCCCCCGGCACGCACCTTGCCCGGCCCGGGAAACCATTTCGTTGAAGGTGCCTCGATGAGTCTGGCCTGGGAAACGTTGGCGCAAACCCCCGAGGGCGAAGCGGTTCGGGCGGTAACGCTTGAGAACGGACACGGCCTGCGGGCGCGGATCATGAACTTCGGCGCCACCCTGCTCGAACTGCGGGTGCCGGACCGGCGCGGCACGGGCGTCGATGTCGTTCTCGGCTTCGACCACGTGAGCGACTACTTTGCCGAACATCCCTATTTCGGCGCGGTCATCGGCCGCTATGCCAACCGGATCGCGGCGGGCCGCTTCACCCTTAATGGAACGGAATACTTGCTTGCCATCAACAATGGCGAAAATCACCTGCATGGCGGCCGGCGCGGCTTCGACAAGGTGATCTGGCGCGCCGTCGACGAACGCTCGGGCCCGCGCCCCAGCGTGACCTGGCATTACGTCAGCGCAGACGGCGAAGAGGGCTATCCGGGCACTCTCTACGTCCAGGTGACGTATACCCTGACCGCCGACAATGGCCTGCAGATCGACTATGTAGCACGGGCGGACGCGGCGACGGTGCTCAACCTCACCCATCACGCCTACTGGAATCTGAGCGGTGGCGATGACGTTCTCGATCACCGGCTCGAAATTCTCGGCTCGCACTTTCTCCCCGTCGATGTGGGTTTGATCCCTACCGGCGAACAACGGCCGGTGGTCGGCACACCCATGGATTTTCGCAGCGCGACGCCTATCGGCGCCCAACTCGACCCCGACGACCCGCAATTGCAGCGCGCCAACGGTGGCTACGACCACAATTGGATTCTCGACCGCGGCAGCAGCGACCGCCCGGCGCTGGCCGCCCGTCTTTCTGCGCCGGGGAACGGCATCGCCATGGATGTCCTGACGACTCAGCCCGGCCTTCAGTTCTATTCCGGCAATTTCCTCGACGGCAGTCTCGCGGGAAAGGGCGGCCGGCACTATGCGAAGCATGCCGGCCTGTGCCTGGAAACCCAGCATTTTCCGAACTCGCCAAACCAGCCGGAGTTCCCGAGCACGGTGTTGGAAGCAGGCGGCGCCTTCCGCCAAACCACCGTTTACCGGTTTCGAACCGTCAGCGGCAGGTAGCGAAAAAGCCAGGCCCGGCGGGTGTATAGCCTCAACCATGACGCCGTTTTAATAATTCAAAATTCAAACGCCAAAATCAGTGGCTCGCCCTGCGAAAGCCATGCTTGGGCGCGGGTTTTGGCGCGCATATCACTTAGGTATTATGCATATCTTCTTACGGGGAAACCCCTAATAGCGGTGCCCCATGAGGTTTCCTACCATGGCGCCGGCTCGGGACAAAACCCGGAATTTCAGCCTCACCCGTTTTAAATAATCAACAAGCAAGGAGACCCCATGAAAAAAACTTCACTCGCGGCAATCGCAGCGGCGCTGGCGATTTGCAGCGCGCCCTCCCACGCAGGCTGGGCCGACGGAACCTTTGGCGGCTTGAGCGCCAAGATCTACACGCCCAACGCCGCGGCTTCGGGCCGCATGCTGTTCGTCAATCTGCACGGTTGCGCGCAGAAGGCGACCGACTTGCAAAAGACCAATTGGGACCTCATCGCCGAGAAATTCAACGCCGTGGTCGTGTTGCCGACATCGGCCAACCAGACGCTCATCGGCTGCTGGAACTACGGCAACCCCAGCATCAACATGAACGATTTCAACGCCGTGGTTAACGGTACCAAGGCCGTGGTCGCCGATGCCAAATACGGCATCGACCGCAACCAGGTCTACATCAGCGGCACCTCTTCCGGTGCCACCTTCGCCGCCGCCATCGGCTGCAGCTACCCCGAGCTCTATGCCGGCGTAGGCTCCGCCTCCGGTCCGACCATCGGCTCCAATCAAATGAACGCCTTGAGCGGCGAAAACCCGAGCGTTTCCAAGGCCGTCACGTGGTGCCGGACGCAGGCCAAAGGCAAGGAAGCTCAAAACAAGACCCAGCTCTATGCGCAATCCTACGGCGCCGACCCGTCGGCCGGCGACGGCATCCTCGGCAAGGGTTTCATCCTGCCCAACCGCGACGTCCAGCTCCAGCTCTACGGCCTGACCGGTGGATCGACTTACGCCCAGGATCAGAAATTCACCAACACCGCCGGCCACACCAACACTACCGAGACCGAGTATTCCGTGTTCGACGCCAACGGCGCCAAGCGGATTTCGCTCATCGTCGTCCCCGGCATGGGCCACGCCTGGCCGAGCGGCAACCCCGCTTCGGGTGGCGTCGGCGCCTACGTCAAGACCAACTTCGATTTCGGCACCTGGATGGCGGTCAACTTCACCGCCAACAACTGCCGCCTTCCCGCCAACCAGGGCAAGGCGATCTGCGGCACGCCGCCGGAAGAAGTGCAAAAACTGGCCTGCATGGTGACCAAAACCTCGGTCAACCTGACTTGGGACAAGCCCGGAGTTCCGGTCGACGGCTATAGCGTGACCAACGTCACGACCAACCAGGCGGTGAAAACGACGGCGACCAGCGCGCTTTGGAGCAACCTCACCACCGGCGTCAAATACACCTTCAGCGTCGCCGCAACCAACGGCGGCACAACCTACAAAGGCAAGACCATCGACTGCACGCCGGCCGGCATTTCGCCCGTAACCGGGCTTGTCGCCACGCCCGACAGCACCAGCGTCGCCCTGACCTGGGACGCGGTCAGCGCCGCCGCCAAGTACACGGTCAGCCGCAACGGGGCCGCGGTCGCCACGGTGACCACCAATAGCGCCACCGACAGCAATCTCGCCGCCGAAACGGCGTACCGCTATTGCGTGAAGGCGGCCGACCAGGCTGGCGAGGAAAGCGGCGAAACCTGCGTGGATACCAAGACCAAGCCGCTGCAATGCTGGACGCAGAGCGCTACTGAAACCTGCAGCATGCATTACGTCGCCAAGCGCCTGAACCTGTCGCAATATCTGGCCTGCGGCGGCAAAACCGGCTATATCAGCAGCGTCACCCTCTACGGCTTCGGCAATCCGGTGCAGTGGAGCAACAAGGCGAACTGCTCGGCCATGGCCTTTTGATCGGCCGCTTCGAGGAACCGCCTGAGGGCGGCTCCTGACGCATCAACGGGCTTCCTGCGGGAAGCCCGTTTTCATTTGGGCGGAGCGTAGAGATCGGGAGGGCCGCCCGGGAGTGCGAGGCCCTCTTTCAGAGTTGCGATCACGAAAAGCAGGCCGACTCATCCGGCCCAGGACGGCGGCGCTGGCGCGCGATTTCCGGCTGAGCACGCTTTTTCGTTCAGCGGGCCTTTTCAGAAATTTCCGCCGCCACGGCGGGCGCCGGGACGCGGCCCGCAACCGCCGCCGCGCCCATGGTGGCCGACTGGCGGCCGGGAACCGCCTGATGGCAACCACTGCAACTGGCGCGCGGCGCGGTAATGTCGGCGCACCTGCTGGTATCGCGCCAACTGGTCTGGGCAGTGTTGCTCTTGGCCATGAATACCGGCGGGTCGCTATCGCGGCGGTCGTAATTCAAGAAGTATGAGGTCTCGTTCGCCTCCTTCGAGCCGTCGGGGTCGCCGGTTTGGCGCTCGAATACCATATAGTGCAGCAGGTTTTTGCTGGTGCCATGCGGGACCAACTGATGGCGCGGCACGGTTTTCTGCTCGGTCACCAGAAATTCGGTGATCAGCCGGATGTAATGCGGCCAGGGCGCGCTCTCGACCATGCCATCTTCCAGACTGACGCGGATCGGCGCGAAATCGAAGTCGATGCTCGGCCCCGAGTTGTCGATGGCGCCGATTTCGAAAAACACATAAGCCCGGTGCGCGCCGGCATCGCAAGCGCCCACTTGCGTGTAATTCACCGTCGCCACGCGTTGATTGCATCCGGCGCCAAGCAGCGCGAGAAAGAGGATCGCCCATCGCACATCCCGTCGTTGGTTCATGATTGGTTCTCCTCGCGCCCGGCGCATGGCAACGTCGATTCTCCGGTTTGATGCCGCCGTTTCATTTCAGTTCACCGCCCCACCGGACCCGCCAGCGCATGGGTCCGGGTCGTGCCTTGAATAAAAGAATCGGTGGCTTTTCGGATCCCGACCCGCCGCAACGGAACCGAGGTCGTTTCCCCCGCTCTATTACCCAGGATGGTTACGGCGTTTGCTTTGGCGCCGGCTGTCGCCCAACAGGAGGTTTTGCATGGTCCCCAACAACGCCGCCACAACGCCCTCCGCAGCCAGCCGCGTTCTGCTCCTCGTCGCCACCCGCAAGGGCGCCTGGCTTTACCACGGCGACACTACGCGCAAGAGCTGGCGGGTCGACGGCCCGCACTTCCTCGGACACATCATCCATCACCTGGTACTCGACCCGCGCGATGGCAAAACCCTGCTCGCGGCGGCGAAAACCGGCCATCTCGGTCCAACCGTCTTCCGTTCCACCGATCTGGGCCAGACCTGGAAAGAGGCCGCCCAACCGCCGGCGTTCGCCCCTGCTTGCAACGGACTGCCGGGGCGCGCGGTCGATCACACCTTCTGGCTGACCCCGGGGCCGGCGAACGAACCGGAGACCTGGTACGCCGGCACATCGCCGCAGGGATTGTTCCGCTCCCAGGATGGCGGCGTCACCTGGGAGCCGTTTTCCATCCTCAACGACAACCCGCAATTGCGGCAATGGATGGGGAGCGAAAAAGACGGCACGCCCAACGGTCCCAAGCTGCATTCGATCATCGTCGACCCGCGCGACTCGCGGCACCTCTACATCGCCATGTCGGGCGGCGGCGTCCACGAGACCACTGACGGCGGCGCGAGCTTCAGCACGCTCATCGACGGAATGGAAGTGGTCGAAGGTTTGGACCCGAACGAGGTCAGCTTCCACGACCCGCACTGCATCCGCCTCTGCACCAGCAATCCCGACCGCCTCTATCAGCAGAACCATTGCGGCATCTACCGCCTTGACCGGCCATCCCGGCGCTGGGAAAACATCGGGAAAAACATGCCGGCGGATACGAGCCGCGTCGGCTTCCCCATGGTGGTCCATCCGCGCGATGCCGACACCGCCTGGGTCTTCCCCATGGATGGCGCCGACGTCTGGCCGCGCACCAGCCCCGGCGGAAAGCCGGCGGTCTATGCCACCCGCGATGCCGGAGCGACATGGCAGCGGCTCGCTTCCGGCCTGCCGGAGAACCAGGCGTGGTGGACGGTCAAGCGGCAGGCGATGAGCGCCGATGCGCTCGACCCGGTCGGCCTCTATTTCGGCACGACGAGCGGCGAAGTCTGGATGAGCGACGACGAGAATCGCCAATGGCGCTGCCTCGCCCGGCACCTGCCTGAAATCTACGCCGTTGAAGCCGCGTTGCTGGCATAAGCCATGAAGGTGCTCATTCCGAGTGCCCTGCGCTCGTACACCGAGCAGGCACAAACCGAAGCCAGGGGCGCAACGCTGGCGGAGGTTCTCGACGACCTCGAACGCCAATACCCGGGAATCCGCTTTCGCATGATCGACGAGCAGGCGCGCATCCGCCGCCATATCCGCTTCTTCGTCGATGGCGAGGAGGCGAAGGCGCTTTCCCAACCCTTGGAAACCGCGCAGGAACTGGTGATTGCCCAAGCCCTGAGCGGCGGTTGAGGTCGATTCTCTAGTCGCATGCGGCGACTACGGCTCGACAACGACCAACAACTATCGAAATCCCGGAATTATCCGGTACATCCGCTGCCTAACCCCACGTTGAAGCCGTTTTGATTCCCTTGAACACGCGGCGGCTGGTCGCGGTTGATTTAGGGCGGCGGCTGGAAATTCGCCCCTTCAGGCGGCAAATGGAGTTTTGAGCAGACGATGGACGCTTCTCTTTCCGTGACACCTACTGGTTTCCCCGCGCTCGCGTTTGTGACGCCGGTGACGGCGCGCAGATCTGCCGCCGGAACGCTGCCTGCCGCCGTAAACCCCGATAACGGCTCAAGTGTCGTCGAGCTTTCAGATACCGGCACCTTGCTCTCTTCCATATTCGCCTTCGAAGGCGACCTCGAAACCCTGCGAACCGATGCTTCCGTTACCCCCGATAACGTTCTCGGCCGCGCCCGGGGCCTGGTCGATGCCTTCAACGCGCTTCAGGAAAACATCGCCGCCTTGCCGCGCCCGCTCCTGGCAAGCGGAGAAACGACGACCGCGAGCAGCCTTTCCAGAACCTTGAATACGCTGCTGACCGATGCAGTCGTCAACGACAGCGCCGACTCCGGCACGCTCGGCTCGATCGGCATCACGCTGCGGGCAGGCGCTTCGGCCAGCGGCACCGGTGTCGTTCTCGGCATCGACCAGGATGTGCTTGCCCGCGCCGTCGCCACCGACGCGCCCGGCGCCTCGGCGATATTGGATCGGACGACCCGGTCGCTGCTCGATCGGACGGCGCTGTTCGAAACCCAGGCGGCGAACGCCCTGGCGGTCGAGGCCGGCTTGCCGCCCGCTTCCACCGTTCTCGACGTGAATACCGATACGACCTTGAGCCGCAGTGATGTGGGCGACTCCAGCCTGACGCAGACGCGAAACCTCACCGCTCAACTGACGGATGCCGCGGCCCCGGCGGCGACCGCCGCCAATGCGATCGCGGCGCAGCCCGCGCCGTTGGCGATCCCGAACAACCCTCCGAACGCCAATGCGCTCAACGCCGCGAGAGTCGCGTCCGCCGCCGATGGGGCAACGTTGCCCATACCCACCCTGGTAGTCGGCCCGGCCCCCACCGCCGGAAACCCGGCCGCCGGAACCGCCGGTGCCGCCAACGCCACCGATCGCGAGGCCTTCGCCGCCCGGCTTGCGCTGCAAGCCTTGATCGACAATCCGCTGGGCCGCTCGCTCGACATGGCTTTCGATCCGGCCTATTCCGCCGTGATGGCGGCGACGCACCCGAGCGATTTTGTCCTGCCGACGCCGACATTCAACGCGCAGGGCCTGCCGGATACGGTTCAACCGATCGTTGCCATCAGCGCGCTCGATCGCATCGCCGCCTATGGCGACACGGGCGGCGAGCCGCGCCGACGCATCAACACCATCGCCTGATCGCTGCGATCAGGCGCGCTTCGCCAAGTCCAAGGCCACGGCTTCCGCCACCTTGATGCCATCGACGCCGGCCGAAAGAATGCCGCCGGCGTAGCCCGCGCCCTCGCCCGCCGGGTAAAGTCCTTTGACGTTGATGCTCTGGAAATCCTCGCCGCGCGTCATGCGCAAGGGCGACGAGGTGCGGGTCTCGACGCCGGTGAGCACCGCGTCCGCCATGTCGAAGCCCTTGATCTGACGACCAAAAGCAGGCAACGCCTCGCGTATGGCATCGATGGCGTAAGGCGGCAATGCGGACGCTAAATCCGTGAGCTTGACGCCCGGCTTGTAGGAAGGAATCACGGCGCCGAGTTCGGTCGACGCGCGACCGGCGAGGAAATCGCCGACCAGTTGCCCCGGCGCCTCGTAAGTGCCACCGCCCAAATCGAAGGCATGCGCTTCGAGCCGGCGCTGGAAAGCGATGCCGGCGAGCGGGTTGTCCCGGTCCGCGCCCGAGAAATCCTCGGGCGAGACATTGACGACAATGCCGGCATTGGCATTGCGCTCGGCGCGTGAATACTGGCTCATGCCGTTGGTGACGACGCAGTTGGGCTCCGAGGTCGCCGCCACGACGGTACCGCCGGGACACATGCAGAAGCTATAGACGGCGCGGCCGTTGGCGGCGTGATGCACCAGCTTGTAGTCGGCGGCGCCGAGCAGCGGATTGCCGGCATGCGGGCCGAGTCGCGCCTTGTCGATGAGCGATTGCGGGTGTTCGATGCGAAAGCCGACCGAAAAAGGCTTGGCTTCCATGAACACGCCCTGCGCGTGCAGCGCCGTGAAGGTGTCACGGGCGCTGTGGCCGAGCGCCAGGACGACATGGTCGCTGCGCAGTTCCTCGCCGCTCGCCAGCTTGACCCCGCGCACGGCGCCGTTCTCGATCTCAAGACCGACAACGCGCTGCTGGAAGCGAATCTCGCCGCCCAACTCGATGATCTCCGCCCGCATCTTCTCGACCATGCTCACCAGGCGGAAGGTGCCGATGTGCGGCTTGGCGACGTAGAGGATTTCCTCCGGCGCGCCGGCTTTGACGAACTCGGTCAGCACCTTGCGCCCGAGATGGCGCGGGTCCTTGATCTGGCTGTAGAGCTTGCCGTCGGAGAAGGTGCCGGCGCCGCCCTCGCCGAACTGCACGTTCGATTCGGGATTGAGCACGTTCTTGCGCCACAGGCCCCAGGTGTCCTGGGTGCGTTCGCGCACCATCTTGCCCCGCTCAAGCACGATCGGCCGGAAACCCATCTGCGCCAGCACCAGCGCCGCGAAGATGCCGGCCGGGCCGAAGCCCACCACCACCGGCCGCGTTGCCAGTTGCGCTGGCGCCTGGACAACGAAATGGTAGGCGGTATCCGGCGTGCGGCCGATCTTGGCATCGTTCGCAAATTTCTTCAGCAGCGCCGCTTCGTTCTTGACGACAGCGTCCACCGTGTAGATGAACATGAGCGCACTCGCCTTGCGTGCATCATGGCTGCGCTTGAAGACGACGATCTCGCCGATGTCGCCTTCTGGCACCTTCAAGCGCCGGGCAATCGCCGGCTTGAGGTCCCCGGGGAGGTGTTCGAGCGGCAGGCGGAGTTCGGTGATTCGGATCATCGGTTCGTTATGGCGGCGGGTCTATCGGCCGACTGCTCGGCCAGACGCGAGGCACTTCGTGAAGGAATATTCAAGGACATCATCCAAACGATTCGGGTTGTCGGGCGGGGGCGGGCGTCATTTTCCCGCAAAACGAGCCGCGCGTCCCGGATCGCGCTCAATTCGCCACAGTCGATACTGCCCTGGGGACGTATCGAACGGAGGATTGAGAGGCCACCAACGAGGCAGGACGGGGAAGGCGGGCGCATTCTCCGAGCCCCACAAAAACCATGAGTTGACTATGGTTATTTCCGACGTCCATACTCCGCTCTGTCATTTTTTGCCGCACCGGCTCACCCAATAAAAATACGTGTCCGGATTTGACCCGCAACGCCTTTCCACCCGACCAAGAAATCCGGAGACCATGCGAAGTTTCGACAATGTAATCGCCGGGCAAGGCATCGAACTGACCATCGCCGGCATGGTCATCGTCTTTTTCGTCCTCGCCCTGATCGCCCTGTGCATCGCCGCCATCCCGAAGCTGCTGCAGGTGATCAACAAAATCTATCCGGAACGGGCGCACCCCGACCATCACGACGACTTCATGCCGGACGTGCCGCCCCCGCCGCTTTCCGAGCGTGATGCCGCCGCCGTCGCCTATGCCTGGTTCGTCGCGACCACGCAAGCCAGTGCTCGGGAATCCGCCTCATGAAAATACTGCTCGACTTCCTCGGCAGCACCGGCATCGCCCAGATGACCTGGGGCAACCTGATCATGATCGTGATCGGGCTGTTCTTCATCTCCATCGCCATCATCAAGGATTACGAGCCGCTGCTGCTGGTGCCCATCGGCTTTGGCATCCTGATCGGCAATATTCCCTATCTTCCCTCGATGAATCTCGGGGTCTATGACAAGGGCAGCTTTCTTTACTACATCTATTTCGGTGTCACCCAGGGAATATTCCCGCCGCTGATTTTCCTCGGCATCGGCGCCATGACCGATTTCGCCACCATGATTTCCAACCCGAAGCTCATCCTGCTCGGTGCGGCGGCGCAGTTCGGCATCTTCCTCACGCTGGTGTCCGCCCTCTATCTCGGCTTCACGCCGCAGGAAGCCGCGGCCATCGGCATCATCGGCGGCGCCGACGGCCCCACCGCCATTTTCCTGGCAAGCAAGCTGGCGCCGCATCTCGTCGGCGCCATCGCCATCGCCGCCTATTCCTACATGGCGCTGGTGCCGGTCATCCAGCCGCCGATCATGCGCCTGCTGACCACTCCGGCCGAACGGCGGATCCGCATGAAGCCGCCGCGCATCGTCTCGCAGCGTGAGCGGATACTGTTTCCCATCGTCGCCTTCCTCGTCTGCTGCCTGATCGCGCCGGGTGCGCTGTCGCTCATCGGCATGCTTTGCCTCGGCAACCTGCTCAAGGAATCGACCGTCACCGAACGCCTGGCCTCGACCTCCCGCAACGCGCTGATCGACATCGTCACCGTCCTGCTCGGCATCACGGTCGGCGCCAGCACGCAGGCACAGACCTTCCTGACGCCGCAATCCGTCCTCATCTTCGGCCTCGGCGCGCTGTCCTTCGCCGTCGCCACCGCCGCCGGGGTGCTCTGCGCCAAGGGCATGAACCTCTTCCTCAGCGACGAAAACAAGATCAATCCGCTCATCGGCAGCGCCGGCGTCTCGGCCGTTCCCGATTCCGCCCGCGTCTCGCAAATCCTCGGGCAGCAGGCTGATCCGGAGAACCACCTGCTGATGCACGCCATGGCCCCCAACGTCGCTGGGGTGATCGGCTCGGCCGTCGTCGCCGGCATGTTGTGGACCGTGATGATCCGCTAATCAAGGACAAAAAAATGACCATCAAACGCATCGGATTCATGTGCACGGCCTTCCGCGACGGCTTCCAGTCGGCCTTCGGGGCGCGTGTTTTCTCGCGCGACTACCTGCCCGCCGTCGACGCGGCGCGCGCCGCCGGCATCACCTACCTGGAAGCGGGCGGCGGCGCCACTTTCCAGTCGCTCTATTTCTACTGCCAGGAAGACGCCTTCGCGCAGATGGAAGCCTTCCGCCGCGCCGCCGGCCCGGATGCCCAATTGCAGACCCTGTCGCGCGGCGTCAATGTGGTCGGCCTGGAATCGCAATCGGGCGACATCGTCCGGCTGCATGCGCAGTTGTTCAAGAAGCACGGCATCGACATCATCCGCAATTTCGACGCCCTCAACGACGTCGACAACCTGATCCACAGCGGTCGCTGCATCGTTGAAGCCGGCCTCAAACACCAGGTCTGCATCACCATGATGGAATTGCCGCCGGGATGCACGGGAGCGCACGACGCGCCCTTCTACGCGGCGACGCTGCGCAAGATCCTCGACGCCGGCATTCCCTTCGATTCGATCTGCTTCAAGGATGCCTCGGGCACCGCGGTGCCGGCCAAGGTGCATGAAACCATCCGCGCCGCCCGCAAGCTGCTCGGCGACGAAGTCAATATTCACTTCCATACGCACGAAACCGCCGGGCTCGGCATCGCCACCAACATGGCGGCGCTGGAAGCCGGCGCCGACACCATCGACCTGAGCCTGGCGCCCTGCTCCGGCGGCACCTGCCAGACCGACGTCCTGCTCATGTGGCATGCCCTGCGCGGCACCCGCTTCGACCTCGGGATCGACGTCGACAAAGTGCGCGAGGCGGAAGACACGCTGAAGGAATGCCTGAAGGACTATTTCGTCCCGCCCGAAGCACTCGCCGTCGAGCCGCTGATCCCCTGGAGCCCGATGCCGGGCGGCGCGCTCACCGCCAATACCCAGATGCTGCGCGACAACGGCATCATGGATCGCTACCCGGAAATGATCAAAGCCATGAGCGAGGTGGTGATAAAGGGCGGCTTCGGCACCAGCGTCACGCCGGTTTCGCAGTTCTATTTCCAGCAGGCCTTCAACAACGTCATCTTCGGCCCCTGGGAAAAAATCGCCGAGGGTTACGGGCAGATGGTGCTCGGCTATTTCGGCCGGACGCCGGCGGCCCCCGATCCCGAGGTCGTCCGCCTGGCGAGCGAGCAACTCAATCTGCCGCCGACGCAAAAGACCGTCCTCGAACTCAACGATGCCGATCCGGCCAAGGGCATCGCCCCGGCCCGCGCCCAGCTTGCCAGGGAAGGCTTGCCCGAGACCGACGAAAACATTTTCATCGTCGCCACCTGCCGCGACAAGGGCATCAAGTTCCTCAAGGGTGAAGGCGAACTGGGGGTGCGCAAGATCAGCGACAAGAAGGCGGTCGCCGCCGCGCCCGAAGCGGCGATGCCGACGCCAGCGCCTTTTGCCCATTCCGGCCATATCGCGCTGAGCATCGACGGCCAGCTCTACGACATGAAAATCGAGCCCGAGGCGGTCACCCTGAAC
>JAPUEC010000172.1:0-279 GCA_027492775.1 Rhodocyclaceae bacterium
GCTCGGCTATGTTTTCAATCCGGTCAGTTTCTGGTTCTGCCACAACCGTGCCGGCGATCTCGTCGCCGTCCTGGCCGAGGTCAACAACACCTTCGGCGGCCGCCACAACTACCTGCTCCACAACCCCGACGGCGCGCCGCTGCGCGAAGGGCAGGTCCTGCAAGCGGGCAAGGAATTCCACGTCTCGCCCTTCTGCGAAATCGCCGGCGGCTACCGCTTCCGTTTCCATCTCCAGGGAGCGCGGCCGCTGGCCCGCATCGACTACGACGACGAAGGCGG
>JAPUEC010000172.1:289-7895 GCA_027492775.1 Rhodocyclaceae bacterium
CTGCTGCTCACCGCCATCTCCGGCGAAGCGCGCGTCTGGTCCACCGGCACCCTGCTCGGAGCCTTCCTGCGCATGCCCTTCCTCACCCTGGGCGTGACGCTCCGCATTCTCTGGCAAGCCCTGAAGCTTTGGCTCAAGGGCGTGCCCTTCCATGGCAAAACCGCACCTCAATCCCTCCCGGAGGCGACAAAATGAACAACACCATGATTTTGCGCGGGGCCACTGGCCTTGCCCGCGATACCGCCCTGACCTTCGCGCTGCTCGAAAAACTGCGCGGCGGCCGGCTCGAAATCCGCCTGCCTGACGGCTCGGCCCGCATCTTCGGCGAGGGTGAGCATGGCGTCGTCATGCAGGTGCATCACGAGTCCACCTTCAGCCAGATCCTCGCCCGCGGCGACATCGGTCTGGCCGAGGCCTATCTCGATGGCGCCTGGGATTCCTCCGACGTCACCGGCCTGCTCACCCTGCTCGCCAACAACCGCGACGCCCTGCGCAAGGCCGTCTATGGTCGCTGGCACCATCTGCTGGCAGCACGCATTCGGCACTGGCTGAACCGCAACAGCCGCACCGGCAGCAAGCGCAACATCATGGCGCACTACGATCTCGGCAACGATTTCTACAAGCTCTGGCTCGACCCGAGCATGAGCTATTCGAGCGCGCTGTATGGCGCCGTCCCCAGCGGAAGCCTCGAAGACGCGCAGAACGCCAAGTACCGCCGCATCCTCCGCCGGCTGGGCGCCCAAGCCGGCCAGAGCGTGCTGGAGATCGGCTGCGGCTGGGGCGGATTCGCCGAGAACGCCGCTCAGCGCGGTTTGCAGGTCACCGGTTTGACGCTATCGCCGGCGCAGCTCGAATGGGCGCAACAACGCGTGCCGCAAGCCGACCTGCGTTTGCAGGACTACCGCGACACGAGCGAACAATTCGACCACATCGTCTCGATCGAAATGTTCGAGGCGGTCGGCGAGCGCTGGTGGCCGGACTACTTCAAGACCGTCGCCCGCTCGCTCAAGCCTGGCGGGCGCGCGGTGATCCAGAGCATCACCATCCGCGACGATCTCTTCGCCGACTACCGCCAGGGCACCGATTTCATCCAACAGTACATCTTCCCCGGCGGCATGCTGCCCTCGCCCAGCGCCTTCCGTGAGGCCGCCGCTAAGCAAGGTTTGGCGGTGCGCGGCGAATACGCCTTCGGCCGCGATTACGCCAAGACCCTGGCCGAATGGCGCCACGCCTTCGAGGCCAATTGGCCGCAGATCGCCGCCCTCGGCTTCGACGAACCCTTCCGCCGCCTCTGGCGCCTCTACCTCTGCTATTGCGAGGCCGGCTTCCTGGCGGGAAACATCGACGTCGTCCAGTTCGAGCTTGCCCATGCGTAGACGCGCCTTCATCGCCGCCCTCGCCGCCTGGCCGCTGCTCGGCTGGGCAAACGCCGGGCCGCAGGACCCGACCGCCGGCATGCGGCGCTGGGGCAGTGGCCAATTCCGCCGCTTCGGCTTCCTGGTCTATGACGCCACACTGTGGTCCGTCGGCGACGACCCGCTGCGGCCACCGCTGGCGCTCAAGCTGACCTATCGCCGCAAGCTCGATGGCAAGGCCATCGCCGAGGCCAGCGTCAAGGAAATGCGCGGACTTGGCATCGACGAAACCCGGTTGCAACGCTGGGGCGAACGCATGGCGCAAATCTTCCCCAACGTGAGCCCCGGCGATCACATCCTCGGCCTGCACCGGGCGGAGGGCGCCCGCTTTTTCCTGAATGGGCGTCTGCTCGGCGGCATCGACGAACCGGATTTCGCCGCCGCCTTCTTCGGCATCTGGCTCGATCCGCGCACCAGCGCCCCCGAACTGCGCTCGGCGCTGCTGCGCCCGCCTGGGAGCTGAATCATGGCAACGACGCGCGTCCTCGCCTACGGCCTGCTCGGGCTGCCGCTCGCCTTCGCGGCACTGCCCATCTACGTCCATGTGCCGCGCTTCTATGCCGATGCGGCGGGGATGGAACTGGCCTTGCTCGGCGTCATCCTCCTGGGCGCACGCCTGCTCGACGCCGGGATCGATCCCTGGCTCGGCTGGCTGGCCGACCGGGTTTCCCGGCCGCGCATGGTGGCCTTGGCGCTCCTGCCCTTCGCCCTCGGCTTCGTCGCCCTGCTCAACCCGCCGGCCGCCCATGCCGGCCCCTGGCTGCTGGCTTCGCTGGCGCTGACCTACCTCGGTTTCTCCGCCGCTTCCGTCGCCTATCAGGCCTGGGGCGCCGACCTCGGCGCCGATTCGGGCGAACGCACCCGCCTGACGGCGGCGCGCGAGGGCTTCGGCCTGCTCGGCGTCGTCCTCGCCGCCGCCCTTCCCGCCATGCTGGCCGCCAGCCTCAACGACGGCATCGCCCGCCTCGCCTGGATCTTGCCGCCGCTGCTGTTGATCGCCGCCATCGCCACCTTCAGCCGTGCCGGCAGCGGCCGGCCACTGCCGCCCTCCCAACTGTCGCTGCGCACAAGCCTGCGCCGCGTCGTGGCCGACAGCGCCTTTCGCCGCCTGCTCGCCGTTTTCGTCGCCAACGGCATCGCCGCCGCCTTGCCGGCGACCCTCTTCCTCTTTTTCGTCGCCGACGTCCTGCAAGCCGAAAAGGCGAGCGGCCCGCTGCTGGCGCTCTATTTCGTCGCCGGGGCGGCATCGCTGCCGCTTTGGGTCCGGCTCGCCGCCCGCTTCGGCCGGGTGCGCGCCTGGCTCGGCGCCATGGCGCTGGCCATCGTCGCCTTCGCCTCGGCCAGCCTGCTCGGCAGCGGCGATGTCTGGGCCTTCGCCCTCATCTGCCTCGCTTCCGGCCTGGCGCTCGGCGCCGATCTCGCCCTGCCGGCGGCCATCGCCGCCGATCTCGGCGAACGCCAGGGGCAGGCCGGCGCCTGCTTCGGCGTCTGGAATTTCGTCGCCAAGCTCAATCTCGCACTCGCTGCCGGGCTCGCCCTGCCGCTGCTCGCCTTTCTCGGCTACGCGCCGGGGACGGCGCAGGGGCTGGGCGCGCTCACTTTCGCCTACGCCCTGTTGCCGCTCGCCTTCAAGCTGATGGCGGGCATGCTGCTCTGGCGCTGGCGCCATTCCCTGGAGATCCGATCATGAAACTCTTGCTTGCCGCCGCACTCACCCTCGGCCTGTCCGGCTGCGCCTCGACCGGGGTCGAACAATATCGCGCCGAACAGCCGGCGCTCGACCTGAAGACCTATCTCAACGGCACCATCGACGCCTGGGGCATCTTCCAGGGCCGTTCGGGCGAGGTCAAAAAGCGCTTCCACGTCGTCATCGACGCCAAGTGGAACGGCGACACCGGCGTCCTCGACGAGAACTTCAAGTGGTCCGACGGCACCACTTCCCGCCGCGTCTGGACGCTGAAGAAGCAGCCGGACGGTAGCTTCCGCGGCACCGCCGACGACGTGGTCGGCGAGGCGGTCGGCCAGGTCGCCGGCAACGCCCTGCGCTGGCGCTACGTCCTCGCCCTGCCGGTCGACGGCAAGACCTACAACGTCGATCTCGACGACTGGATGTTCCTGATGGACGACAAGGTGATGTTGAACCGCTCGTACATGAGCAAGTGGGGGATCGATCTGGGCGAGGTGACGCTCACCTTCGTCAAGCGATGAACCCGAAAATCATCGATTGGGAAGGCAAGCGCGTCTGGCTGGTCGGCGCCTCGAGCGGCATCGGCGCGGCACTGGCAAGCGAGTTGGCCTGGCGGGGCGCCAGGCTGGCGCTCTCGGCGCGCACGGCTTACAAGCTCGCGGCCCTGGCCGTCGCCGATGCCCTGCTGCTGCCTTGCGACGCCACCGACACCGCCAGCCTCGCCGCCGCGCACGAAGAATTGCTGGCCGCCTGGGGCGGGATCGATCTGGTGGTCTACCTGGCCGGCGACTACGTGCCGATGCGGACGGAAAACTTCGACCTCGTCACCGCCGAGCGCGTCGTCGAAGTCAATTTCAACGGCGCCATGCGGCTGGCGGCGACCGTCCTGCCGGACCTCCAGCCCCGCGGCGGCATCGTCTTCGTCGCCAGCGTCGCCGGCTATCGGGGCCTGCCCAAGGCGCTCGCCTATGGGCCGGGCAAGGCAGCGCTGATTCACTTCGCCGAATGCCTCTTCCTCGATCTCGAACCGAAGAACATCGGCGTCTGGGTGGTCAATCCCGGTTTCGTCGCCACTCAACTCACGGCCAGGAACGATTTCGCCATGCCCGCCCTGCTGACGCCCGAGCAAGCAGCCACCGCCATGGCCGACGGCTTCGCCACGGGCGCCTTCGAAATCCATTTCCCGAAACGCTTCACCCGCGTCATGAAGCTGCTCGCCCACCTGCCTTACCGCTGGTATTTCCCGCTGGTCCGGCGCTTTACCGGAGCTTGAAATGAACGTCGCCGCGCTGATCCGTTTCTATGAGGAGCTTTCCCCGGAAAGCCTCGCCCGCCTGCCCGAATTCTACAGCGACGACGCTTTCTTCAAGGACCCCTTCAACGAAGTCCGTGGCGTGGGCGCAATCCAGCGCATCTTCCTCCACATGTTCGAGCAGGTGGCAACACCGCGTTTCGAGATCATTGAGCGCATCGAAGACGCCAACGGCGTGATGCTGGTTTGGGTGTTCCACTTCCGCATTCGCGGCTGGGGAAAGGACCAGCCCCAAATTCTGCGCGGCGTCTCGCACCTCAAGTTCGGCGCGGACGGCAAGGTCGCTTACCACCGTGACTACTGGGATGCCGCCGAGGAGCTCTACATGAAACTGCCGGTCATCGGCGGAGTGATGCGGGCGCTGCAACGGGCATTCCGCGCCTAGCGTCTCTGAGGTTTCAAATGGTCGGGACGCTTGGCACGCCCGCATCATGCCTTGCCCACGCCCACCTGACCCGAGAGCAGGTCGGGGCAGTGATCACCTGAACCCTTCCGCGCAAACCCTGCTCCTATCTGGGTTATCATGCCTGCGTCTGCCGGATAATTCCAATCGCAAGTATCGCGAATTGAACCAGTTCATCCGGCAGTCACCTAAAATAAAACCAAAATTCCAGTGAACATGCCCAAACGCGACCTTTCCCTATTGAAATCACTGGCCGTCGGCCTTGCCGTCGTCGCCTTTCATGCCACCGCCGCCGACGATAAAAAGGCGGCGCCCACCAAACCGGCGCTTTCCGTCAACGTCATCCAGCCGCAGCCGACATCGCTACCGGTGCGCATCAGCGCCAACGGCAACATTGCCGCCTGGCAGGAAGCCAGCGTCGGCACCGAGGCCAACGGCCTGCGGCTCGCCGAGGTGCGGGTCAATGTCGGCGACCGCGTCAAGCGCGGCCAGGTGCTGGCGACCTTCGCGCCGGATACGGTCAATGCCGAACTCGCCGAAGCGCGCGCTTCCGTCGCCGAGGCCGAAGCCCGGCTGATGGAGGCTTCCGCCAACGCCGAACGCTCCCGCGAATTGCAGGCCAAGGGCTTCCTCAGCCCGCAACGGGTGACGCAGGACGTCACCAACGAAAAGGCCGCCCGCGCCCGGCTCGAAGCCGCCCGCGCCGGCGCCCGCAGCCGCCAGTTGCGGGTCGGCCAGACGCGCGTGCTGGCGCCGGATGACGGCCTCATTTCTGCCCGTAGCGCCACTGTTGGCGCGGTGCTACCGGCGGGCCAGGAGCTTTTCCGCATCATCCGCCAGGGCCGTCTGGAATGGCGCGCCGAAGTCAGCGCTGCCGATATCTCGCGCCTCAAGCCCGGCATGGCCGTGCTGGTGACGGCGCCCGGCGGGGCGCCCATCCGCGGCACGGTACGGGCGCTGGCGCCGACCATCGACCCGCAAACGCGCAACGGCCTGGTCTACGTCGACCTGCCCAATGCCGGCGTCGCACGCGCCGGCATGTTCGCCCGGGGCGATTTCGAAATTGGCGTCGCCAACGGCCTCACCCTGCCGCAAAGCGCCGTCATTCTGCGCGAAGGTTTCGCCTACGTGCTGCGGGTCGGCCCCGATTCGAAGGTGATCCAGACCAAGGTGACGCTCGGCCGCCGCGCTGGCGACAGCGTCGAAATCGCCGGCGGTCTCGAACCCGGCGCCCGCATCGTCGCCTCCGGCGGCGCTTTCCTCACCGATGGCGACACGGTACGCGTGGTCGAGACGCCTGCGGCCCCGGCGGGCAAGTAACAATGGCTTCGATCAACGTTTCCGCCTGGTCGATCCGCAATCCGATCCCGGCGATCCTGCTCTTCGTCATGCTCACCCTGCTCGGGGTGATGGGCTTCCAGGCGATGAAGATTCAGCAGTTCCCGGACATCGACCTGCCCAGTGTCATCGTCACTGCCTCGCTGCCCGGCGCCTCGCCGGCGCAACTCGAAACCGACGTCGCCCGCAAGCTCGAAAATTCCATCGCCACCTTGCAAGGGCTCAAGCACATCTACACCAAGGTGCAGGACGGCACCGTCACCATCGTCGTCGAGTTCCGCCTGGAGAAGCCGACACAGGAGGCCGTGGACGACGTGCGGGACGCCGTTTCGCGCGTGCGCGCCGACCTGCCCGGCGATCTGCGCGACCCCTTCATCGCCCGCATGAACCTCTCCGGTTCGCCCATCCTCACCTATACCGTCGCCTCCACCCGGATGGACGACGAATCGCTTTCCTGGTTTGTCGACAATCAGGTGAGCAAGGCCATGCTTTCGGTGCGCGGCGTCGGCTCGGTGACGCGGGTCGGCGGCGTCAGCCGTGAGGTGCGGGTTGAACTCGATCCGGCCCGGCTGTTGGCGCTTAACGCCACCGCCGCCGATATTTCGCGCCAGTTGCGCCAGGTGCAGCAGGAAGCCTCGGGCGGCCGCGCCGACGTCGGCGGCGCCGAACAATCGGTCCGCACCATCGCCACCGTGCAGAGTGCCGAACAACTGGCCGCGATGCAGGTGGCGCTCTCCGACGGGCGCCGCATCCGCCTCGACCAGGTCGCCACCGTCAGCGACACCGTGGCCGAACAGCGCACGGCGGCGCTGCTCAACGGCAAGCCGGTGGTCGGTTTCGAAATCGTGCGCTCGCGCGGCGCCGGCGAAGTCGAGGTCGCCGATGGCGTGCGGGCCGAGTTGGAAAAACTCAAAGCCGCGCATCCGGAAATCACCATCACCGAGGCCTTCAATTTCGTCGACCCGGTGGTGGAGAACTACAACGGCTCGATGATGCTGTTGTACGAAGGCGCCATCCTCGCCGTACTCGTCGTCTGGCTTTTCCTGCGCGACTGGCGGGCCACCCTGGTCGCGGCCACGGCCTTGCCGCTCTCGGCCATTCCCACCTTCGCGGTGATGCACTGGTTCGGTTTCTCGGTCAATGTCGTCACCCTGCTTTCGCTCTCGCTGGTGGTCGGCATCCTGGTGGACGACGCCATCGTCGAAATCGAAAACATCATGCGCCACCTCGGGCAGGGCAAGAAGCCGTTCGATGCAGCCATGGAAGCGGCCGACGAAATCGGCCTGGCGGTGATCGCCACCACCTTCACCCTGATCGCCGTTTTCCTGCCCACCGCCTTCATGGGCGGCGTCGCCGGCAAGTTCTTCGTCCAGTTCGGCTGGACGGCGGCCATCGCCGTCTTCTTCTCCCTGGTCGTCGCCCGCATGCTGACGCCGATGATGGCCGCCTAC
>JAPUEC010000173.1 GCA_027492775.1 Rhodocyclaceae bacterium
GCCGACCGCCAGCCCGAATTCACCCAGGTCGATATCGAAACCTCGTTCATGAGCGAGGATCAAATCACCGCCCTGATCGAAGAGTTGATCCGCTACGTCTTCAAGGACGCCATCGACGTCGACCTGCCCCAGCCTTTCCCGCGCATCACCTACGCCGAAGCGATGGCGCGCTACGGCTCCGACAAGCCCGACTTGCGCGTGACGCTCGAACTCACCGACGTCACTGACGCGGTCAAGGATGTCGCCTTCAAGGTCTTCTCCGGCCCGGCCAACACCGGCGGCCGGGTTGCCGCCCTGCGCGTGCCGGGTGGCGCCAGTCTCACCCGTGGCGAGATCGACGAATACACCAAGTTCGTCGGCATCTACGGCGCGCGCGGCCTGGCCTACATCAAGGTCAACGACGCCAGCCAGTTGAACGAGACCGGCCTGCAGTCGCCCATTGTCAAGAATCTCTCGCCCGAATCGCTCAAGGCCATCGTCGAGCGCACCGGTGCGCAGTCCGGCGACCTCATCTTCTTCGGCGCCGACAAGACCAAGGTGGTCAACGACGCGCTGGGCGCCTTGCGAGTCAAGCTCGGCCATGAGAAGGGCTACCTCAACGGCAAGGCCTGGGAACCGGCCTGGGTGGTCGATTTCCCCATGTTCGACTACGACGAGGAAGCCAAGCGCTGGGTCGCCTGCCACCACCCCTTCACCAGCCCCAAGGACGAGCATCTCGACCTGCTCAAGACCAATCCGGGCCAATGCCTGGCCAAGGCCTACGACCTGGCGCTCAATGGCTGGGAAATCGGCGGCGGCTCGGTGCGTATCCACCGTGCCGACGTCCAGAGCCAGGTCTTCGACGCGCTCGCCATCGGCGAGGAAGAAGCCCAGCAGAAGTTCGGCTTCCTGCTCGATGCGCTGAAGTATGGCGCCCCGCCGCACGGTGGCCTGGCCTTCGGTCTCGACCGTATCGTCACCATGATGACCGGCGCCGAATCCATTCGCGACGTCATCGCCTTCCCCAAGACCCAGCGCGCCCAGTGTCTCCTGACCAACGCGCCGTCGGAAGTCGATGAGAAGCAGCTGCGCGAGCTGCACATCCGCTTGCGCCAGAAGGTCGAGACGCAGGTCGAAGGCGCCAAGCCGTAAGCCATGGGCTTGGGTCGGCAAACGCTCCTGCGCCTTGCCCGGCGGCTTTTCATTTTTTTTGCGCTCGCGACCTGCCTCGGCATTGCCGTCGCGCGCGAAAATCTGCCGACTGTCGCCCTGCGCGACCTACCGACGGAAGCGCAGGCCACCTATCGCCTCATTCGCCAAGGCGGCCCCTTCCCCCACCGCAAGGACGGCAGCATTTTCGGAAACTTCGAGAAGCGCCTGCCGGCATATAGGCGCGGCTACTACCGCGAGTACACCGTTCCCACGCCCGGCGCCCGCAACCGCGGCGCGCGCCGCATCGTTGCGGGCCAGGGTGGTGAGTTCTATTACACCCACGATCACTACAATTCTTTCAGCCGCATTCGGGAGTAAGCATGGCGCACGCCCGTTTCACCCCCAACCTTTCCGGCTTGTACCACCTCCCGGCGGGGCGGCGAGCCGCCCTCCTCGACGCCGCTGCGGAGGCCGGGCTCAGTGCGTGCACGGCGGACCTCGGAGCTTGCGGCGACCGTGCCGGCGCCTTGTCCGCCTTGGGCCAAGCTCTTGGCTTGCCTCAGCACTACGGCAACAACCTCGATGCCCTGTATGACTGCCTGACGGATGCGGAGGTGCAGCCGGCGACAGGGCTGTTGCTCCTGATTGAAGGCCTGGCTTCCCTTCAGCAACATGACCGCGACGGCGCGGAAGCGCTGGTCGAGGTCCTGGAAGCAGCGGCGGCAGCGAGCGGCGAAGAGGGCTATCGCATGTTCGTCGTGCTCGACGCGCCGCTATTCGAGACCGCTCCTTTTCCGGCGGCATGACGGCCTACAAACGCCCGGTTTCCGTCCTGGTCGTCATTCACACGGCGGCGCTCGATGTCCTGCTGCTTGAACGCGCCGCCCATCCCGGCTATTGGCAATCGGTAACGGGCAGCCAGGAAGGCGACGAATCCGCGATCGACACCGCGCGGCGCGAAGTGCTGGAAGAGACCGGCCTCGACGTGGCGCAATTCCGCCTCAGCGACTGGCAGCATCAGGTCGTTTATGAAATTTTCCCCGAGTGGCGGCATCGTTATGCGCCCGGCGTAACGCAAAACACCGAACATCTCTTCTCGTTGGAGCTTCCGGATCGCCGGCCGGTGACACTGGCGCCGCTGGAACATCGCGATCATGTCTGGCTTCCCTGGCGGGAGGCGGCGGTAAAAGTGTTCTCCTGGAGCAACCGTGACGCGATCCTGGCGTTGGGAAATCAAAAGCCACTGTCGTAGTTCCACGGATCGCGCTCGGAGGAACCATCCGGGATAATAGGGTCAATCAGTTCTAAAAGACGCCTATGCTGGTCGAAAAGAAAACCCTGGTTCTGCCGCAAGCCTTCGTCACCGAGGGCGGTGCCACCTTGAAGAAACCGCAGGTGGCGTATGAAGAATATGGCAACCCGGACGGACCGGTGATCGTCATCGGCCATGGCGGGATCGGCTCGAACCACGCCGCCGGCAAGTACGCCGAAACGGATGCCACGCCCGGCTGGTGGAGCGGCATCATCGGCCCCGGCAAGCCTTTTGACACCGATCGTTTCCGCATCCTCTCGATGAATGCCTTGGGCGGCCTGTTCGGCACCTGCAGCCCGATGTCCATCGACCCGGACACCGGTTGCCGCTACGGCCCGACTTTTCCGGAAATCACACTGCGCGATCAAGTGCACTTCATCGCCGCCACGCTAGACGCCATGGAGATCGACAGACTCTATTGCTTCGCCGGCCCATCAATGGGCGCAATGCACGCCCTCCTTTTCGCAGCCCTTTTCCCGGATCGTATCGAGCGCGTCATGGCCGCCGCCGGCGGCGGGCGGATGACTGCTTCGGGAATGGCAATGCACCATTTCATGATCAACGCCTTCCGCGCCGACCCCTGCTTCCATGGCGGCTGGTACGACCCGAAAACGCCGCTCGCGGCCAGCAAGATGATCGTGCAGCTCTACAAGCTCTACTACGTGAGCGACAAGTTGCACAAGCAGCGCAACGCCGACAGCGTGCCGCATGCCAAGCACGGCGCTCAGGCGATGCGTTCCGCCAAGGCAAAGGCCTTCTTGACCGCCGGGCTGGATGCGAGCATCGCCTATCACGATGCCAATTGCTTCATCACTTCGCTTTGCGCCATCAACAGCCACGACCTGGGCGAGGGCTTCGATACCTACGAGGAAGGCGTGCGGCGCATTCAGTGCCCGGTTCTGCTGATCAGCATCGACACCGACCATGAATTTCCGCCCGCCTACGCCGACGAACTTGCCAGGATACTGAACGCGACGCGCCCCGGGCAGGTGACGACGCGCGTGCTGGAAAGTCTATGGGGACACTTTGGCTGCATCTACGAACCCGATCAGATCGGAAAATACCTTGGCGAATGGCTAGCGGCGGTCTCCTGAAAGGATCATTCTACGAGTATCGCTAGCCTTCCTCGTCGCTGCCTTTCAGAGCACGCAGGACTGGTCGGCGCTGAAAAAAGAAGTCGCTTCAAGAACGGAACAAGAAATCATGGGCTTCGATGACGCCCGGTTGAACGGACAAAAATTGCTATCGGCCGACTTTCGGCTTTCAAAAATGGAGGAGTAAGCGTAATGACTGACCTGGTAAAAAAAATGACATTTTCTGTAGACGAATTCACTTTCGTCTGCGGCAAAAAAATCAAAGACGTCAAAATGGGTTACGAAACCTGGGGCACACTGAATGCCGAGGGAACCAACGCCATCTACATCTGCGCCTTCCACTCCGGCACCGCGCACGCCGCCGGCAAGTACCGCGAAACCGACACCAAGGCCGGATATTGGGATGCCATCATCGGCCCTGGCAAGCCGCTCGACACCAACAAATACTTTATCGTCAGCGCCGACAATCTTTGTAACCTGCGCGCCTATGACCCGGACGTTGTGACCACCGGCCCGGCGTCGATCAATCCGGAAACGGGCAAGCACTACGCCATGGATTTCCCGGTGCTCACACAACGGGATTTGTCGAATATCCAATATAAGCTCTTGCGGTCGTTGGGAGTCAATAAACTGAAAGCGGTCATCGGTGCTTCTCTGGGTGGTGTGAACGCCTACGACTGGGCGGTTGCCCATCCCGATTTTGTGGAAAGGGTTGTCGGCATGGGTGCTGCACCTATTCTTCCCGCCTGGACGACCGAATATGAGTCCGTCTGGAGCCAGCCCATCCGCCTCGACCCGCACTGGAACAACGGCAATTACTATGGCAAGGAAATGCCTGCCGCCGGTTTTGCATTGACCATGCGCATGCTGTCTATTGCCGCTTACTCTCCGGATTGGGCGGAAAACAAATACGGCCGGAGATGGGGCGACCCGGCAAAGGATCCTTTGCTTGAGACCACCAATATGTTCCTGATTGAGAAGGACATCAGCGAATTGGGGGTCGTCCGGTGCAACATGTCTGATCCCAACCATATGATCTATCTGAACAAGGCAGCGCAATCGGCGGACATCAGCAGGGGATTCCCGACCTACGAGGACGCCATCAAGACGATCAAGGCGAAGGTTCTCTTCCTGGCAACGGACAATGATCAACTCTTTGCACTGCACCACGTCCGGAAGCACTACGAGAAATTTGTCGAAAATGGTGTGGACGCCGAATTCCATGTCCTTGAAAGCAAGACGGGACACATGGCGGTCGTGTTGGATATTGCCTATACCATGCCTATCCTGGAGAAGTTCCTGAACAGCTAATACCAATTGCAAAGGCACTGACCGAAAGACGACCGGCGATGCCGGTTGTCTTCGCCCCAGATCATCGCTTTGCCCGCTGAGGACATGAGCGCGGGAAGGAGATGGAACGAGCGGGGCGCAGCACAAAGGAGGAAGTATGAGTATCCCCGTATTGCCGGGAATTACGGCAAAGATGGTCAAATCAAAAAGACTGACCACCCGCGTTTTGTTCCACGGGCCGGAGAATGGCATCCCGGTTCTGTTTTTGCACGGCAATCTGTCGTCCGCCACTTGGTGGGAGGACAACCTCCTGGCGTTGCCCGAAGGCTATCTGGGTATCGCGCTCGACCAACGCGGCTTTGGCGACTCTGACCCAGAACAGCACATCGACGCCACCCGCGGCCTGGCCGATCTGTCCGACGACGCCGCCGCACTGCTCGATGAACTTGGCTTTGCAACGGCGCACGTGGTGGGCAATTCCATGGGCGGCAACGTGGCGTATTGGATGATGGCCGACCATTCGGAGCGCCTGAAATCCGTCTGCCTCGCAGGCCCCGGTTCTCCCTACGGATTCCGCGGCACCAAGGATGAAATCGGCACGCCTTGCTACGACGACTTTGCCGGCGCCGGTGGCGGGTTCGTCAATCCGGCGATGGTCAAATCGATCGTCGAAAGGGACATGAATCCGGCCAATCGCATGGGATTGGCCGCGGCCCTGGATGCCCTGGTGTTCAGCTCCAATCTGGTTCCGCCGGAGAGGAAGAAGGCGCTGGTGGAGGCTTGCTACGCCATCCACGTCGGCGAAAAAGACTTCCCCGGCGACGTCGTCAAATCGCCCAACTGGCCATTCGTTACCGCCGGCATATGGGGTTCGGTCAACGCGCTTTCCCCCAAGTACCATGTCGACGTCAACAAGATTTACCAGGCCAAGAACAAGGTGGAAGTCATCTGGGCACGGGGAGAAAAGGACATCGCCGTGTCCGATTACGCCGGCTCCGATCCCGGCGTTCTCGGCAAGCAGGGCCTGATCCCCGATTACCCCAGCGATTGCGTTTATCCGCCGCAGCCGATGGAATCGCAAATCCGCCGCTTCCTGAATGATTACGCCAAGGCCGGCGGTTCCTATCAGGAAGTGTTGATCAGGAATCTCGGTCATGCCTTTTTCCTGGAAATGCCCCGGCAGTTCAACGCCGTGCTCAACAACTTCATCCTTTCCATCGATCAAAGGATCGAGGTGCTCAACATCGTTGGAAAATAATGCCTGAGGGCGGGCTTCGTTTGGTTCGACAGGCCCCCGAAACAAGCGAAGCCCGCCCGCCGCATTTGAAATCTCCGCATCGCCTCCGCACCGTTCGATCGGCGTGAAAAAGCTCTTGAAACTCCTGCAACCTCCACCATATTGGTGACAAGCGGCGGTATTGCCGTACTCGACAGGAGAACACATCATGAGCAACATCACGCGTTTCGATCCCCTGGACGATCTTTTCCGCGGCTTCTTCGTGCGGCCGATGGAACTTGGCAACCAGGGCCAGGCCCCGGCAATGAAAATGGACGTCAAGGACATTGGCGAGGCTTTTCTCGTGCATGCCGAACTCCCCGGCGTGAAGAAAGAGGACATCAACGTCAATATCGAGGGCAACCAGGTCTCGATCAGCGCCGAGGTGAAGCAAGAGAAGGACATCAAGGACGGCCAGCGCGTCCTGCGCTCCGAACGCTATTTCGGCAAGGTCTCGCGTTCGTTCCAGTTGGCGCAGGATATCGACGATGACCAAGCCAGCGCCAAATTCAACGACGGCATTCTCGAACTCACGTTGCCGAAGCGGGCCAGCGCGACCAACAAGCGCCTCGCCATCCAATAATCGGCGCCATCGCCCTCGAGGCCGGAACTCTCCGGCCTTTTTCTTTGCTCCCTCGCCGGGTACAATCCGCGGCGATTCCCTCGGAGCGCGCCATGAGCCAAGAAACCATCCCGCCGGGCCTGAAAGCCACCATCCTGGCCGAAGCCATGCCCTATATCAAGCGCTTCCATGGCAAAACCATTGTCATCAAATACGGCGGCAACGCGATGACGGACGACCATCTCAAGCAATGCTTCGCGCACGACATCGTGCAGTTGAAGCTGGTCGGCATGAATCCGGTCGTCGTCCACGGCGGCGGCCCGCAAATCGAAAGCCTGCTTGCGCGGGTGGGCAAGAAGGGCGAATTCATCCAGGGCATGCGCGTCACCGACGCCGAGACCATGGAAGTGGTCGAAATGGTGCTCGGCGGCCAGGTCAACAAGGAAATCGTCAGTCTCATCAACCAGCATGGCGGCAAGGCCGTCGGGCTCACCGGCAAGGATGGCGGCCTGATCCGCGCCAAGAAGCTGATGCTGGAAGACAAGGACCATCCCGGCGACCTCATCGACGTCGGTCAGGTGGGCGACATCACCCAGATCGATCCCTCGCTCATCGGCCTGCTCGATTCCGGCTATTTCATTCCGGTCATCGCCCCGATTGGCGTCGGCAAGGGTGGCGAAACCTACAACATCAACGCCGACGTCGTCGCCGGCAAGATCGCCGAAGTCTTGAAAGCGGAAAAACTGGTGTTGCTCACCAACACCGCCGGGGTCCTCGACAAGGCCGGCAACCTGCTCACCGGCATCACGCCCCGCGACATCGACAATATGGTGACCGACGGTACGCTATCCGGCGGTATGCTGCCCAAGATCAGCTCGGCGCTGGATGCGGCGCGCAACGGCGTTAAGAGCGTTCACATCATCGACGGCCGGGTCGAGCATGCCCTGCTGCTGGAAATCCTCACCGACCACGGCGTCGGCACCATGATCAAATCGCACTAGCATCTTAATTCGCGCCTCACGGCGGCCGGACTTTCATTCGGGATGAAGGGGTGGCATCATCCCAACAAGAACTGGCAAACCGCCAGCCGGGGAGGACCGCCGCAAAACCTGCGGTCTTGCAAGGTAGCACCTGACTGAACGGCCCGGCATGGGCCGTTTTTTGATGAGTGAAACACTATGCCCTA
>JAPUEC010000174.1 GCA_027492775.1 Rhodocyclaceae bacterium
GAGCGAGTCTCCGACTACGAGGATGTTCTGGGCGGCGAGCGCCGAATTTGACGCGAAAAGCAGGGTCATCAAAAAAAGGAAAGTCCGCATGGCAGAAACCAAAGTAGTCGAAGTGGCCGGGCTCGGCAAGACCGTCGATAGCGGCGGCGCGCCGCTGGTCATTTTGCAGGATATTTCCTTCTCCGTCATGCCGGGAGAGACGGTCGCCATCGTCGGCGCCTCCGGTTCGGGAAAATCGACCCTGCTTGGATTGCTGGCGGGGCTGGACGTGCCCTCCAGCGGCGAAATCCGCCTGGATGGTACCGTGCTGGCGGCGTTGGACGAAGATGAACGCGCCGTCCTTCGGGGAAAACTGCTGGGCTTCGTTTTCCAGTCCTTCCAGTTGTTGCCGGCCCTGAACGCGATCGAAAACGTCATGCTCCCGTTGGAACTGGCCGGCACCGCCGAGCCGGCGACGGTCGCGCGCGGGTGGCTGGAGCGCGTGGGCTTGGGCGGCCGCCTCGGCCACTATCCCAAGCACCTCTCCGGCGGCGAGCAGCAGCGAGTCGCCTTGGCCCGCGCCTTTGCGCCGGGGCCGCGGCTGATCCTGGCTGACGAGCCGACCGGTAACCTCGACCCGAGCACCGGCCATCAGATTATCGATCTCATGTTCGAATTGAATGCCCGGCAAGGCACCACGCTGATTCTCGTCACCCACGACGAGGAAGTTGCGGCACGCTGCGGCCGCGTGCTGCGCATCGAGGCGGGACGGCTGTCTTGAACTTGCCGGCATGAGTGGAAAGGCTTTTTCCGGCGTGGCCTTCGGGCTTACAGCCTATGTCATGTGGGGCTTCTTCCCGCTGTTTTTCCGCCAGCTCGGGCACCTTTCGCCCATGGACGTGCTCTGCAATCGCGCCGCCTGGTGCTACGTTTTCGTCAGCCTGCTGATTACCGTCAACCGACGCTGGCACAAGGTCTTGGCCGCTATCCTGCGCCCGCGCCATCTGGCGCTGCTGGTCACGTCCGCCATGTTGGTCGGCGGCAACTGGTTGATCTTCCTTTATGCGCTGGATACGCACCAAGTGGTCGCCTCCAGCCTCGGCTATTTTCTGACGCCGCTGCTCAATGTGCTGCTCGGGTTGGTGGTACTGAAGGAAAGGCTCAACGGCAAGGAATGGCTCTCGGTCGGCCTCGCCGGCGCGGCGGTGATCAACGAAGTGGTTGTTCTCGGCACCTTGCCCTGGGTTTCGCTGGCACTGGCGGTCACCTTCGGCCTCTATGGCCTGGCGCGCAAGCAGGCGCCAGTCGACGCTGTTTCCGGCTTGTGGGTCGAAACGCTGGCGATGCTGCCGGTTGCCGGTATTTACGCGCTTTGGCAAGCCCGCACCGGCCATGCCGTGTTTTCCGGCCACGATCTTTCCACTTCCTTACTGCTCCTCCTCGCCGGTGTCCTGACCGCATTGCCGCTCATGGCCTTCGCCGCCGCCACCCAGCGCCTCAATCTCGCCACAGTGGGAATGCTCATGTACATCAATCCCACCATGCAGTTCGCCACCGCCGTCTGGCTCTTCGGCGAGCCGATGCAGCCGGCGCGGCTGATGACTTTCGCGCTGATCTGGATCGGCCTGGGAATCTATAGCTGGAGCGCATGGGAAAAGTATCGTGGGAACAGATTGCCTTCCGGCGGCTAGAAAAAGGATGCGTTGATGAAGGCCGGAATACAGCCAGAGTCATCACCCATCGTTTTCCAATAGCAGAATCCCTGAACTGTTGCGCGATGCGCGTCGTCCAATGCCGTTTGCCACCGCTGCAGCGGGCATCGGAGCACTGGGTTTCGGCGTGCGCCATCGGTGCTGTGCGGAAGAGTGGCTACAGGAGAGCCTATGAAGCGCCTATGGACGATCATCGGCGTGGCAGATGTGCCGCGCAGCTTCAAGTGGTATCAATCGCTGCTTGGCATTGCCGCGACGGCTCCGGCGCATGATTACTTCGGCCAGATTCTCGACTCGGATGGAACCGTATTGCTTTGTCTGCACCGGTGGGGCGATCACGAACATCCCTCTTTGACCAGCCCCGCGAGATCGGCGCCAGGCAACGGACTTCTCCTGTTCTTCCGAGTCGATAACTTCGACATGGCTTTAGCAAACGCGCGGGATCTCACCGAGCAGCTGGAAGAAGAGCCTAATCTCAACCCCAACACCAGAACCATGGAATTCTCACTTCGCGATCCGGATGGTTACTACGTCACCATAAGCGCGCTCGATGCTGTCTAGGGCGTGTTCACAATCAGGCGACGGTTGCGCGAGGTGGTAGGCTGCGAGGCAAGGCGTCCGCGAGCGCCGAGTGGTCATTCCACGTTAGCGAGCGGGCAAAGCCCCCCTGCGGCCTGCCAGCCCTGGCCCTTCGGGTTGAGCTGGCAGGCGGGCGTCTGCGGCGTTGCTCGGCTTGGCAGGGAATGGTCATTGCCTGCACCTCGCGCCTGCCAGCCACCCGACTGCCGACTCAACGCATTCTGCCAGCTGATTGTGAACAGGCCCTAAGCTGGCGATAATTCTTTCAGGCAAGCCTTGGCGGCGTTTAGCCCGCTTCTGACCGCACCTTCCAGCGTCGCCGGATAATCCTGGTAAGTGTAATCGCCGGCGAGCCAGAGGCGGGGGTGGAGCGTTGCCACTGTCGGCCGTGGAAGATTCGGGCGGGAGGAGAAGGTGGCGCGCTTTTCGCGGACGATGCCATGCCAGTTCGGAAGCTCGGGGAGGGCGAGTTCGTCGATGAGCGTTTTTGCCAATTCGCCATCGTCGAGGGTTTCCCAGTTGCCGTGGCCGCTCAGGATGCAGGCGATCACGCCGTCGCCGCGGTCGATGACCCATTGCCCGATGCCGCCTTGTTGGCCGAACAATCTGAATGGGAGCGAAACGGGGCGCGAGTAGGCCAGATACACCGTCCCGATGGGTTCGTGTTCGAATTGAAAATCGAGGCCGGCAAGCGGCGCTGCGTGCTGCGGGGCGGTGGCGAGGATGGCTGCGTCGAACGCTTCGCCATCGACCTGGATGCGCTCCGAATGGTGTTCGAGTTGCCGTACCCGGTGGCTGGTGCGCAGTTCCGCGCCGTTTTCCCGCAACCACGCGGCGGCCGGCTCGGGCAGGATTTGGCCGAGATCGGCGCGGGCCAGCAACAGGTCGGTGTCTTCCTGCCGGGAGCTGCCCAAGCTGTCGCGCAGGGTGTTGGCGAAGATTTGGGCCGAGGCGCGTTCGATCGGTGTGTTGAGCGCTGCGAGGCAGAGCGGCGCCCAGAGATGGCGGCGCAGGGCGCCGGTCTGGCCGGCTGCATCCAGCCATTCGGCGACCGTGCAGTCGGCCGGCAGGCGGAAACCGCTGGTCTTGAGCTGGTTCATCCAGCTGGCCGTGGCGATTTTTTCGCGCCAGCCGACGCCGTGTGCGGTCAGCAGACCCCAGGCGAGATTGAAGGGCGGCGGCAGCTTGGGCAGGCGCAGCTGGAAGCCGGTGTTGTCGCGCACTTGCAGCGGCAAACGGTAAAGTAGCTTTTCCGGATTGGCACCGACGCGGCGCATGAGCGCCAGCGTTTCGCGATAGGCGCCGAGCAGGATGTGCTGGCCGTTGTCGAGTCGGCGGCCATCGAGGTCGATGCCGCGTGCCCGCCCGCCGAGCTGGCGCCCCGCTTCGAAGAGGGTCACGGATTGGCCGGCCTCGGTCAGTTCGACCGCGGCGGCGATGCCGGCCCAGCCGCCGCCGATGACGGCGATGCGCATCAGGCGAAAACCCAGGTTTTCCAGGCGATCCAGATTTTCCGCAGCGGCGTCAGGCTGATGCGCTGGTGCAGCACGCGGCAATCCTCGTCTTTGATTTCGTCGAGCGTAGTGCGGTAGATCGCCGCCATGATCAAACCGGGGCGCTGCGCCTTGCGGTCGATGGCGGGAAGCTGCGCGAAGGCCTGTTCGTAGAAATTTTCCGCCCGTTCGATCTGGAAGCGCATGAGGGCGGTGAAATTATCGGAATAGCGAGATTCGAAGAGATCGGTGGGCGTGACGTTGAATTGCTTGAGCTCGTCCGCCGGAATATAAATGCGGCCGCGTCGGGCATCCTCGCCGATGTCGCGGATGATGTTGGTGAGTTGGAAGGCGATGCCGAGATCGTGCGCGTATTTGAGCGTCTGGCGGTCCTGGTAGCCAAAAATTTCGGCGGCGAGCAGGCCCACGACGCTGGCAACCCGGTAGCAATAGAGTTGCAGCGCCTTGAAGTCGAGATAGCGCGACTGCTGTAAGTCCATTTCCATGCCGTCGATGATTTCGAGCAGGTGCTCGGTCGGCAGGCTGAATTGCTTGCCGGCGGCCTGCAGGGCAAGACCGACCGGATGTTGCGCCTGGCCTTCGCCGATGCGCTCGACTTCCTGGCGCCACCACGTGAGCTTGGTGGCGGCGATGGCGACATCGTGGCACTCGTCGACCACGTCATCGACCTCACGGCAGAAGGCGTAGAGCGCCATGATGGCGCGGCGGCGCTCGGGCGGCAGGAAGAGGAAGCTGTAGTAGAACGAGGAGCCGCTTTTGGCGGTCAGGTTCTGGCAGTATTCGTCGGGTGTCATGGCGGCGTCCGGTTTTTTCTACATTGTAAGGGCGCGGCCCGCCATTACGAACCAGTCCCAGGGGCCGAGCTTCGGCCGCTTGGCGAAAACGTCGCCACGGACGCGGCGGATGCGTTCAACGATCCGCAGCCCGCCTTGCACGGTCAGCCGGATTTCCCAGCCAAGGCGGCCGGGCAAGCTGTGCACCAGCGGCGCGCCTTTCAGCATCAGTCGGCCCGTCCGGCAAACCTGGAAATCCATGAGCGCCGCCCAGTTGGCCGACCAGCGTTGGCTGGCGATGTCTTCCTCGGTGACGAGAAAACGCGGCAGATCGCATTGCGGGATATAGACCCGGTCCTTTTCCCAATCAATGGCAACGTCCTGCCAGAAATTGACCAGTTGCAGGGCGGTACAAATGCGGTCTGACTGTTCCAGTTGTTCGGGGCGGATCTGCCCGCAGAGATGAAGAACAAGCCGCCCGACCGGGTTGGCCGAGCGGCGACAGTAATCGAGCAGTTCGTGATAATCGGCGTAGCGCTTCTTCACGACATCCTGGGCGAAAGCGTCCAGCAGATCGCGGAACAGGATGATGGGCAGCCGATGCGCGGCGATGATTTCCGCCACATCGTGAAAGAGTGGCGTCTCCGGAGTTTGGCCGGCCTCGATCCGATCCAACTCCGCCTGATAGCCCGCCAGCCCGGCAAGTCGTTGTTCGGGCGTTGCATCGCCCTCGTCGGCGATATCGTCTGCGCTGCGGGCGAAATGGTAGATCAATTCCACCGGTCGACGCAGGCGAGGCGGGAAGAGCAGCGAAGCGACAGGGAAGTTTTCGTAATGGTCGACCGGCATGGCGGCGAAGTATAAACGCCGGGCGAAATTTCCACATCGGAGCGACGGATTTTGGTTTTAGGCAACGAGCGGCTAAAATCGGGCCGCCTGCCCAGGTGGCGAAATTGGTAGACGCACCAGATTTAGGTTCTGGCGCCGAAAGGCGTGGGGGTTCGAGTCCCTTCCTGGGCACCACAGCAATGCGTTCGGTACGCTATCGAACGGAAAAATCCTTCCAAGTGGTATAAATAGCAGGCTTGGCTCGTGACGGGCCGGGCAGGTTGCTTTTATTCCGGAGGAAGACGATGCGCAATGTATGGAAAACCCTGGTGCTGCTGGTTTTAGCCCTCAGCCTGAGTGGCTGCGGCTATAACGCCTTGCAGGTGGCCGATGAGCAGACCAAGTCGAGCTGGTCGGAAGTGTTGAACCAATATCAGCGGCGCGCCGACCTCGTTCCCAATCTGGTCAATACCGTCAAGGCCTTCGCGGCGCAGGAAAAGGATGTGTTGATCCGGGTGACCGAAGCGCGGTCGCGTGTCGGTTCCATTCAGGCGACCCCGGAGTTGGTCGATAATCCCGAAGCCTTCGCCCGTTTTCAAGCAGCCCAGCGCGATCTTTCCGGAGCGCTTTCGCGGCTGCTGGTGGTTTCGGAAAATTACCCGCAACTGAAGTCGGACGCCAATTTCCGCGATCTCCAGGCGCAACTCGAAGGCACGGAAAATCGCATTGCCGTCGCCCGCAATCGCTATATCCAGGCGGTGCAGCAATACAACGTGACCGTGCGCTCCTTCCCCAACAACCTCACTGCCATGATGTTCGGCTACAAAGCCAAGCCTAATTTCACGGTTGAAAACGAGCAGGAAATATCGCGGGCACCGAAGGTTGATTTCGGGTCCACGCCGGCTCCTGCCAATCCTGCGAATCCGGCCAGCCCGGTCCCGGCGAATCCGGTACCGATGGCGCCCCCGGCCAGCGACGCGCAAGGGAAGTCAAAATGACATTGCGCAACACGGCACGAGCGGTCTTGCTGCCGCTCCTGCTGTGCTGGTCCGTTCTGGCAGCGGCGCAATTGCCGGTGCCGGCGCTGACCGCACGCGTCACCGATCAGACGGCAACCCTGACAGCGGAGCAGAAAGCCGCCTTGGAACGGACGCTGGAATCGTTCGAGGCCCGCAAGGGCAGCCAAATTGCGATCCTGATGGTGCCGACGACGGCGCCCGAAACGGTCGAGCAGTTCGCGCTTCGTGTCGCCGAGCAGTGGAAACTGGGCCGCAAAAAGATCGACGACGGCGCCCTGTTGCTCATCGCCAAGAACGACCGCGCCTTGCGCATCGAAGTGGGTTACGGTTTGGAAGGTGCGCTCAACGACGCCACCAGCAAACGCATCATCAGTGAAATCATCGTGCCGCGGTTCCAGCAGGGCGATTTTTACGGCGGCATTCAAGCTGGCGTGGACCGCATCATCCGGGTGGTGGACGGCGAGCCATTGCCGCCGCCGCAGGCCCGCCGCTCCGGGGCAGCGTCGGCGGCGTCCGGAGACGATGGCTTGGGCTCTTATTTGCCGATTGTTTTTCTGCTGGCCTTGGTGGTCGGCGGGGTGCTTCGCGCGGTACTCGGCCGATTCATAGGCGCCATGGCAACTGGAGGCGCGCTTGGAATGCTTGCCTGGTGGTTTGCGGGAACGATATTCATCGGTGCCTTGGCGGGCGTAATCGCTTTTTTCATCACCTTGCTCGGCGGCGGGCGTGGGGGATTCATCCCCGGCGGTTTTGGCGGCGGGTCCGGCGGCTTTGGAGGTGGCGGTTTCGGCGGTGGCGGCGGCACTTTTGGTGGCGGCGGCGCCTCGGGCAGGTGGTGACATGCACATGAAACGTTGGCTCAGACACTTCACAATGTCGCCTTGGCAGGTCAAGCGCGCTTTTCCTTCGGCGCTGCTGACGGCAATCGAGGCGGCGATTGGCGCTTGCGAGAAGAAGCACGGCGGAGAAATCCGCTTTGCGGTTGAAGGCGCCCTGGATACCACTGCGTTGCTGGCCGGCCAGAACGCAAGGGGTCGTGCAATCGATGTTTTTTCGCACTTGCGCGTCTGGGACACCGAGCACAACAACGGCGTCCTGATTTACCTCTTGCTGGCTGACCGCGACGTGGAGATCGTCGCCGATCGCGGTATCCACGGCCAGGTCGGCGCGGAAGGCTGGGAAACCATCTGCCGGGAAATGGAAGCGGCATTCCGGCAGGGCGATTATGAAAAGGGAGTCCTGGCCGGCATTCAGTCGGTATCGGATCACCTTGCCAAACACTTCCCGACCAGCGGGCGCCACGAGCTGCCGGACGCTCCGGTGCTGCTTTAGCGGATCGAAATCACGTTCGCCTGTGATAAGATGCGCGACCATCAGCGATGGCTGATTTTGGAGTGGTAGTTCAGTTGGTTAGAATACCGGCCTGTCACGCCGGGGGTCGC
>JAPUEC010000175.1 GCA_027492775.1 Rhodocyclaceae bacterium
AGGGGCTGAAATTCATGAAGGCGGGGCTGAGCCCGGGCGCGCTCAGCGCAGGACCAGCTTGATGGTGTTGAGCAGATCGTCGGCGGTGGCGGGCTTGACGATCCAGCCCGAAGCGCCAGCGGCCTTGGCCTCCATGCGCCGGCTCTGCTGCGATTCGGTGGTGAGGAAGAGAATGGGCATGAACTTGTAGCTCGCCAGCTTCCGCACTTCCTTGATCAACTCAATGCCATTCATGCCGGGCATGTTAAGGTCGGTGATCAGGAGGTCCGCCTTGACTCCGGCATTGAATTTCTTCAGCGCGTCCTCGGCGTTGGAGGCTTTTTCGATGGCATAGCCCGCCTTGGTCAGGATGCCGGAAATGCTCAAAAGAATGGTCGCCGAGTCGTCAACCAAAAAAATCGTCTTCATCCCTCTTCCCCCTTGTTCGCATCGTGGCGCTATCGGGTGAAGACTACTTGGATGTCGGAATAGCCATAACCGTAAATGTACGTAGACGGCTACGCATCATCACCAATACCGATCATGGGGATGGCGTGTTCGAATCCATACCGGAATTCAGGTATGGGGAAGAAATGTCCTGCGGATCAGGAAAAGCGCGAGAAGAGGGCGGCCAGTTCGACCGACGTCGAACAGTTGGTCTTCGCCAGCGCTTGTGCCCGGTGGGCGTCGACAGTACGCGGACTGATGGAGAGCAGTTGTGCGATTTCGCGGCTGGTCAGGCCGCGGGCGATCAACTCGGCAACCTCGCGTTCACGGGGCGAGAGCGAGGAGAGACAGGTCTCGATTTCCTGACGCATGGAATGATTCACCGCATGCTCCCGGCTGCGCTCCAGCATGGCTTGGACGACTTCGATGAGCTCGGAATTGGCAAAGGGTTTTTCCAGGAATTCGATGGCGCCAAGCTTCATCGCCTGAACGGTGGTGCGAATTTCGCCAAAGCCGCTGACGACGATGGCGGAAAGCGGCGAATTCAATGCGTGCAAGCGCCGCAATACTTCGATGCCATTCATGCCGGGCATGCGCAGGTCGACGATGACGCCGCCGCGCCATTGCGGGTCCCAAGCCCGAAAGAAGGCCTCGCCGCTTCCGAAGACCCGCGTGGCGATCCCGACCGAAGCCAGCAGGTCCTCATAAAGCAGGGTCATGCCCGGGTCGTCCTCGATGACAAAAACGGTGGGTACGCCTGGCCTGTTATCGATTTCGGGACGGTTTTTCATTTTGGATCGAGATACCAGTAATCATGAATCCGGGGAATTTCATCATCGCTCCGCGCAGATTTATGCGCAGTCCGGATTCTAGCCTTGCTTCGAGCAATCATGGGGCGTAAACCCGCGCCCGGCGCCGGATTCGAAAATGGCGCCAATCCTTGGTTCGCGCATCCTGAACGACGTGGCAGTGCCTCGTGCATGCCGCCGATCTATGCCTTTCTCGCCACCCTTTGGGTCGCCTCGGATGTCGCTCTTGCGACCGGGATCGGCGATGAGTCGCTGTGCGGGCCGACAGGTTTAATTAAAGGACTGGTGCTCCTCGCCATCGGCGCCAGTTTGCCCATTCTGTTGCTACGCCGGTGGCGAAAGGGCGCGCGAGCCGATGGGCCGCGCTCGCAAGAGGAGCGCATGCTCAAGCATTTCTACGACCAGCCCTTCGTCGGCATGAGCATTTCTTCGCCGCTGAGCGGGCGAATTCTCCAGGTCAACGACTGCATTTGCCGAATGCTCGGGTACACCCGCGAGGAGTTTGCCGCCAAGACCTGGTTGGAAATCATTCATCCGGACGACCTTCCGATCAGGAGGGCGATTGTCCGACGTTTCACGGACGGCGAATCCGAGGCGATTTCGACGTCTATACGCTACTGCCACAAGGACGGCTCGACCGTGTTCGGCCAGGTCAACCTCAATTGCGTGCGCAAGCCCAATGGCGACCTGGATTTCCTGGTGGCGACGCTCCTGGACGTCACCAAGCTCCGTCAGGCGGAACAGATGGCCGACATGCAGGCCACACTGTTGTCGCAAATGGCTAAGGTCGCCCGGAACGGCGTCGGCTCGATGCACCTGCGGACGAACGAGCTCTTCTGGTCGGAAGAGGTCTATGCCCTCCATGAGGTCGAACCCGGTACGGCCGTCGGCGTCGAGCAAGGGATCAATTTCTATGCGCCGGAGGCGAGACCCGTCATCCAGGCGGCGGTGCGAACCGCGATCGATGCGGGAACCGACTACGATCTGGAACTGCCGTTTATAAGCGCCAAGGGGCGACGCCTGTGGGTGCGCGCCCAAGGGGTGGCGGTGCGCGAGGACGGCAAGACGGTCATGATCTGCGGCGCCTTTCAGGATATTACCGAGCGCAAGCAGCGCGACCAGCAGGCGCGCCAACTCTTTCAGGCCGTCGAGCAGAGCCCGGTTTCGATTCTCATCACCGACCGCCAGGCGATCATCGAATACGTCAATCCCGCTTTCACCGAAATCACCGGTTATTCCCGGCGCGACGCCATTGGGCGCAATCCGCGCCTGCTGGCGTCTGGGCGGCACCCGCCGGAATTTTTCCAGGGGCTCTGGCGTAACCTGCTCGAAGGGAAGGAATGGCGGGGCGTTCTGCACAATAAAAAGAAGAATGGCGATCTCTTCTGGGAGCGCGCCATCATTTCGCCCATTTTCGACGAGCACAATCAGATCAGTCACTTCCTGGCGGTGAAGGAAGACATCACCGAGCGCGAGCAGGCGGCGCGAACCCTGGCGGCCTATCAGACGCAACTGGAGGAAACGGTGCAGGCGCGCACCGCGGAACTGTCCGAGGCGCTCGAGGCGGCACTCTTGGCCGATCGCGCCAAGGACGAGTTCCTGGCCAATGTCAGCCACGAACTGCGGACGCCGCTCAACGTCGTCATCGGCCTCGCCGACCTCGCCCTGCGCGTGACCCACGACGCCAAGCAGCGCGATTATTTGGAAAAGATCACCGGCGCGGGGAAAAACCTCGCCACCATCATCAACGATCTGCTGGATTTGTCGAAAATCGCCGCCGGTCACTTGGAGTTCGAGTCGACCGCCTTCTGCCTGCGCAAAGTGATCGCCAAGAGTCGTTTGGCGATGGCCCACAAGGCCGAGGAAAAGAACTTGGTGCTGGCGGAAAGCGTCGATCCGGCGGTGCCGGAAGTCGTCATCGGCGACCCGGTGAGGGTGGAGCAGATTCTTGCCAATCTTCTCGCCAACGCGGTCAAGTTTACGGCTTCGGGGCGGATCGATATCCGCGCCGCATTAGGCGGGCGCGAGAACGACCGTGTCGCCATCGATATTGAGGTCCAAGACACTGGCATCGGCATGAGCAAGGCCGACATGGAGCACCTGTTCAAGCCTTTCTCGCAAGCGGATTCGTCCATTTCCCGACGCTACGGCGGCACCGGCCTCGGCCTGACCATCAGCAAGCGCCTGGCGGAAATGATGGATGGCGACATTCATGTCGCCAGCCGGGAGGGCCAAGGCTCGACCTTCAGTCTGCGCATCTGGCTGAGACTTAGAAATGGTGAGCAACGCGGCTTGAAGGCGGAGGCGGCCGATGCGGATTTCACCACCTTGAAATATCGGAATGTTCGCGTGCTGGTGGTCGACGATCAGCCGCTCAATCTGGAAATTGCCGAGGAATTGCTGGCCGCGGTCGGCGTCGAAACGCGGCTGGCGGCCAATGGCAAGGAGGCGCTCGAGCGCCTGGCGGCCGAGCCCTCGGATACCTACGATCTGGTGTTGATGGATATCCAGATGCCCGTCATGGATGGGTTGGCGGCGACCCGCGCCATTCGTCAACTCGGCGGATTCTTGGAAGTGCCGGTCATCGCCATGACCGCCCACACGATGGAGCATGAAAAGCGCATCGGCGCGGCGGCGGGGATCAACGACTATATCGGCAAGCCGTTCGATATCACCGATTTTTACCGCAAGCTGGCGAAATGGATTCCCCGCATCAAGCAGCAGGACGCCAGCGACGTGGCGATTGCGGCCGAGGATGCCAAGGGATTTCCTGCCATCGCCGGCCTTGATGCCGAGGCCGGACTGTCGCGGTTTTCCGGGAAAGCGGAACGCTATCGCCACTGGCTATCCACCTTCGCCGACGAATCGCCGCTATTTGTGTCCCGGGTGATGCAGCAATTGGCGGTGAGCGATACGCAGACGGCGCTGCAGGCCATTCATGCCTTCAAGGGACGGGTCGGCATGCTCGGGATGAAGGCGCTGCACAAGCACATGGTCAATCTCGACGCCAAGCTCAAGTGCGGTGAGCCAGTCGACCTCGAATTGAAGCAGGCGCAGGAAATCATCGATGAGCTATGCATGGCCATCCGCCAGGCCTTGCCGTCAGGCTCGCCGCCGGAAAGCGGGCGCGATGCGACTCAGGGGTGAACGCCGGGCCGCGTTCGCCGAATTCTCACTTCCATCGATAGGGCAAACATGAGCGGATCTTTCAAGGTTTACGTGGTGGATGACGACCCGGTCGTTCTGGAAACCATGTGCGCCATCCTTGGCGACGACTGCGGGCTGGAAACCTTCGCCGACGCCGAATCCTGCCTGCAGCGACTCGAGCAGGACCGGCCGCAGATGTTCCTGCTCGATGTCTGCCTGCCGGGCATGGACGGCTACGGCCTTTGCCGGAGAATCAAGGATGACGGCGCCTTGGCCCACATTCCGGTCACCTTCGTTTCCAGCCACGACACGAGCGAAGCGCGGTTGAACGGCTACGATGCCGGCGGCGAGGATTTTGTCGTCAAACCTTTCGATCCGGCCGAGTTGCGGCGCAAGGTGAAGGTGGCGCAACAGATCATGCGCGACCGTCAGTCGCTGCAGGAGCAGATCGAGGCGGCGGAATACCTTTCCTCCCTGGCGCTGGCGGGCATGGATGAAGGCGGCATCGCGCTCCAGTTCATGAGCAAATTGATTGCCTACGAGAACGAGCGGGAAGTGGCGGAAGGGCTGCTCGATCTCATGAGGCGCTATCGGCTCGAAGGCGTCGTGCAGACACGGATCGCCGGGCGCAAGCTCACTTTGAGCGCCGCCGGAGCGGATTTGCCGCTTGAGACCTCGGTGCTGGACCATGTCAAGGACATGGGGCGCATTTTCGAGTTCCGTCGCCGCGGCGTGCACAATTTCGAGCGGGTCTCGCTCATGATCGCCAATCTTCCGCTCGACGATCCCGATTATTGCGGCCGCTTGCGCGACAACCTTTCGATCGCCGCCCAGGGTGCCGATTCGCGACTGCGCGCCATCGCCATCGAGGAAGCCGGAAAGCGCCAGCAGGCCGGCATCTTGAAGGCGATGGAAAGCATCCGGACCTTGATCGGCGACGTGCGCAAGATGCACGAGGAGGACCGGGTCTCCAGTTCCGCGCTCATTCTCGCGCTGGAGGAAAGCCTGGCCGATTCCTTTGTCCATCTGGGCCTCACCGACAATCAGGAGCGCTTTCTCGCCAATCTGGTGGATGACTTCATGCGGCGGCTGATCGCTCAGCTCGACCGTGGCGAGGAGAATTACAAAGCCTTGCAAAAACTCGGCGAGCAACTCGAACAACTGCGCTGAGCGGCAAACGCCACGGGGAGTTGGCGGGTTTGGCCGGGTGAAGTCGCTGTGCGAAAATGCGCGGGATGTATTTCGCCGCCACGCGCAGGCTGATCGCCCACGCTTCCCCCGTTCTCGTTGCTCAGCTTGCATCCATCGGCATGATGGTGGTGGATACGGCGGTGCTCGGGCACTTTGGGACGGTCGATCTGGCGGCGGTGGCGATTGGCGGCGGCATCTACGTTTCCATTGTCTTTGCCCTCGCCGGCATAGTTCAGGCGGTGGCGCCGCTGGTGGCGAACCTGCTCGGCGCCCAGCGTCACGGCGAGATTGGCGGCATTCTGCGTCAGGGATTTTGGCTGGCGCTGCTGCTCAGCCTGCCGGGCATGGCGGCGCTGCTTTATCCGGAGCCACTGCTGGCGCTGGCGCCAATGGAAGAGGCGGTGGCGCTCAGGGTGCGCGAATATCTGGGGCTCCTGGCCTGGGGCTTGCCGGCGGCGCTTTTCTACCGGACTTTCTACGCCTTCAGCAATGCGCTCGGACAGGCGCGCCTGCTGATGTTGATTGGAATCGCCGGACTGGCGTTGCATGGTGTCCTTGCCTGGGGGCTCGGGCTTCGGGGTTGGAGCGGCACGCCGCTCGGGGCGCTGGGCTGCGGCATCGCCAACATGATCGTTTCCTGGTTCGATTGCCTCTCCGCGCTCCTCGCCTTGCTCTTGAGTCCGCTGGGTCGGCGCTATCGTCCCTTCTCGCATTGGGAAGCGCCCCGCTGGGCGGTCTGGCGCGATCTGCTGCGTCTCGGCGTCCCCATGGGCATCGCCAACTTCATCGAGATCACCGCGTTCACCCTGGTCGCGCTGCTGATCGCGCCACTGGGCGCGACGGCGGTGGCGGGCCATCGCATCATCGCCAATCTGGCGGCGATTTGTTACATGTTGCCGTTGGCCTTGGCGATCGCCACGCTCTCTGCCGTGGGGCAGTCGGTGGGCGCGCGAGATTGGCGCCAGGCCCATGTTTACACCAGCGCCGGGATCGTTCTCTCGGCGGGATTGTCGACCCTCACCGGTTTTTTCCTCTGGCTGGCGGCGGAGCCGGTGGTCGCCGCCTACACGGATGATCCGGCGGTTCGCAAGGTCGCTGTAAGCCTGGTGATTTACATTGCGGTCTATCAGTTCTTCGATGCCCTGCAAACGGCCGCCGGACATGTGCTGCGCGCCTATCGCGTCACCTTCGTTCCGATGTTGGTGCAAATGGTGGCGTTTTGGGGAATCGGCCTGGGTTTGGGCTGGTGGCTTTGCTTTCGCTGGAGCCCGCCGTTGGGGGTCGCCGGGTTCTGGATCGCGTCCGTCGTGAGTCTGGTCGCGGCCGCGATCCTGCTGGGAGGTTTGCTGTGGAAGGTGACGCGCGAGGCTGAGTCTTAGGTCATTTAAAAGACATGTTTTAACAGCCTGTGCTAACATTGCTCCGTAATTATGAATGACGCTTTAACCGACAGAGACGAGGAAAAAAGGGTATGAAAATCCATGAGTACCAAGGTAAGGAAATTCTCAGAAAATTCGGCGTAACGGTTCCCCGCGGTGTGTTCTGCCCGACGGTGGATGATGCCGTCAAGGCGGCCGAATCGCTCGGCGGCAAGGTTTGGGTGGTGAAGGCGCAGATCCATGCCGGCGGTCGCGGCAAGGGCGGCGGCGTCAAGGTCGCCAAGTCGCTGGATGAAGTCAAGCAGTATGCGCAGCAGATCATGGGCATGCAGTTGGTGACCCACCAGACCGGCCCGGAGGGGCAGAAAGTCCGCCGCCTGCTGGTCGAGGAAGGCGCCGACATCAAGAAGGAATACTACGTCGCCGCGCTGACCGACCGCGCCACCCAGAAGGTGGCGATGATGGCCTCCTCCGAGGGCGGCATGGACATCGAGGAAGTCGCGCACAAGACGCCGGAAAAAATCATCAAGGTCTTCGTCGATCCGCTCAAAGGCCTCACCGACGCCCAGGCGCTGGAACTCGCCAAGGGCATCGGCGTACCGGAAGGATCGGTCGGCCAAGCGGTCGATACCCTGAAGAAACTCTATACCTGCTACATGGAAACCGATGCCTCGCTGGCGGAAATCAACCCGCTTATCC
>JAPUEC010000176.1:0-614 GCA_027492775.1 Rhodocyclaceae bacterium
GGCGCACTATTGGCGGAAACATGCCGAATCCATGCGGGCGGTCATCCTTGAACGCAGCTGGAATGCCGAGCGCAACACCTTCGTTTCGACCTTCGAGGGCGACGCCATGGATGCCAGCCTTTTGCTTCTGACCGAAGTCGGCTTCGTCGAACCCTGCGATCCGCGCTTTGCCGGCACCATCGCGGCGGTGGAGAAGGAGCTCAAGCGCGGCGACTTCATTTTCCGCTACGTTGAGAAGGACGATTTCGGCGAGCCGGAAAACGCCTTTATCGTCTGTACCTTCTGGTATATCAACGCCCTGGCGGCCACCGGGCGCCGGGAAGAAGCGCGCACCCATTTCGAACGTTTGCTGGCCTGCCGCAACCGTCACGGTTTGCTGGCCGAGCACATCGACACGGCAAATGGCGAGCAGTGGGGCAATTTCGTCCAGACCTACAGCATGGTCGGGCTGATCAACTCAGCCATGCGGCTGTCCATCCGCTGGGACCAGGCGTTCTGATTCCCGCCTGTTTGAGGCGCTGAAGGAAGCGCCTTGAGCAAGCCGGATAGCTTATGCAACGCCGCGCAGCATGGCGCGGCCGCGCCAATCCACTACCATTGCGAAACAGCTTACT
>JAPUEC010000176.1:624-7585 GCA_027492775.1 Rhodocyclaceae bacterium
TCCATCCGCTGGGACCAGGCGTTCTGATTCCCGACCGCTTGAGGCGCTGACTGAGGCGCCTTGGGCAAACCCGGGTAACCCATGCGACGCCGCGCAGCATGGCGCGGCATCGCCATTCCACTAGCTTTGCGAAACTGCTTACTGGGCCATGCTCCGGCATTCTTCGGCGCAACGCTTGCAAGCCTGGGCGCAGGCCTGGCAGTGGTCCATCTGGTGCTTGGCGCATTCTTCGCCGCATTCCTGGCAAATATCGGCACAGAGCTCGCAGATGGCGTTGGCGAATTCGCTGCCACGCGCCATCGAGGCGGCGGCGAGGCGGCAAATATCGGCGCATTGAATATCGAGTTCGATACAGCGGGCCATCGGCGCCGGATCGTCTTCCTGCAGGCAGGCGGTGGCACAGTGGTCACATGCGGCGGCGCAGTCGTAACAGGCCTGGATGCAGGACGCGAATTGCTCATGGGACATTGGTTTTCTCCTTGAAGTGAATGTCGGGGGTTCGACCAGTTGCATTGGCAAATGCTGTTCCTGATGCCATTCCAGCAATAGGGAATTAAGCTTCTGAGGTCGTGGCACCTAGCGATGCCCGTTTTCCGATACTCCCGAACCAGGGCATCGCAACACCAGGCCGGCGATGAAATAGGCGAGGCCTGCGGGAATCCACATGACCTGATCAGGCGGTCAGCCGAGTCGTGTAGGAACGAATATCCGGGTATCGGCAATCCGAGGCTATCCGGCTTTGTTTTGCGAACCGACCACATCGGCAAGACGAGCGATTTCCGCCCGCAGTCGAGCCAGCTCGGTGCGCATTTCCATATCCGCCGAATCCTCCGTCGTCCGCTCGCGTTCCACCAGAAAGGAGGCGAGGGCGGCAGTTACGTAACCGAAGATGGAGAAGGCATAAAACGCCAGGGTCAAACAAAGTATTCGCCCTTCAAGCGAGCGCGGCCAGAAATCGGTACCCATGGTCGTGATGATCATGGCGGTCCACCATAAAGCTTCCCAGTAACTGCTGAATTGACCGGATTCGAGAGCGTACATGCCCGCTGCTCCAGTAAAAGTGATCACCAGAGTCAGCGCGATAACGTAGCCGATACCCTTGCGCCCCATGCTTTTCATCAAGGCGCGAACGCCCCGGTTGACCGAAGTGGCCAGGCGAAGCAGGCGCAGCGCCTTTGTCGCGCGGGCCAACCGCAATACCCTGGCCAACCGGAATATGCGCAGCGCCGGCAAGGCCAGCGAAACGAGAGTCAGCCAATTCCGGCGGATATAGACTAATTTGTTCGGTGCTAGAAACAAGCGCAGGGCGAAATCGATGAAGAAAATGACCCAGATGACGTCGCTGGCGACCAGCAACCACCGGTATTCACCCCCAACGTATTCGACGATGAGCAGGCCGACCCAGACGAAAGCCAGGAAAACCATTGGTGCTTCGAGCCAGGTTTCCAGGCGGACGAGGCGCAATGGTTTAAGCATGCTGGAATCCGGTGTCCGCACTCGGAAGTTGGGAGATGTCCAGAATCCACAGCCTGCAGGTTTCCCAAGGAGTTTGGATCGCAACTTCTGGCAGATCCGCGCCTTCTGCCATTTCTAAGCGGTCCATTTGCTCAACGAGAATGCCAGCAGGAAACCGGCAGCGGTAATGAGCCCGCTGAAGTTGTGCACCTCCTCGAAGGCCTCGGGAATCATGGTATCGGCCAGCATGGCGAGAATGGCCCCGGCGGCCACGGCGTTCGTGATGCCGATAACGTTCTCCGAAAATTGGCTGAAAACGGTATAGCCGGTCAGGGAAGCGATGCCCGTCAGCAGGGCAATCGCCGACCAGAGGCCGAAGACGTAGGTTTTGGAACGCCCGCTTTTTTTCATGCCGACGGCGCTCGACAGGCCTTCGGGAATGTTGGAAAGAAATACGGCAGCCACGGCGACCATGCTGACCTTGCTGCCCTCGACCATGCTCAAGCCGATCACGATCGACTCCGGGATGCCGTCCAGCAGGGAGCCGATCGCAATCGCCGTGCCGCTGCCGCCATCCCCTTGCTTGGGCTGCTGCTTACCTGAGCGTTTGCGATGCTTGGCGCCTTGGCAGGCAAGAACAACATTGGCGAGGGTGAAAACGACAGCGCCCGAAAGGAAACCGATTACGGTGGCGTCGAGGCCGCCACGTTCATAGGCTTCTTCCATCAAGACAAGCGACAGGGCGGAAATCAACACGCCGCTACCGAAGGCCATGATTGCCGCCACCAGCCGGTTGGGAAGATTGGAGAAATACCCAAAAAAGGCGCCAATGACCAGCGCGCCGCCGGATACCAGACCCCAAAACAGGGCGTGTAGCCACATTGGAAAGGAATCCATCACTTGGCCACCACCAGGACTTTGGGTGAGCCTGTTCTTTTCAGTCTCATTTTTATTCTCCGATAAAAACAAATCCTGGATTCCTGGCAACCAGTGCGCCCATCGATGCGCTCACTCGGTGAGCGGGGCGGCGAGCATTGGCGAAATCCATTAGTCGGAATTGAAAAGGCAGAAAGCCTCGCATGAAGGCTTCATCTTGATCATTGACTCAATTTTACATAATACAAATTATGCGCAGTCAAATAGGCACCGGAATCAACCTTGGGGCATCAATTAATCAGGCCACTCCTTTGCCCAACGCCCCCGGCGTTCCGTAAACGCTGCGGATATCCTGGCTGTCCTGCCTCGGCAAGAGACGGTCGTATTCGCGGCGGACCACGGCGTAGCATTCGCACGCGCGCTTCTCCAGCCCTGTGCGTTCGAGGATGGTAATGCGTCCACGGCAGTACTTGATCAATCCTGCAGCCTGCAGCTTCTTCGCCGCGGCGGTGACGCCCTCGCGCCTTACGCCGAGCATGCTGGCGATCATTTCCTGCGTCATTTCCATCTGGTTCGTGGGCAGCCGATCGAGGCTCAGGAGCAACCAGCGACACAATTGCTGCTCGACCGTATGGTGGCGATTGCAGACAGCCGTTTGCGACATTTGGGTCAATAGCGCCTGGGTGTAACAAAGCCCGAGATGCTGCAGCTGCCCGCCGCGCTGGAATTCCTGTTTTATGGCCGAGGCCGGCAAGCGGTAGGCGTAACCCGGGCTTTGCACGACCGCGCGGTTCGCCATGGTTTCGCCACCCATGAGGAGCGCGATGCCGACCAGACCGTCGTTACCCGTCAGCGCCACTTCCGCCGAAGCGCCGTTTTCGGTGATGTACATGAGCGCAATGATGGCGGTGGTCGGGAAATAGACGTGGCTTTGCTTGCCTCCGACCTCATGCACGATCCCCAGCCGCTGCATCTCGACCAGTTCGAGGTGCGGCAGCAGCAAGGCGTAATCGGCTGCGGGCAACGCGGCCAATAGGCGGTTATCGCGCGGGGTTGGCGGCACTCTCATTTTGTTTTTCTCCATTCCTGCTTTGAAACGATCGCTACATCGCATATGGCGAACCACCGTAGCGAACTGTCGCCGAATCGAGCCGGATGGTTGCCAAGGCCACCAGACTCATTCTGCGGGGAACGTCCCCTGTCCATCTCAAGCCGGAAGCATACCTTGGAAATGCCCAGGTTTATAGCCCGTATCCTTCATTATAGGCCATGATCGGGGTTTGGATTTATGCATTTGTCAATGTACGGTGGCAGACGGTCTCTCGTTTGCTATCGCTTTCCCTTGAGACGGGACAATTCCTTTTCTCTCAAAGGGAACGGACCTAGCTCTTACAACCAATGCAAGGAGATACCATCATGAGAAACGCACTTAAAACCGTGGTCGCGGTTCTTGGTTCTGCAGCTTTACTCGGCCTCGGCGCATGCAGCGGCATGACAACGCAACAGAAGAACACGGCCATCGGCGCTGGCGTCGGCGGCGTTGCCGGCTCGGTGCTGACTGGCGGCAGCACCGTCGGTACCGTCGGTGGTGCCGTGGTCGGTGGCGTCATCGGAAACGAAACCAGCAAGGGCAAGTAGCCCGGAATAAGCCCAACCAATTCGTTGGTCAACTGCCCGCGTTCGCCGTCCGGCGCGCGGGCATTTTTTTTGGCGTCCGCCCTCCCCGCTCCGCCGATTCCAAAGCACTGTTCTCCAGATCATTGACCATCTTGTAACAACGGCAGGCCGCTGCCTCGAGCCCGGGCGTATCCATGATGGTGATATTGCCGCGGCGATAGCCAATCAGATTCTTTTGCTGCAAGGCTTGCGCGGCCTTGGTAACACCGACGCGTCGCACCCCAAGCATTTGCGCCAGGAATTCATGGGTCATGTGCAATTCATTCGATTGCTTGCGATCCCGAATCATCAGCAGCCAGCGCGCCAACCGGGCTTCGATCATGTGAAAGCGGTTGCAGGCGGCGGTCTGCGCAACCTGCATCATCAAGGTATGCGCATACCAATCCAGTGCTCTCCCAAAACTGCGGTTCCGGCGCAATTCGACCGAAAAGCGTGTCGCCGTCATGCGCATTGCCGTCCCGCCACCCTGAACCAGGGCACGCATCGGGGAGACATCGACGCCGAAAACCAGCGGTATGCCGACGATCCCCTCGCGGCCGACCAGCCCGACTTCCAGCGCCTGATCGCCGTCGGCGACGGTCAGCAGGGAAATCAGCGAAGTGTCGGGAAAATAGACATGGTGCATCCGGCTGCCGGGCTCGTGCAGGATGTCTCCAAAGCGCAGGGAAACCGGTTCGAGGTCCTCCTCCAGGAGGCGCTCGTAGTCCGACGCCGGCAGGGCCGCCAGGAGGCGATTGGCGTTGCAGACACTGGCTAACTGGCGCGGCGCCATGCGTGCCGACGGGCTCGGGCTGGCGCCGGGATGCGGGCAAGTCACCACGGATGACCCCTCCCAGTAGAACATTGACCAATGCTAGAGAACACGTCCGTGCCCGTATGTGCGGCGGCGAACGCAGGGGCATTGGAATCGACAGGGCACGGTACTTGCCCTTGTCACACCGTACTCTTTTAACAAAGGACATCAAATGCTATATACCATCGCCGTTATCCTCGTCATCCTCTGGCTTTTGGGGCTGGTCGGTTCTTACACCATGGGCGGGTTTATCCACGTCCTCCTGGTCATCGCCATCGTCATCGTCCTGATTCGCGTCATCAGCGGTCGCAGGCCCTTATGATGAAGCTGGCGAACGCATTGCTTTTCGCCAAACTTTCCGTATAATGCGCCCTTCGTTGCAGCGCGCCCGTAGCTCAGTTGGATAGAGTACTTGGCTACGAACCAAGGGGTCGTGGGTTCGAATCCTGCCGGGCGCGCCATAAATACTCGATAAGCCGGTTAGCTTCCACTAACCGGCTTTTCTTTGCGCGACTTTCTGCGCGACTTTCTCCGTTTTCATCCGTTCACCACCCGCAGCAGCGTCCGTGTGCCTTGTCGATCGAGCGCGAGGTTCGCTAACTTGATCAGGCGTCCGATATCCGCCGACGAGTAATGCTCCGGCATCGATCGGCCGCCGTGACCCATGAGGGAATTGCGATCCTCCTGGGCGACGCCGGCCAGCCGCAGACGCGAAGAATAGGTGTGCCGAAGATCATGCACGCGGACGCCTTCCAGCCCCGCCTCGCGCCGGGCCTTCTGCCAGCCGTTGTTGTTGATCGTATCCACCCGGTGATTCCGATAGGTGAAAACGAAGTCGGCTGTCGATCCCTTGTCCTCATCGTTGTCGCGCCGAATCCGCTGGGCTTCCACAATCGACCAGGCAGCGTCGTTGAGGATGGCCACGTGCGGCACCCCGGTTTTGTACTCAGATCCCGGGATGATGAACACGCTGCGATTCACCTCATGCACCCACTGTTCCCATGACCAGCGCAACCCGCAGATATTCTCGTCGCGCAGGCCGGTGTTGACGCCAAAAAGCGACATGGATGCGAGGTGCGCCGGCAGTTCCTTGAAAAGCGCGTCCTGCTCGTCCCAGTTCATGGGATGCGGCGGGCGCGGATTCTCTTGCAGCATGGTGATGAGCGGTGGCGCGATGTCTAGCAGCGGCCGACCGGCATCATTGCGCCAGGCACGCGCAGCGCGATTGAGGATCGTCCGCACCACCTCAAGGCTCCGGTTGACCGTGGTCGGGGTGGAAGGCTTCAAAGCCTCGCCATCGCCAACTTGCATGCCGCCGGCCAGTCGGTCTTCGATGAACGGTTCCAGGGTGCCATCGTGCACCATGTCGAGTGGGAGCGCCCCAATGTAGGGGAGCAACAATTGGATGTGCCATGCGATCACCTCGGCGGATCGTTTTTGCTTCGATTCGATCAGGTACCGCGCTGCGCCATCTGCAAACAGAGGTCGATCGTTCTTTCGACACTTGACCTCCCTTCCCGATTCGCGCCTGGCAATTTCGGTGGTGAGCCACCGTTCTGCTTCTTCCTGCGAGACCTGTCCAAGCCTGGCGAAGATACGATCTCCGCGCCAGACCTTATTGACGGTTCGAGAACCGTCGCTTTCGAGGGTGATACCCCTCGTTCTTGTGCTTCCCATGATGTTTTTTCTCCATTCATCTTGGGTCGCCCGTTGCGGGCTTTATGTTCGTCTGCCCAGGCATCGAGGTCAAGGCGGTCGTAAGCGACCCCCTTCCCCCCAATTGGGATCTCGGTAATGAATGGCCGCACGTCGCGCGTGAAAACATCCTTGTGCATGCCAAGGTAGTCCGGAGCGTCACGATGGCGGATGAATCGCGGCTGGATAGCGGCGCGCGACATAGTCAGCGATCGAGCAGCCGAAATGAAACGATGCCGCGCCAGCCCGGCAGCATTCCTTCCTTCACCAGTTCTTTGATGAATGGCAGCGCATCAGGCATATGTTTGGCAACGAAATCCCGCGCCAGCTCGGCTTTGGCCTGCTGCTCAGGCGTAAGCGGCGGCAGATCGGCTGGCGCCGAGCGGGAGTCCGCTGGCACAGGCATCGATTTTCCGGAGACGCGGGCGTAGTCATTCATTTTTTGGTGTAATCGCTAAATGTCAG
>JAPUEC010000177.1:0-2973 GCA_027492775.1 Rhodocyclaceae bacterium
AGTAGGGAGGTGGGAGAAACCGGACAGGTGACCGGCGAGAAAATTGGCCTCAAAAGACCGCCGTTACTGGAAAGTGGCCCAAAACACTAAATTCATGATTTCCGGACGGCGGCGGGGAAAAAGTACGGAAAACTTTGGGGGAAACTGCGGGAAATTGCGTAAGGCGATGCGGATATTATCCCAGTTTGAACCCCGTTTAATTGGTCATCGAACCCGGTTTATTACCGCCGTCAGATGATCCACCGCAACATCGGCGACCAACTGCTGGTCGCTGTTGGGGAACCCCACCAGCCTCCGAACCGGCAAGCCGGGATGATTGACCCGCTTCCGGTAAATTCCACCGAACTTGAGTGCCTTCGCTTTTCTGGCGGTGATGACATGGGGACGCGAGCCGTCCTGGTGGAATTTCGCCTTGAACCCATCACCTCCGTCAAAGCCGAGGCGCAAAGTATCGCTGCTCACCTGGTAATGGAAATTGGCCAGCATCCGACCGGACTTGTTCAGCGGCCCACCTTTGCGCGCACCTTCGGCCAGTGTGGAAGGCGCGAGTTCTTTCCATGGATTGCCATCAGGATCGAGCCCCTTGCTGTGGCGCTCCTGATTCACCCGCTGTAGTGACTCGCCGAAGCTGCCGAGCATTTCCTGCGGCGTGGCAATCTCTTGGCGGACGGCCTCCATTGCGCGGTCAAGATGATCAACTTGCAGTTCGGCAGTAAATTGCATATGCTGTGTCCGTGGTTAGGTCAGACTGCGCTTCGGCGCTACTGCACAGTATCCGATCCACAACTAACGCGGCCCAACAAAGGCCGCGTTTTTTATTTGCTGAACACCAAACGGCCGGCGCGCTGCTTGTCGAAATAAGCCTCGCGGGCGGCCTTGGTTTTCTGCGTTCCCATGAAGGCGGTGGAGCCAGTCCAGCCGGTATTTCCCCACTCGAAGACCGCCACGCCAAATTCGTCCGTCCCTTCCACTTCAAATGCTCTCAGGTAGCGGCGCTTGAGACGCCACCGGCCCTTCTCGCCGTGGTCTTTCACCCAGACCCACCAGATTTCGTCCGGCTCAATTACCGTCATGGCCAGCAAGTTGACGTATTCCAGGCGGACAGCCTTGCCGGGCTTCGACAGCCACTTGAATTCACCAGCGCCATCCTGGAAAAGCGCCTTGGTGATGGCCAGCGTGCTGCCTGCGGCATCGGTGAAGGCAACGCCGTCATCCATGGAAGCACCAAAGACATCCAGGAAGTCGGCGACGGCCACTTCCGGGGCAGTACCGGCCGGCAGTAGCGCGCTTTTCGGCATCATGGTCGGCTTGGGCATCGGCGGTGGGGTAAAGCCAGTTGGCCAGGGCGTTCCGCGCTCTTTCAGCACTGCGTCGTAGCCTTGCAGAGGCGGAACGGTCTGCGGCTCAAGCCATGCCTTGCCGGGGTTGTAGGCGAAGCCTGGGTCGATGCCCTTCGGGGTGCGCACGGTGCGCGGTGCGCTGCCGTTCTTGCCGACCACACGCTCTTCCCATTCGATTGGCGGCGCCGTATCTGGCCCAGCCTTGCCGTTCTTCTCCCATTCGCGGCTCGCCTCCAGGCGAGAGAGCGAATCGACCTTGCACTTGCAGCCCCAGCCGTTCTGCGGCATGTGGGAATCCCACCATGGATCATCGGCGGGGAGAATCAGGCCATCCCAGGCCAAATGCTGGAGACGTGGGTGCTCAAAACTGGTGTGACGGTAGCGCCAGAAGGGTCGCAGATGCTTCACCGCCATCATTTGCTTGTAGCGGCCGGCGTTGTATGCCTGGGTGACGTTGGTGTCGTAGATGATCTTGCTGCGCCAGCCCGGCGCGCCGTTGTGCGCCCATCCATGCTTGGCGACGATATCGCCGAAGGATTTCTTGAAGGCTTCGTAGCCGCCGGCCTCCTTTGCCTGGCGGATGGCGTTGTAGAAGTCTTCCACCAGGGCATCATGCGCGACACCGGCCACCATAAAGCCATGGCTGTGCTGTTCCTGCCAGATATCCGTCCAGCCCGAGGAAGGCAGGCGGATTTTCTGCTTGAAGAAGTCGATGGCTTCGGAAAACGGGAGGTGTTCAGGAGAGGTTGCCATGCTCAATTCCTATATTTCGACCACTTGAGAAACGTCGTGATGCAAGAATTCGCTCTGCATGCAGCATTTTTTGATAGGAGTAATAGATGAGCGATCAATTGAATCCATGGCGTGAGGGCGATTTTCTGATTTATGCAGAAGCGGAACTTATCTCCGATGGAAAGTGGGCTTCCTTTTTCTGGATTGAACACCATCCGAAAGGTGGACAAATGCTTCGGAGAGCAGTCGAGCGGAGACGCTTTGGAAGACACACCTATTCCAGTCGAAACGAGGCAATCCGCGATGGGATACACAGGGGACAGAATTGGGTCCTTCTTCTCGACGATTGAAAACATAAAAGCGGTCAAGGAACATCAGCCCGGCCGGCCAGGTTCGCCGCCGCCATCCCCAGCGCCATAGCATCCGCCCACTTCGGGTTCCCCGCCTTCAAGGCTTCGATCCCGGCCAGGGCGGCGTCGAAGTCGCCGGCCTCGGCAACAATGGCGGAAATCTGCTGGATGAGTTCCTGCTCGTAGGGAGCGCACAGGGTGGCCAGCTGGGCGGCGTAGGGGCCGGTGATGTCCTGATCTCCAGCCTTGCCGGTGTTGGCCAGCGCTGCCAGTCGCATCAAGGCGGCATCGCCCTGGCCGAGTTTGGCGGGCGCCTTGCCGGATGAAACCAGCAGCGTGGCGCCCTTGTCGGCCCTGGGAATCTGCATGATCTTGTGGGCGTATTCCACATCGATCTCCATCCCCATCCCGGCGGCCTTGTCCAGCACGTCGACCATCTTCCCTTGATCCACCGTTTCCTGGGTCAAATAGCTGAAAGTGGGCAGCCGGTCTTCCGGGAACATGCCATTGATGAGCGCCACCGGCCGCACAATCTGGCCGTTCATGGTCGG
>JAPUEC010000177.1:3073-5931 GCA_027492775.1 Rhodocyclaceae bacterium
GCCTGCTCGATGTAGCCCGATTTCGCCCGGTGCTCATGCACCACCCAGCCCCACTCGCGCAGCGGCTCGGGTGCCCCGTTCTTGACGTATTGCAGGGTGCCGGTGGCCCTATCCACCTGGAACTCTCGCTGGGGAACCCAGAGCAGTGCTTTCGGATACCAGGTGCTGCCGGTCTGCCAGTCTATTTCATGGGCGGAGAGGCCCTTGCCGATGGCGTCCGCCAGGTCGTATTGAGCGTCCTCGAAACGTGGAACCTTGCGCAGGATGTCTTCCAGCTCCGCAGTGCGGTCGATTTCGGACTGATTGGCATCCTCCGGCGGCGTCATCTTCCAGCCTAGGCCAGTCACCGCCCGGCGGCGCTTGGCCAGCTCGGCGAAGATATGCGGGTCCTGCTCTTCCACCAGTTCAAATAAGGTGGCCTGCTCGGTGATATAACCCTGGTCGGCGGCGGCAAAAGCTCTGGCCAGCCGGGACGGATCAAGCGTGTTGACCGAGGCGTAATTGAGCGTCGTCGATTGCGTCGAACGCGGCCCGGCTTGTAAAACATCCAGCCCTTTACGAGCCACGGTGGAAAGCGCAGCCCTGGCGGCCTTGATCTTGTCTTTAATCGTCATCATCGTCCCAATCGTCAGAATTGCCGCTGACGCGGCTGGTGCTGCGGCGATCCCGCCGTGAGGCCGCCGCCGAGGTATATAGCCATTCGCCCGCGAACTGATTGGCCAACTTCCAGAGCTTTTCCAGACAGTCCGGGCCGTCATCGTGGTCGGCCTCCGGCCAGAATTTTTGCTGCTCAATCATCACCGTCTGGGAGCGGTGCAGCCTGATCTTCCCGTTGGAAAAATGCGGCTGCATACTGATGATGCGCAGGTCTTTTTCAACGTCCTCGGGCATTGGGATGCCTGGGAAGGCAATGCCGGCAACCGCTGCCCGCTTGAGCAATTCGGTGTACATGAACTCCTGAAACTGGACGGTTTCCACGCCCCATGCGAGGCATTGGTATTCCTGTTGCAACTCGATAGCGCGGCTGATAATCAGGTCTGGCACTCGACGCGCAATATCGGCCTCGACAACATCCAGAACCATCGTGGCGCGATTCAAACCACCGACCAGGATGGCTGATGGGTCACGCTTCTTGTTCTGCTTTCCAAGCGATGGATCGATGGCGCCGAAGAACAGCCAGTCATTCCGCCGATCCACCCAGAACTGGATGTTCTTGAACGGCGCCGTGTCATCGTTTCCGGCCTCGTTCTGCTGCTCTTGATTGAAGGCGTCGTGGTCGCTCGCGTACATGCAATACAGGCGGTACAGGGAGCGAACTTCCGGCCAGGACACTACAGCCCCGGCATCCATCACTTCCTTGTTGGCCTGGTAGAACCCCAGTGCCTCGGCCTCGGCCGCTTCCTGAGCGCCGTCCTCGTCGCTGGCCGCTGCCGAGGTGTAGATGCCTTCCCACTTCTCCCAGAGGTCAGTGCGGTCAGGCCACTTCATGATTGACTTGAAGACCTTGCGGCGCCATCCCGGCTTGCGTGAAACGCGGTTGATTGCGGCGTCGTAATGCAGGCTCGTCCCGACCCAGAAGATATCCATCCCGCCGGCCGGACCAGCGAGACCGACGACGGCCTTGATGACGAAGTTTTCGCATGCATCGCGCTGTTCCTTCTGGCGCACGTTGTCGTCGTTTTCCAGATCGTCCAGGAAGATCAGGCCTGGCCGGTGCGGGCCGTGGCGCATGCCGCGCATCTTCTTCCCGGAACCACCAACGCGAACCTTGATGCCGTTGGCCGTGACGATGGTCGCCGCCTGCCAGATGCGGCCCCGGCCGACTGCCTTCGGAAAGTCGGCCGCCAGGCGAGGGTTGCTGTCCAGCTCGGCCTTGATCGCTTCGAGCATTTCAATCGACTGCTCAAGCGTGTTCATGATGATGCCGATGAGCCACTTGCGCGCCTTCTTGCTGGCATGCGGCACCAACTCGGCAAGGTAGTTCGCCCGACAGATGCACCAGAGGCTACCAAGCTGCGTCTCGTAGGTCGACTTGGCCTCGCCGCGTGGCGCCTGATGGACCTCACGTGCATCGGTGGCGCCGTCGATCAGTTCCGGGAAGCGCTTGAATAGGAAGCGGTGGAACAGCGAAAAGTGGTCGGTTGGGACGTAGTGCGGAAAGTAGGTTCGGCAGAAGTACTCATAGTCGACGACCGCACGCTCACGGCGTGCCCTACTGGCTTCCGGATCGACAGGGAACGCCTCGCACTCCAGTTCAATGGTCTGGCGCAACTCTTCGGCGAATTGCTCCATCCGCTGCTGAAAGTCGCGGAGGTTCTTGACCTCGGTAAGGTCCTCGTAGTCGTCGGACCAGTCGAACTCACGCATACCGCTTGCCCAGGATCGCGCCGACATCCTCGATATGCGGCTGCAACGCCCGCAGTGCCGCCGGGTCGCGGGCCTTCAAGTAGTCGGCGATGGTTTTCAGAGTGTCGAGCGCTACCGAAAGGCCGGAATACTGCGGATTCATGCGGCTGAACGATTTCGAGAACTTGGCATAGGCGTCTGCCAATTGCGCGAGGAGCGTAGCCTTGTCGGCGGCCGGGATTTTGGCATCCTCAAGTTCGCGGGTGGTGGTGATGACCTGGCGGGCGAAATCCTCCACCAGCTGCTTGTTGAGGTCATCCATGCCCTGGTCGCTGATCCGGTAGGCGGCGCGGGCCGTATCCCAATCATCGCCCTTGGCCTGTGCCTTGGCCTTCCAGTCCCGCGCCGTGTCGTAGCTCACGCCGCAAGTGACGGCGGCGCCGTTGAGAGGCATGCCCTCAATGTAAAGCTGCCGAACCTTGTCGCGGGTTTCCTGAGAATGGGCCATCGCT
>JAPUEC010000177.1:6031-7577 GCA_027492775.1 Rhodocyclaceae bacterium
AGTCCGACAAGAAATTCAGAAGCCTCGAACGAAAGTTCGGCTCGCGTTTCACCATCACATCGGGCGGGGCCGGAGGCAGGCGTGCCGGCTCCACTTCCACCGGCCGCATCGGAGCGGGCAACGGGGATGCGCAGGCGCAGAGCGCCAGAGCGCAGATCAGCAATAACGCGGTCTTTTGCAGCTTTTTCATGCTTCAAATCCTCTTGATATGTGGCCGACGCCTTAGCCATGTCTTGGGAGTGTTCGTGTTCCTTCGCGCGGGCCTGGTCTTCCAGTTCCTTGATACGGGCATTGGCCGTGGTCAGGGTGGTGTTCTCGCGAGCCAGCCATGCCGACCGCTCTGCCGTTTCGCCCAGCCCGAACTGCTGCTGGCCGTAGGCATAGATGGAGACGACGACGGCGGCCACCACAAGCACAACACCAAGCACCTTGGCCCACTGCGGAATGACGGGGAGATTCATGCCGACACCCCACGGCCCCAAGCCAGATAGCGGGGCTGCAACAGGATCAGGATGCGGCGGGGATAGCCCAAGTTCTCCGGGCAGAAGCTGGCGTGGCGACGGGCTGCACCGCAGGCGCTGTCCACGGCCTGACGATTCAGCGCCGGCCGCACGGTGGCGGCTTCCTGCTGCCAGTGGCCCAGCCCGCCGTTGTAGGCCCGCAGCGCGGCCCATAGACGGTCGAACTCGGAGGGGCCGCGCACTCGTTCAAACAGCCAGCGGTCATAGCCCACCAGCGCCCGCATGGCCCATGTCGGGTTGGTCGGCTGGCACTCGGCAGCCCCCATACCGTTGGCTTTACACCACCACCGTGCCGTCGCGGGCATGAACTGCGCCATGCCGACCGCACCGACGCGGGAAACGGCCGCGGGGTTCCAGCCGCTTTCCTGGTGGATTTGAGCGGCGAAGGCCGCAACCGGGGCATCAAGGCCCCACTCGGCATGGGCGGCGCGGGTAAGATCGGCACGATGCTTGATGGCAGCGCTCGGGATGTCCTGCGGATGTGCTTGCCCAGGCCAGAAGAAGCCGAGGCAGAAGACCAGCGCGCTGATGATCAGCGTGGCCGCCAGTTCCTGGCGGTCGGTCTTGGTGAGATTGACCAAGGCCATGTCAGGCCCCGAGGCCAATAGCCAACATGGCACAGCCAACGATGATGGCCCGGCGCAGCATGGCCATGGCGAACACGAAGCCATCGCCATCGACCACTTCCCACGGGATCAGCTTGCAATTCCCGTCCAGGTCGATATCGGGCGCATCTTCGCCGGGTTCGATCTTGACGATGAAGGAATCCGGCCTGGCGTAAGGGAAGAGGGAGCGGTCAAGCCAGTACCCCGCCACTCCGGCCATGGTGACCAGGGAGAGCTTATAGAGGCTGACGGGGAGCTGGTGCGGATAGAGCAGGCCGATGAGGGCCAGCAGCAGGACGGTGGCAATCAGCCACCAGAAAAGGCGGGGAAACTTCATGGCGTAATCTCCGGTTGTTCATGCGATATGACAACCAGAGGTTACGCGGGCGCGCGAGGCGCGATTAGGCGTGAAACGTTTCC
>JAPUEC010000178.1 GCA_027492775.1 Rhodocyclaceae bacterium
CATCGCCGCCATCGAATTCGCCCGCGGCGCCCAGCAGGGACCGGCCGCGACGACGTTGGCCGCGGTCGGCGCGCTGATCGGCGCCATTTCCTTCTCCGGCTCCTGCATCGCCTTCGCCAAGCTGCAAGGCTTGATGAAGAAGGCGGTGCGGCTACCGGCGCAGAACGTCGTCAATGCGCTGTTCATCATTGCAGCGCTGGCACTGGCGATCATGGTCGTTACCGGCGCGGCCGGCGGCGAGTTGATCGTCGCCTTCTTCGTCCTGGCGCTCGTTTTTGGCGTCGTCGTGACGCTGCCAATCGGCGGCGCCGACATGCCGGTGGTGATTTCGCTCTTCAATGCCTTTACCGGCCTGGCGGTCGGCCTCGAAGGCTACGTGCTCGGCAATCCTGCGCTCATCATCGCCGGCATCGTCGTCGGCGCCGCCGGCACGCTGCTGACCCAGCTCATGGCCAAGGCGATGAACCGCCCCATCATCAACATCCTGTTCAGCCCGATTTCCGGCAACGGCGATGGCGGCGCGGCCATCAGCGGCACGACCCGCGAAGTCAGCAGCCTCGATGCGGCGGCGATAATGCGCTACGCCAGCAAGGTCATCATCGTCCCCGGCTACGGCATGGCGGTGGCGCATGCTCAGCACAAGGTCTGGGAAATGGCGGTGCTCCTGGAGGAAGTCGGCGTCGAGGTGAAGTTCGCCATCCACCCGGTGGCCGGCCGCATGCCGGGCCACATGAACGTTCTACTGGCCGAAGCGGGCGTGCCCTACGACAAGATTTTCGATCTCGAGGAAATCAACGCCGAGTTCACGCAGGCCGATGTGGCATTGATCATCGGCGCCAACGACGTCGTCAATCCGGCCGCCCGCACCGACAAATCCAGCCCCATCTACGGCATGCCCATCCTCAACGCCGACGCGGCGCAGAATGTCATCGTCGTCAAGCGCGGCAAGGGCACCGGCTACTCGGGCGTCGAAAACGCGCTCTTCTACGCCGAAAATTGCCATATGCTTTACGGCAATGCGCAACCGGTCGCAGGCGAAATCATCCAGCATCTCAAAGGCATGGAGTAGGAACCGGGCGGTGCCCGCATAAGGTATCGCCTGATTTCCCGTTTGCGCCAAACGACTACACTGGGGTATGGCTGCCCCCGTGACGCTCATCCCCGCCGGTCGATATGCCGAACTCAAGGCGACCGGAAAGCTGCCTTCGCCCAAGGGCGTGGCGCTGGCGATCATTCGCCTGCTGCGCAAGGACGACTATCCGCTCTCGGAATTGCAGGATCTCGTGCAGTCCGATCCAGCGATGGCAGGGAGGCTGCTCAAATCGGCCAATACCGCGATTTTTGGCCATGCCCGCCCCATCGTCTCCCTGCGCAAGGCAATCGTGGCGCTGGGGGCGCTCCATGTGCGCGATCTCGTCACTGGTTTTTCCATTCTCGATGCCAACCGCACCGGCAAGTGCCTGGCCTTCGACTACCACGGCTTCTGGGCGCGTTCGCTCGCTACCGCCATCGCCTGCCAGGCCCTGTCAAAATTCGCGCACATCACCAGCGACGATCACTTCACCGTCGGCCTCTTCTCGCGCATCGGCGAGCTCGGCCTGGCTTCGCTGTTCCCGGAGGAATACGGGGCACTGCTGAAAACAGGGGCAGCATCCGCCAAACTCGCGGCGATGGAGAGAACCGACTTCGGTTTCGATCATCGCCAACTCGGGGCGACCATGATCACCGACTGGGGCTTGCCCCGCGTTCTCGTCGAAGCGACCTACCATCATGAAGACCCGTCGGCCGCCGATCTCCCGCCGGGAAGCCGTCTCAACACACTCACCCTGTCGCTGGATTTCGCCCGGGTACTGTCGGAAGTCTGCATGGCGCGGGAGGACACGCGCTGGAGCCTGATCCCCAATCTCATCACCCGCTCGGCCCACCTCGGGATCGGCGCCGATGCGCTCTCCGCGCTGGTCGACAGCGTCGTTGCCGACTGGAAGGATTGGGGCAGCATGTTGCAGGTCCGCACCCGCGACCAGCCGCCTTTCGCCGAACTTCTGGCGGAGAATCCGCCACGCCCGAAGGCGACGGTGCGCCATGGCGCGCGGCTGGGATGGCGCACCGTGCTGCTTTGTTCGCCGGGCATCGAGGCTGACGAAATCGCCACCATGCTGACCAGCCTCGGGCGCGTCCCGCGCGTTGTGTCGACCGGAAAGGAGCACGCGTCCATTCTTGCCGATCCGCCGGAACTGGTCGTCGCCGATATCGACATGCCAGGGGCGGAATTTCCCGGCCTGTGCCGAGCGCTGCGTCAGAACCCGGCGGGGAGCGACATTTTTTTCCTCGTCATCGCCTCGCCCGACCACGAATGGGCGGCGCTTCGGGCCATCGATGCCGGCGCTGACGATGTCATCCTCAAGCCGGTGACCCTGCAGAACCTGAGACTGCGTCTGAGCATGGCCGAACGGTTGAAACTGCTGCGTGAACGGGTTCGCAGCGAACGTCGCGGGTTGGTCCGTTCGGCCGACGAGTTCGCTGGCGAGCACCGCCAACTGATCGAAGTCGCGCTCACCGATCCGCTGACCGAACTCCCCAACCGCCGGCATGGCCTTGATTACCTCGCCGCCGAAACCGGGAGTTCGCGCGGAAACCGGCCCCTCGCCTGCCTGATGGTGGATATCGATCACTTCAAGCTCATCAACGACGAACACGGCCATGCCGCCGGCGACGCCGTTCTCCGTCAACTGGCGGTGCGCCTGAAAGGGGCTTCGCGTCTGGAGGACATGGTGTTCCGCTATGGCGGCGAGGAGTTCGCCCTGCTCCTGCCCGCCGCCGACGCGGCGCTGGCCCTTGGCATCGCCGAACGCATCCGCGGCCTGGTCGAGGACGAAGCTTTTGATTTCGAAGCGCGGCGGCTCAAGATCACCGTCAGTATCGGGCTCGCGGTATTGGGCGAAAAAATCCGCGGCGCCGAGGCCCTGATCAAGGCGGCCGACGCCGCGCTCTACGAAGCCAAGCGCAAGGGCCGCAACCGGGTGGAATTGGCGCCGTGAGGGCCCCCACTGGCGCAGCGATTACTGGCGGCGCCGGCGGGCTTCGAACAGACAGATGCCGGTGGCGACCGAAACGTTGAGGCTCTCCACCGAGCCGTACATGGGAATGCGCACCAGCTGATCGCAGGTCTCGCGCGTCAGCCGCCGCAAGCCCTCGCCTTCCGCTCCCAGCACCCAGGCTGTCGCCACCGGCCAGGCGGCGGTGTAGAGATCGCTTTCCGCCTCGCCCGCCGCGCCGATGGTCCAGATTTCGCGTTCGCGCAGTTCGCGCAAGGTACGCGCGAGGTTGGTCACCATCACGTAAGGCATCGTTTCCGCCGCGCCGCTCGCGGCCTTGACCGCGACATCGGTCAAGCCCACGGCGCGATCCTTGGGGGCGATCACGGCATGGGCGCCGGCGGCATCGGCCACCCGCAGGCAGGCGCCGAGATTGCGGGGATCGGTGATGCCATCGAGCACCAGCAGGAAAGCCGGCTCTTCGAGCGTATCGAGCACATCGTCGAGATGCGCCGCCTTGCGCGCCCCCTCGACCCGGGCGATAACCCCCTGATGGCGCGCGCCCGGCAGCATGCCGTCGAGCCGCTTGCCCTCGGTTTCGGTCACCCGGGCCGAATGGAATTCGGCATGTTTGAGCAGGTCGCGCATGCGCGCATCATGACGCGCGGCGTCGATGAGGATTTCCTTCACGGATTCCGGATCGTGGCGCAATTTGGCGGTAACGGCGTGGAAACCGTAGATCAGGCGGGCGGTGGACATGGGCGGGCCGGCAAAAAGAAAGGAGTTTACCAGCCCATGACCGGCCGGCAGCCATGCATCGGTAGCGGCATCGAATTTATTGGCATGCACCCCTCAAGCGCCGCGCCGAGGTTCAAGGCGCCAGCAGCCGCGTATAAATCGCCAGTTGCGCCGGCGAAAAGCAGCAAAACAGAACTTCCTGCAGCGTGGAATCTTCGCTCAGGCTGGCGCGAACGGTTTCGACGGCGATGGTCGCCGCCGCCTCGGCCGGGTAGCCATAGACGCCGGTACTGATGCTCGGGAAGGCCAGCGAGCGCACCGCCTTTTCCGCGGCGATCGCCAGGCTGTTGCGATAGCAGGCGGCCAGCGTCTCGGCTTCGCCGGATTTGCCGCCATGCCAGATCGGGCCGACGGTATGGATGACGAAGCGCGCCGGCAGGCGATAGCCGGCAGTGACCTTGGCTTCGCCGGGATGGCAGCCGCCGAGCCGACGGCACTCCGCCAGCAGTTCCGGCCCGGCGGCATGATGGATGGCGCCATCGACGCCGCCGCCGCCCAGCAGGCTGGTATTGGCGGCATTGACGATCGCATCGACCTCGAGCCGGGTGATATCAGCCTGCAGCGCCCGCAGCGCGGTCGTCATCGCTCTCAGCACCCGAGTTGGTCCGCCAGATCGATAAGATCGACGGCATGCAGCGCATTGGCGGGATCCCGCGGAAACTCCCGGATTTGCGTCGGCCCCAGTTCCTGGGGACGTTCGACATAGGCGGTCTGAAGCCCGCAGGCCCTTGCGCTGGCGAGGTCCTCGGGGTGGGTGGCGACCATCAAGACATTGCCGGGCGGCACGTCGAAGATCCGCGCGACGCCGAGGTAAAGCTCGGGGTCGGGCTTGTAGGCGTGGAACACCTCGGCCGACAGGATGCAATCCCAGGGCAGCGCCGCATATTTGGCCATGTTCGCCAACAAGCCGATGTTGCCGTTGGAGAGGGTGCATAACATGTAGCGGGTCTTGAGGCGGCGTAAGCCTTCAATGCTGTCCGGCCAGGGGTCGAGCCGATGCCAGGCCTTGTTCAGGTTGCATTTTTCGGTTTCCGTCAGCGACGTTACGCCGAACGACGCCAGCACCTGATCGAGAATCATGCGGTGCAGTTCGTCGAGCGACATCCACTCGAGTTCGCCCGACATCACCCGCTGCATCGCCGGTTTGTAGCCGTTGCGCCAGGCGAGCGCGAAACGGTCGGCGTCAATACCGAGCTTGAGCGCCGCCACCTCGCGGACAATGCTCGAATGCCAATCGACCACCGTCCCGAAGACATCGAAAGCGAGCACTTCGACGGTGTCGGCGAGCGCTTCCGTCATCCTCATTTTCCCCGCGCAGCCAGGATTTCGGCATCCTTGGCCCTTGCGCGCTGCACCGCCGGCCGGGCGTTGAAGCGGTCGATATAGGCCTGGATCACCGGCGATTCCGGAATGAGCTTGAATGCGACCGCCCAAGTCAAGGCCGAGCCCCAAAGCACGTCGACAGCGGTGAAGCGCTCGCCCAGCATGCACGGCCCTTTCGCCAGTTGGTCGGTCAGTGTCTTGAACATGGTTTCGAAATCGCCGTAGCCGGAGGTGCCGCGCTCGGCGGGTCCGCGATTGAGCGAGCGGTCGGTGATCGCCGGCTCGAAACAAGTCCCATAAAAGGCCATCCAGCGCAGATACGGGCCGCGCAGCGGATCGCCCATTTGCGGCGCCAAGCCGGCGTCCGCGTAGAGATCGGCGAGGTAGAGGTAAATCGCCACCTGTTCCGTCACGACCGCGTCGCCATGCTGGATGGCGGGCACCTTGCCCATCGGATTGATCGCCAGGTAATCGGGGCGCCGCTGGTCGCCGGCCCGGAGATCGAGCAGGTGCAGCCGGTACTGGGCGCCGAGTTCTTCGAGCAGTGTCAGCGTCCCGCTGGAACGCGTCTGGGGGCAATGGAAAAGCGTGATTTCGCGACTGGTGGTCATATGGACTCCGGAAAGGGATGACAAAGCCTCGGGCATCGGTTGCCCCAGCGCCGGCGAAATCTTTCTCCGGCACCGCGCCGGAATGCTCCGGGGCTATGAAAGAAAGACTCCGTCATCGGCATGGAGTTCCGCCGGCCGGCCTCAAGCCGCATGTGCTGCGTTGGCGCGGATGAACGTCATGCGGATCCAAAGCTCTATCTTTACACCTATCGTTCGAATCCTATGCCATCGCGCCTTTTCCTGCTCGCCAGCCTCATCAGCGCTTTCGTCGCGGCAACCGTCTCCACCTTGGCGCAGATGGCGCTGTGGCTGGCATTTACCTCGTCCTTCCCGGAAATTCTCTGGCGCGATGCGCGACTCGCCGCGGCCATCGTGCTCGGGCCCGGCATCCTGGAATCGCCGGCCACCGCCAGCTTCAGCCTCATGACGGCGGCGACGGTCGTTCACTTCGCCCTCAGCCTGGCCTATGCCGCGATCTTCTGCCTCATCGCCCGGCGCCTCGACTGGCGGTTCGCCGGCGCGGTCGGGGCCTTGCTGGGCGCGCTTTTATACGCCATCAATATGTATGGATTCACGCTCGTTTTTCCCTGGTTTGCGGCAACGCGGGACTGGATCACCTTCGCCGCTCATGTCGTTTTTGGGATCAGCGCGACCGTGAGCGGGAAATGGGCGTTCAGGCGCCTGTCGGCAGCAGGCAGGCGGCGAAACCGGTCCGCAGCTCTTCGACCGGAAGGCGCAGGCCGATGACGACGATGCGCGAGCGTCGCGCCTCATCCTCGCCCCAGGCTTCGCCGAAATCGAAGCCGGCGAGCCGATGGATGCCCTGGAAGATGAGCTTGTTCTCCTGGCCGGGAACGGCCAATACGCCCTTGTAGCGCAGCAGGTCGTCGCCGTGGCGGTCGATGGTGTCCTGGACGAAGGCGCCGATGGCATCGAGATCGACTTCGCCTGGGTGCTCGAGCAACAGCGAGCCGATTTCGTCGCCTTGCGTCGTGCGAAAGCTCAAGTCCTTGGGGGCCACCGGGCGGTACTTGATCTTGCTGGTTGCCGGTGCGGCTTCTTCCGCCAGCAGCGTTTCATTGAGATTGAAGCCGCGGATATCGAGAATGAAGTCGAGATCCACCTTGCCATGCTCCAATGGCCGCATGGGGGCACGTGGATTGATGGCGGCAAGGCGCTCGGCGAGCCTGGAGAGTGCGGCCGGGCCGACCAGATCGCCCTTTGAAAGCAGCAGGCGGTCGGCAAAGCCGATCTGCTTCTGCAACACCGGCTGCTCTTGCAATTGGCGCGGCGCATGCACGACATCGACCACCGTAATGACGGCATCGAGCAGGAAGGCTTCGCGCAGGGTCGGTTCGCCGAAAAAGGTCTGGACGACGGGGCCGGGATCGGCCACGCCGGTGGTTTCGATCATCACCCGGTCGAACACCAGCTCGCCGGCATCGCGGCGTGCCTTCAAATCGAGCAGATGGCGCGCCAGGTCGGCGCGCACCGTGCAGCACAGACAGCCGTTGGTCATCTCGATGACCCCGGCGCTTTTGCGCACCAGGAGTTCGCTGTCGATATTGACCGGGCCGAATTCGTTTTCGATGACTGCGATGCGGTGCCCGTGCGCCGCATGCAGGATGTGATTCAACAGCGTCGTCTTGCCGGCCCCGAGAAAGCCGGTAAGGATGGTGACGGGAATCGGCTGTGGTTCGGCGCTCGCCTCCGGCATCAGCAACACTTCCCGACACCGCCGGCGTAGCGCGCTTCCTGGCGCTCGCGGAAAAATTCCTCGTAGGTCATC
>JAPUEC010000179.1 GCA_027492775.1 Rhodocyclaceae bacterium
ACTGGCGGTAGAGCTCCACGATGTCGTTGACGCCCACCATGATGGTCACCAGATTTTCCGGCCGTACATGCTTCGCGAAAGCCTGACGCACGGCTTCCACCGTCACCGCATTCACCTTCTGCTGATAGGTGTCGAGATAATCCAGGGGCAGGCCGTAGAAACCGATATTGGCAACGTTTTCGAGGATCTTGCGGTTGCTGTCCAGACGCAGTGGGAAGCTGCCGGTCAAATTGGCCTTGGCCGCCGCCAGCTCGGCTTCGCTCGGGCCGGTCTTCAGGAAATCGCTCAACACCGTGCGCGTCACCTGCAAGGCTTCGTCCGCCTGCGCCCGCTTGGTTTGCAAGCCGATCTGGAAGGGGCCGGCCTGGCGCAAGGGGCTGAAATAGCTATAGACGCTGTAAGCATAGCCGCGCTTGTCGCGCACCTCCTTCATCAGGCGCGACATGAAACCGCCGCCGCCGAGGGTGTAATTGCCGACGAGCAAGGGGAAGAAATCGGGATTGCCGCGCTCGACGGCCGGCATGCCAATCAGCAGATGCGCCTGCGTCGCCGGATGGGCGATTTTGCGCTGGCTCTCCTTGGGCGCCACCGGCGGCGCGGGCAGCGTTGGCGCGCCGCCGGGCGGCAGGCCAGCCGACAGCGCCTCCGCGATCTTCTCGGCCTCGGCGCGCGAGATGTCGCCGACGATGGTGATGCCGGCGTTGCGGGCGTGATAGAAATTCTTGTAGAACGCCACGGCGTCGTCGCGCTTCAATGCCGCCACGCCTTCCGGCATGGGCACCCGGCCATAGGCATGTTCGGGATACATCGCCGAGGAGAAGGCTCGCGATGCGATGCTTTCGGGGCGAGTAAGCGCTTCCTTCAAACCAGCCACCGCGCGCGCTTTTTCGCGCTCAAAAATGGCCGGCTCAAAACGCGGCGCCTGGAGGACGAGGCGCAAGAGGTCCAAAGCCGGGCCGCGCTTGTCGGCGGCCGACAGCGTGCGCAGGCTGACGTTGGCGCGATCGCTATCCGACCCGCCACCGATGCCGGCGCCGAGGTCGGCCAGCCGGTCGGCAATGGCGTTTTCATCGAGATTGCCGGCGCCGAAGCCGAGCATGCCGCGCGTCAGGCCGGCGAGGCCAGTCTTGCCCGGCGGATCGAACATGGACCCGGCGGCGAAATCGACCTGGACATCGAGAATGGGCAGGACCCGGCTTTCGACGAAATAGACCTTGGCGCCGGAAGGCGAGACCCAGTGCTGAATGGTGACGCCCGCCTCGGCAAACTGAACGGCGAGCAGGGCAAATACGGCGAGGATGATGCGCTTCATGTTCGGATGCCCTTTCAGTGGCGGGTCGGGACGGCAGGCCGACGCGGCTTGTCGTCGAGCGGCTGCGGATCGAGCAGGCCGACGGTAAGGGCGTCGTCGCCGAAGTATTTCTTGGCGACCGCCTGCACCTGCGCCGCCGTCACCTCCTTGACGCGCTCGATGATGTGATCGACGTCCTTGTAAGAGAGCCCCGCCGCCTCGGTGCCGCCGATTTCCATCGCCTGGCCGAACATCGAATCGAGTTTGTAGGTTTGCGACGCCACCAGTTGGGCCTTGGCGCGCTTCAATTCCGCTTCCGTCACGCCCTCCTTCTGGATGCGGGCGATTTCGCCGCGCAGCGCCACTTCAAGTTGCGCCACGGTCTTGCCTTCCGCAGGTGTGCCTTGCAGGTAGAACATCCCCGGTCCCCGCGCCGTGGAGTCGTAATCGACCCCGGCGGACAGGGCGATGCGCTGCTCACGCACCAGGCGCTTGTTCAAGCGGGCGGCGTCGTAACCATCGAGCACCGCCGCCAGCATTTCCAGGGCGAAGGGATCGACATCCTTGGCCACATCGCGGATGACCGGCACCTTGTAGCCCATGGCCAGCATCGGCAACTCGGCCGGCGCTTTCACGGTCAGCCGGCGGATGCCGCTCTGCTCGGGCTCGACCAGCGGCCGGCGGGTGGGCAGTGCCCGGCCTTCGAGCGCTCCGTAGTTTTGCTCCGCTAACTTAAAGACCTGCTCGTGATCGACGTCGCCGACGATGACGACGTAGGCGTTGTTGGGCACGTACCAGCGCTCGTACCAATCCTTGGCGTCGGCGGCGGTCATGTTCTGGAGATCGCTCATCCAGCCAATGATGGGGCGGCGATAGGGATGCGCCTGAAAAGCCACCGCGTTCATCTGTTCGAAGAGCTTGGAATGCGGCTCGTCGTCGGTGCGCATGCGGCGCTCTTCCATGATCACCTTGATTTCCTGCGAAAACTCCTTGGGATCGACGTTGAGATGGCGCATGCGGTCGGCTTCCAAGCGCATCATCTCGTCCAGCTTCTCTTTCGGTACCTGCTGGAAGTAGGCGGTGTAGTCGCGGCTGGTGAAGGCATTGTCGCGCCCGCCGGCAGCGGCGACGAGGCGGTTGAACTCGCCCGGGCCGATCGCCGGCGTGCCCTTGAACATCATGTGTTCGAGCGCATGCGCCAGGCCGGAACTGCCGTCCACCTCGTCCATGCTGCCGACGCGGTACCAGACCATGTGCACCGCCGTCGGCGCCCGTCGGTCTTCCTTGACGATGATCTTGAGGCCGTTCTTGAGCGTGGTTTCGAAAGGATTGGCCAGCGCCGGCGTGGCCGCCAGCAAAACAGCGGCGAACAATCCGGCGAAGGAAGTCCGCATCAACAGGGCGAAGGGCATGGAAGTGGGGCTTTCTGCTAGAATTTGGTCAATTTTCGTGCATCTTAAAGACAAGATGCCGCGCTGTCAGCACAGTTCCAGAGACCTCCACACGCATGTTCAGTTTCCTCAAGAAGTCCGGCGATGCCGCCCCAGTCCCCGCGCAAGCCCCCGCCGCCGAAGCCCCCTCGTGGCGTGAACGCCTATTCAAGGGCCTCTCGCGCACCCGCGCCCAACTTGGCGGCCAGATCAAATCCATCTTCGCCCGTGGCAAGGTCGACGACGAGTTGCTGGAGGAACTGGAGTCGCTGCTGCTCACCAGCGACGTCGGTCTCGATGCCACCCAGCATCTGCTCGACGAGCTGAAAAAGCGCGCCAAGCGTGACCGGCTGGAGACGCCGGAAGGCATCCAGAAGGCGCTCTCCGACGCCCTCGCCGAACTGCTGGCGCCGCTCGAAGCGCCGCTCGTCATCACCGAGCATCGCCCCTTCATCATCATGCTCGCCGGGGTCAATGGCGCCGGCAAGACGACCTCGATCGGCAAACTGGCGAAGTATTTCCAGGCACAGGGCAAGTCGGTCCTGCTGGCCGCCGGCGACACCTTCCGCGCCGCCGCCCGCGAGCAACTGCAGACCTGGGGCGAGCGCAACAACGTCACCGTCATCGCGCAGGAAGGCGGCGACCCGGGCGCCGTCATCTTCGACGCCATTGCCTCGGCCCGGGCACGCGGCATCGACATCGTACTGGCCGATACCGCCGGCCGGCTGCCGACCCAACTGCACCTGATGGAAGAAATCGCCAAGGTCCGGCGCGTCATCCAGAAGGCGGAGCCCACCGGCCCGCACGAAACCCTGCTCGTGCTCGACGCCAACATCGGCCAGAACGCCCTGCAACAGGTCAAGGCCTTCGATAAATCGATCCAGGTCACGGGGCTGGTGCTGACCAAGCTCGACGGCACCGCCAAGGGCGGCGTCGTGGCCGCCATCGCCCGCCAGTGCCCCAAGCCCATCCGCTTCATCGGAGTTGGCGAAGGCATCGACGATTTGCGGCCATTTTCCGCTCGCGAGTTCGTGGACGCGCTCTTCGAATGATCGCCGCCTCGAACCTGACCAAGCGCTATCCCGGCGGCTTCGAGGCCGTCCGCGACGTCAGTTTCGAGATCCAGTCCGGTGAAATGGTGTTCATCACCGGCCATTCCGGCGCCGGCAAGACGACGCTGGTCAAGCTTATCGCCGCCATCGAGCGCCCGACTTCCGGCAGCCTCGTCGTCAATGGCCAGAACATCGCTGCCCTGCGCAAGAGTGCCATTCCCTACCTGCGCCGCAATTTCGGCCTTGTTTTTCAGGACCAGAAACTGCTTTTCGACCGCACGGCGCTGGATAACGTCCTCCTGCCGCTGCAAATCGTCGGCCTCACGCCCAAGGAAGCGACCCGCCGCGCCCGCGCCGCGCTCGACAAAGTCGGGCTGCTGGAACGCGAGAAGGCCAACCCCATCGCCCTCTCCGGCGGCGAGCAGCAACGCCTCGCCATCGCCCGCGCCGTCGTCAATCGCCCGGCGGTGCGGCTCGCCGACGAGCCGACCGGCAACCTCGATGCCGATTCGGCCGACGCCATCTTCGCGATCTTCGAATCCTTCCATCAGGTCGGCGTCACCGTCATCGTTTCAACCCACGACGCGCACCGGATCGAGCGCTATTCGCCGCGCATCCTTTGCCTCGATCACGGGAGGCTGGCATGAACGCCTGGCTTTCCCAGCACCGCGCGGCGCTGGCCGGCGCCGCCCGCCGGCTCTGGCGCGCCCCGCTCAACACCCTGCTCTCGTTGCTCGTCATCGGCATCGCCCTGACCTTGCCGGCCGCTGGCTACGTCCTGCTCGACAGCCTGGCGACGCTCGCCAGCAGCGCGTCCGGAACGCAGCAGATCAGCCTCTTCCGGACCATGGACGCAGGCAAGAAGGACGTCGCCGAGATCGAGAGCCGCTTGAAGCAGGCCAATCCCGGCAACTGGCGCTTCGTCTCCCGTGAGGAGGCGCTGAAACGCCTGCAAGGCAACGAAGGCATGGCCGAGATCGTCGCCAGCCTCCCCCGCAATCCGCTACCCGACGCCTTCATCATCGAGCCGGCCGACAAGCAGCCGGAAAAACTCGAAGCCCTGCGCCAGACCTTCGCCGGCTGGCCCAAGGTTGCCCATGTGCAGCTTGATTCGGCGTGGGTCAAGCGCTTCGACGCCTTCCTGCGGCTCGGCAAGCTCGCGGTCCTGCTGTTGGCAGCGGTGTTCGGCACCGGCCTGATCGCGGTCACCTTCAACACCATCCGCCTGCAGGTGCTCTCGCAGGCGGCGGAAATCGAGGTGGCGCGGCTGATCGGCGCCACCGACGCCTTCGTCCGGCGCCCCTTCTACTATTTCGGCGCCCTGCAAGGTGCCTTTGGCGGACTGCTGGCCGCGCTGCTGGTCGCCCTCGGGGTCAGGTTGCTGAGCGCCCCGGTGGCCGAACTGGCGGCGCTTTATGGCGGAAAATTCGCGCTTTCCGGATTGACGCTGGCGCACGCCGGCCTCCTCGCCGCCGTCGGCGCCGTGCTGGGCTGGCTCGGCGCCCAGCTTTCGGTCAGCCTTTCGCTGCGGCAACTCAAGGCTTGACCAGCCGGCGCGACTTCCTCCTCAGCCTCGGCGCGGCGGCGCTCTCCGGTTGCGCCCCGGGCGGCGCCTCCGGCTTGCCGCCCGGCGACCTGCTCGGCATGAACTTCGCGCTCGGCCACCGGCTGCGCGACGGCGGTTTTCCCGCCCCCGGCGAGACGCGGCGCGTCGGCATCGCCATCGTCGGCGGCGGCATCGCCGGCCTTTCCGCCGCCTGGCGGCTCGACAAGGCGGGATTCGGCGATTTCCTGGTGCTCGAACTTGAAGATGCGGCGGGCGGCAATTCCCGGTCGGGGGAAAGCCCGCTGGTCGCCTACCCCTGGGGCGCGCATTACTTGCCCTTGCCGCCGCCCGAAGCGGTGTGGGTGCGCGAGCTGCTGACCGAAGCCGCGGTACTCAAGGACGACCCGGCGGCGGCCAAGCCACGCTACGACGAGCGCTACCTCTGCGCAACGCCGCAGGAACGGGTGTTCAAGGATGGTCTCTGGCAGGAAGGCATTTTGCCGACCCTCGCCGTCTCGCCGGCGGAGCGCGGCCAGCAGCGGCGTTTCCAGGCACGCATGGAGGAATTCAAGCACGCCAGGGGCAAGGATGGACGCAAGGTATTCGCCCTGCCCATGGAATTATCGAGCCAGGATCCGGAGTGGCGCGCCCTCGACCGCGTCACTTTCCGCCAATGGCTGCTCGACAACGATTTCGACGCGCCGACCCTGCATTGGCTTGCCAGTTATGCCTGCCGCGACGATTTCGGCACCGCGCATGACCAGACTTCCGCCTGGGCCGGCCTGCACTATTTCGCCTGCCGCAGCGGCGAAGCCACCGAGGCCGCTTCGGACGCGGTACTCACGGCACCCGAAGGTAACGGCTGGCTGGTCAAGGCGCTGGCCCGGCGCAGCAGCGGACGCCTGCAAACCGGCGCCGTCGCCTGGCGCATCAACGAAACCAAACACGCGGTCGAAATCGACTGCTGGCTGGCGGCGGAGAACCGCTCGCTGCGCCTCGTCGCCGATCGCGCCATCTGGGCGGCGCCGGTTTTCATGCTGCCCCGCGTCTGGGGCGAAGCGCCAGCTGCCTTGAAGGCCGCCGCCCTATCCGGCAGCTACGCGCCCTGGCTGGTGGCCAATCTGCATCTCGCCGATTTCCCCAGCGAGCGCCGTGGCGCGCCGCCGGCCTGGGACAATGTCCTTTACGACGGCCCGGGGCTCGGTTACGTCGTCGCGACCCACCAACTCATTCGCCGCCATCTGCGAGGAACGGTGCTGACCTACTACCGCGCCCTGGCCGACCGCACGCCGGCGGAATGGCGCCAGCGCCTGCTCGAAACCTCGCGGGAGACTTGGGCCGAAGCGATTTTGCAAGAGCTTTCCCTCGTCCATCCCGACCTGCGCCGCATCACCACCCGCCTTGATGTCTTCCGTCATGGTCATGCCATGCGTCGCCCCACCCCGGGCAGCCTCTGGGGCGGCGAGCGGAAACTGCTCGCCGACTTCGCCAGCAAACGCCTGACCTTGGCGCACGCCGACCTCTCCGGTTTCTCCATTTTCGAGGAGGCGCAGTATCGTGGCGTGGTTGCGGCGGAGCGAATGCTCACTGGCCGGCGTCGAGGATGAGTCGGTCCGCGACGCCGCTTATTGCATCGCCATGGTCGACGGGCATGTCCCGCGCCTTGGTTTGACCGGCGTTTTAGAGTAACTTTCGCCTTTTCGCATTGCTGCTTCAGGGAGACAAGAACATGACGCCGTTGCGCGTAACGCTCGACCAAAACGAGATTCCGACCCACTGGTACAACGTCGTCGCCGACATGAAAAACCCGCCGACGCCGTCGCTTGGGCCGGACGGCCAGCCGGTGCCGCTGGAAAAAATGGCGGCCATCTTCCCCATGCCGCTGCTCGAACAGGAAATGTCGAGCGAGCGCTGGATCGCCATTCCCGAGGAAGTGCGCCAGATCTACGCCCTCTGGCGGCCGACCCCGCTCTGCCGCGCCGTGCGGCTTGAACAGGCCCTCGGCACGCCGGCCAAGATTTTCTACAAGAACGAAAGCGTCTCGCCCGCCGGCTCGCACAAGCCCAATTCCGCTGTACCGCAGGCTTATTTCAACAAGATCGCCGGTACCCAGCGCCTGACCACCGAGACCGGCGCCGGCCAGTGGGGCTGTTCCATCGCCTTCGCCGGCCAGATGTTCGGCCTGCCGGTGCGCGTCTTCATGGTCAAGG
>JAPUEC010000180.1:0-6862 GCA_027492775.1 Rhodocyclaceae bacterium
CGCTGCCCAAGCATTTGGACGAGAAGGTCGCGCGCCTGCAGTTGAAGAAACTCAACGCCCAGTTGAGCACGCTGACTGAGCAGCAGGCTGCTTACATCGGTGTGTCGATGGACGGCCCCTACAAGGCCGACCATTACCGCTACTAATCAGGGCGGGCGGAGATGTTGCGGCTCCTGGCCGTCTGGGCGATCAACGCCGCTGCCTTGCTGGTGTTGCCGATGCTCTTTTCGTCCATCAAGGTCGAGAGCTTCGGCACGGCGTTGATCGTCGTCCTGGTGCTCGGCCTGATCAACACCCTGATCAGGCCGTTGCTGGTGCTGTTGACCTTGCCGGTGACGATCCTGACGCTCGGGCTCTTCATCTTCGTCATCAACGCGCTGCTCTTCCTGTTCGTCGCCGACCTGGTCCCCGGATTCACGGTCGGCGGCTTCTGGCCCGCGCTTTTCGGTTCGCTGGTCTATAGCGTCGTTTCCTGGGCGCTTTCCAGCCTGTTGCCGGAAAAGTAGCGGGGCCTTTTGCTCGCACGAGAAAACATGAACAACATCGAGCTATCCATTGAATTTTTTCCTCCGCAGACGCCGGAGGGCATCGAAAAGCTGCGTGCCGTGCGCGAAAAGTTGGCGGTGCTGAATCCGAAGTTCTTTTCCGTGACCTACGGTGCCGGCGGCTCGACCCGCGAACGCACCTTTGCCGTGGTTCGGGAAATCGTCGCCGAAGGGCGCGGCGTGGCGCCACATCTGGCCTGCATCGGTTCCTCGCGTGCCGACATCCGCGAAATTTTGCAGCAGTACCGCGACGCCGGCATTCGCCGCCTGGTCGCTCTCCGAGGCGATTTGCCTTCGGGTATGGCGGAAGGCGGTGAATTGCGCTTTGCCAATGAATTGATCGAATTCATCCGCGCCGAGACCGGGGACTGGTTCACCATCGAAGTGGCGTGCTATCCCGAATGGCACCCGCAAGCCAAGAGTCCGAGAGACGATCTCGATGCCTTTGTGCGCAAGGTCGAAGCGGGCGCCAATTCCGCCATCACCCAGTATTTCTACAACGCCGACGCCTATTTCCATTTCGTCGAGCAGGCTCGGGTAGCGGGGGTGGAGATTCCCATCGTCCCGGGCATCATGCCCATCGGTGGGTTCTTCAAGCTGGCGCGTTTTTCGGATGCCTGCGGTGCTGAAATCCCGCGCTGGATGCGACGCAAGTTCGAAAGTTTTTACGACGATACGGAATCCATCCGCGCTTTCGGGCTGGATGTGGTCACGGACTTGAGCGAACGGCTGCTCAAGGGCGGCGCGCCGGGCCTGCATTTCTACTGCATGAATCAGTCGGCGCTGACGCTGGAAATCTGCCGGCGCTTGGCCGTCTAAGCGGCGGGCGGCGGTGCTCGCCGCCCGTTTTTGACTACTTGGTCTTGCCGTTCAGCTTTTCCTCGATGAGTGCCAGCGGAATGGCGCCCGGAACGCGCTCGCCGTTGGCGAAGAAGATGGTTGGCGTGCCGTTGATGCGCAATTTCTGCCCGTATTCCATGTTCTTGGTCACAGCGGTAACATCGCAGTCTTCTTTGCCGGCCGGCGCCTTGCCGTCGACCATCCAGTCATTCCAGGTCTTGGCGCGGTCGCTTGCGCACCAGATCTGCTTCGACTTCTTGAACGAATCTTCAGACAGCACCGGCAGCAGGAAGGTGTAGATGGTGACGTTGTCCACCTTCAGCAGATCCTTGGCCAAGCGCTTGCAATAACCGCAGTTCGGGTCCTCGAAGGTCGCCATGACGCGCTTGCCGTCGCCGCGCACCTGCTTGATGGCGCGATCGAGCGGCAGATCGGAGAATTTGACCGCGGTGAGCTTGTTCATGCGCTCCTCGGTGACGTTCTTCATGGTCTTGGCGTCGATCAGGTTGCCGGCGATGAAGGTGGTCAATTTCTCGTCGGTATAGAGCAGATGCCCATCGACAAAAACTTCATAAAGACCCAGATAGCCGGCCTTGGTGACGCTTTCCACCTTGCCGCCGAACTTGGTTTCGACAGCCTTCCTGACGGCCGCCTCGTCGGCGTATGCCGTCAGCGCCAGGGCGGCGATTGCGAGGGGAAGCAGTTTCTTGAACATTGGGGTGATCTCCACAACGGGATTACAAAGAGCCGAGAGCGTAACGCACCAGCGTTGTTTTGGCGATGGGCAGGGCGTTGGTCAGCCCCAGGCCGAAATTGCGCAGCGGCGCGAGGCCGGGCACCGATGCGGCAAAGAGGCGCCGTAGCAGGTCGGTGGTGGTTTGGAGGAGCAGCGTTTCTTCCTTGCGCGCACGTTCGTAGCGGCGCAGAAAGCGCTCGTTGCCGATGTCTTGCCAGGGCTGGCTTGAAGACAAGAGGGCCGCGAGCTCGCAGGCATCCTGAAAACCCAAGTTGATGCCGTGTCCGGAAAGCGGGTGGATGCCGTGAGCGGCGTCGCCGATCAGCGCCAGGCGTGGAGCGATGGTGCGCGGCACCCGCAGCAGCCGCAGGGGAAAGGCCTGGGGCGGGGTTATCAGCTCTAGATTCCCAATGCTGTTTTGCCCCGCATCCGCCACCCGGCGGGCGAGCGCCTCCGGCGGCAGGTTGCAAAGATAGTCGGCGTTGGCATCGGGCGTCGCCCAGACGATGGAGATGCGCTCGCCCGGGAGCGGCAGCCAGGCGAGCACGCCATCGTCGCGGAACCATTGGAATGCGATATTGCGGTGAGGCTTGCTGCAAGCGAAGTTGGCGACGACGCCTTTCTCGCCATAGAACTTGGTTTCTGCCGCCAATCCGCCTTCGGTGCGTACCCAGGAATCGCGTCCGTCGGCGCCCACCAGCAAGCGCGCCGCCAGTGTTTCTCCGCCCTGAAGCTTCAATACTGCTGCGTCGACGCGTGATTCGAGCGCGGCCGGCTGGCCGGGGCAGAAGAGGGTGACATTGCTCTGACGCTTGAGGTTTTCCCACAGCTCGCCGGCCATGAGCGACGATTCGAGAATCCAGGCCAGTTCAGAAACACCGGTCTCGTAGACCGAGAAGTCCAGCCGCGCTCCGCTATCGCCGCGCACTTCCATGGCGTGGATGGGGCAGATCCGCGCGGCGTCCAGGTGTTTCCAGACGCCGATGTTCTCGAGAAAGGCTGCGTTGATCGGGCTGACGGCATAGATGCGCGCATCCCAAGCTTCCGGCCGCCGTGGCGGCTGGCTTTCAACGAGGGCGATGGAGAGACGGGTGTTGCGTAGTGCCACCGCGAGGCTGGCACCCGCCAGCCCGCCGCCGACAATGACGAGATCGAACTTTTGCATGGCTATGATTGTGCCGGTCGCTTTCGCGAAGGGCAACCGCAAGCGCTTGTCCGGACGAGATCAAGCGCCGGGGGCGGCACTGCATCTGCACTTAGCGGTGACGCGACCCCGAATGATGGCTGGCACCGCCGCGCCGCTGTCCGTCGCCGGTCGGCTTGGGCCCTTGTCGCTGTGCTTGCGGCTTGCGCTGACCGGAAGAGGCGCCGCTGCGTGGCGATTGGCCGCCGCGACGACCATTTTCGATAGGCTCGGCCTTGATGCTCGGGTCAGGCTCGAACCCAGGGATTGCTTTGACCTCGATCTGACGCTTGAGCAGGCGCTCGATGTCGCGCAGCAGCCGGTGTTCGTCGATGCAGACCAGGGAAACCGCTTCGCCCGAACTGCCGGCGCGGCCGGTGCGGCCGATGCGGTGGACATAGTCTTCCGGGACATTGGGCAGCTCGTAATTGACCACATGTGGCAGCTGGTCGATATCGATGCCGCGAGCGGCGATGTCGGTGGCGACCAGCACGTGCAGCTTGAGGCTCTTGAAATCGGCCAAGGCGCGGGTGCGTGCCGATTGGCTCTTGTTGCCATGAATGGCGGCGGAACGGATACCGGCCTTGTCCAGCTTTTCTGCCAGCGCGTTGGCGCCGTGCTTGGTGCGGGTAAAGACCAGCACCTGATGCCAGCCGTGATCGTGGATGAGCTTGACCAGCAGGTCGCGCTTCTTCGCCTTGTCCACGTGGTAGACGCTCTGCGCCACCATCTCCGCCGGCGCATTGCGGCGCGCCACCTCCACCTGCTGCGGATTGCGCAGGTAGTTGGCGGCGAGCGTGCGGATTTCATCGGAGAATGTGGCTGAGAACATGAGGGTCTGTTTCTGCTTGGGCAGAAGCGCGACGATCTTGCGAATGTCGGGAATGAAGCCCATGTCGAGCATGCGGTCTGCTTCGTCGAGGATGAAGATTTCGACACCGGAGAGATCGACGTTGCGCTGCTCGATGTGATCGAGCAAGCGGCCTGGCGTGGCGACGACGATATCGACGCCGCCACGCAGGGCCTTCGTCTGCGGCACCATGCCAACGCCGCCGTAGATGACGGCGGAGGTGGTCTTGCTGTACTTGCCGTAGGTCTTGACGCTTTCTTCGACCTGGGCGGCGAGTTCGCGGGTGGGCGTCAACACCAGCACGCGTGGCCGGACGCGCGACGCGGCAGGGCGGCTGGCGAGCAGTTGCAGGACGGGGAGGACGAAACCGGCGGTCTTGCCGGTGCCGGTCTGCGCGGCAGCCATGAGGTCGTGCCCGCCAAGCACAACGGGAATCGCCTGTTGCTGGACCGGCGTGGGCGTGTCGTAGCCCTGATCGGCAATGGCGCGCAGAAGTTCGGCGGACAAGCCGAGATCGGTGAAATGCATGAGGGTGTTGCTCCTGAGTCGGCCTTGCGTGCTTGGCACGAACCAGTCTAGGCAGAATCGCTAATAGGGATTTGACGCGGGCAGAAGGGCTGAGCGCGGGCCGGCAGACAGGCTGATTGGAATGCCGGCGAACATCGACGACAAAAGCCGACGCGGCGCGGAGTGTAGCAGCTTGCGCCACATCAGGGGCGCGTTTTGCGATTTGACGAACGCCGATGCCGAAAAGCAAAGGGCCAACCGGTTAGGCTGGCCCTTTGCGTTAATCGCTGGTGGTGATGGGCAGAATTGAACTGCCGACCTATGGGTTATGAAAACGTCATTCACAACCTAGGTTCAGCTAATTTTGCATGGTAGAATATTTCGAATTCTACCGTATTTTCAAAGGATTGTAAGCGGTAGACGCTCTGTTTTCAGGACCTTCGTCTTGGCCGGCTCTCTGATCTAGCCGGCGCTAATTGCACGTTGCTTTACCCTGCTCTGACCAGAGTGTGACCAGAAGCAGCTCGACTTGCTCCTCCCTGGAGAGTGCTGACATGGTCGCACCCCTGTTTGGAGGCGGCAGCCACTCACGCGGGACTAGAGGTTGAGCCTCCCGTATCCATCGGCCGAAGGGGATTCATGCAGGTGGGAGAGCGTGTCTTGCCACTGGCTCAGCCGAGGTCCAGATGAAGGCGCAGGGCGATGCCAGTTGGCTTAAATTTAAAGTTCGTTGCTCTGGCTATCGGGCCCATTCTGCGAAAGCCACCAAAAAGCCATCGAAGCTTTGAGGTCGATTGTCAAACCTGCCCCTGAGCTGCCACCAAATGCAAAAAAAGGGCCTGCCGGAAAAGGGCTGGCCCTAAAGAAGGCCTGCCTTGGGGGAAGAGCAGACCCCTGCTTCAAGAGTGGGCTTTACCGCCCGTAGAGGTATCTGATTACTGCAAGACTCGTGATCATTCGATCGCCATTGTGGGTACCCCGGCATGTTTCGATGGCTGGAGCTTGGCGCTTTTCGCGAAGAATCTTTCAATCTGTGCCAACCGGTTGGCTTGCTCGCTATTGATTTCGCCGGCTGCCATGACTATTTTGCGGATGTCTTCTCGGAGCCTGTTTCGGGCATCAAGGTCGGCGGGCAGCATCTGCGGGATTGCCTCGATCGCCGCCTTCTCGTCGAGCAGCAGCAAGAAGTACTGATTTCGGGCAACGCGCTTGAATTCTTCCAGCGGAATTTCGCCGTAGCGGGCGCGCATTTGAGCCAGCTGATTGAAGGTTCGTTCATCCACACCCAAGCCGCCCATGCCGATGTAGCCCAAGCAGCGAAGTCCGGCTTCGATCGGTCCGCCTTCCGCCATTTGTGCCCTGAGGGTTCGGATCGCTTCTTCCATGAAGGCGATGAATTCCGGTTCCTTGCCGGGATGCTGGCGTGGGGGCTCGTCGCTAGCGCGAAGACCAGCCATGGCTTGCACCAGTGGCGATCAGTAGACCATGCGGAAAGTTTGTTCCGCTGCGATATCGCGGAGTTCTTTCCATCCCTCCAGTGTAGCGATGATGGCGGTGGAGGCCGCCTCCTGCCATTGCATATAGGGATTGTCTTCCCCGACGTGCCGCCTCTGCTCCCGAACCAGGTCCGCACAGCGCCTAATATGCCCCATCAAGGGATTGTGAGGAGAGAAGAACTGAAAAACCATCTCTGAGGGGTCCAGTTTCTCCGCCCACCCAATCAGTTGGGGGCTGGCCGCTGCCTTGACAAAGGGTTGAAGGAAGGTGCGATAGAGTCCGAGATTTGTTTCGGAGACGCGCCGGACTGCGGCGAAGCGGCGCTCATTTTCCAGACTCGGGCGGACGATTGCGCGGATGTCTTCTAGGCTCCGCCGTTCGAAGCGGACAATCCAGTCGCCGTTAATGAGTTCGGGGCTGGCAGCATCGGGCGTCTTAGCGGTCATGACTACTTCGTAGAGACCCGGTGGCAGCACATCGATGAGGTCGATGTTCGAGGCGAATTCCCGATACTCTTTTCTGGCGATATCGCCGGAGACGAAAATGCCCAGATGGCCGACATTCTCATGCATCGCATAAACGATAGTCTGACCGCAGGCTAGAATGTCTTCGTCCTTCTCGTAGAGATCGACGATCCACCCCAGCGCCTGTGGGGGTGGCGTGATGTTGTCGCCCTTGGAGCAAAAACTGATGATCGGTGAGCG
>JAPUEC010000180.1:6872-7526 GCA_027492775.1 Rhodocyclaceae bacterium
GATGCGTTCTCCCGCGCGGGTGACGATCTCTGCCGTCGCCAGACGGTTGCCAATGAAGAGATTGTCGACGATCCACTGCATCTCTTCCGCGTTCAGTTTGATAGTAAAGCCGAACCACTTTTCGAATTCCAGATAGCGCTCGGCTTCGGTATCGATGGCGGACCAAACATCGTACTGCTTGGTCCATAGCGTCCGGGCAGGGTTTAAACTCTCAAAGTTGCGAACGAGGTGGCTGCCATGGAAGATGCCGCCACCGAGATCGCCAGCCAGCGCCGTCAGCCAGCTGCCGCCGAGGAGGCCTCCCGAATAACGCATCCGGTTCTGCCCTTCAATCCCTGCCCAATAGGAAAGCGGCGACCCTGGCACCATGACCGGGCCACACAACTCTGGCCGCGTCGCCGCCAGCATCATTACCGCCCAGCCAGCCTGGCAATTACCGATGACGCAAGGCTTGCCTTCGGCATCCGGATGGAGGGCGATGACCTTTTCGAGAAAGATCGCCTCAGCGTGCAAGATATCCTCTATGGTCTGCCCAGGCATCGGTTCGGGGGCGAAGCCGACGAAGTAGCACGCATGGCCTGCCCGCAACGCAACTCCCACTTCGCTGTCGGCTTTGAAGCCGCCGATTCCCGGACCGTTGCCGGCGCGGGGGTC
>JAPUEC010000181.1:0-7284 GCA_027492775.1 Rhodocyclaceae bacterium
GGCCTCGGGCTCGCGGGCATGCTGCATACCTTCCGCAATCTTGCCTGGCTCACCCTCTCGCCCGGCCGCGCCGAGGCGGTCTTCGCTGGCGAGATGGCGCACTTTCCCCTGCATCTCGAACATGACCGTCGCCAACCGCGACTGGCGCTGGAATTCGCCGCCGGCACGAACCCCACGGTGCGCTGCGACCTTCCCGGCGCCGGCAGCGCCACTATCGAATTGCCGGTGCTGGCCGATCACCGCGGCTGGCTGGAGTTGCCGCGCGTTCGCCTCTCCAGCCGCTATCCGCTGGGGCTCTTCGTTGCCTGGAGCTATCCCCAGCCCGCCATGCGCTGCCTGGTTTATCCCAAGCCACTCATGCTGCCATTGCCTCCGGTTACGCCGATCCCCGTCAGCGGCACTCGCCATGGAGACGGTGGGCAGGACGATTTCGCCGGTCTGCGCGAGCGCCAGAATTCCGATTCCCTGCGCCATATCGCCTGGAAAGCGGTCGCCCGCGATGCCGCCCTCCGACCACTGCTGGTCAAGCAATTTGCCGGCGGCGCCCAGAACGAATTGCAATTGGATTGGGAGCTGTTGCCACCGGGAATGGATGCGGAGACGCGCCTTAGCGCGCTCGCCGGCTGGGTGCTCGAAGCCGGCGCGGCGGGCTTGCGCTACGGTCTGAAGCTGCCGGGCTGCGAAATCCCCTCGGCCGACGGCGTGCAGCAGCGTCAGCGCTGCCTCGAACAATTGGCGCTCGCCACCCCATGAGCACCACCACTGCATGAGCACCGCCGCCCCCGAGGCGCTCGACCGTGGCGCCGTTCCCTGGCTGTTCGCCTGCGCACTTGCGACCACGGCACCGCATTTCGAGCATCAGCCCACCTGGCTTTCAGCCTTCGCCGCTTTGACGCTGCTCGGCGCAGCTTGGCTCTGGTGGCGAGGCATTCGCCTGCCCGGGCGATGGCTGCTCGGCCTCGGTGTCGCCGCCGGCAGCGTCGGCATCTTGCTTGAATTTCGCACTTTTTTCGGACGCGATGCCGGGGTCGCCATGCTGGTCATGCTCATGGCCCTGAAACTCCTCGAACTCAAAAGCCGCCGCGACGCCTATGTCCTGATCACCCTCGCGTATTTTCTGTTACTGACGCACTACTTCTATTCGCAGAGCATTCCAACCGGCGTTTGGCTGCTCACGGCGTCGCTCGTTGTAACCGCCACGCTCATCCGCCTGCATGGCGGCAGCGCCAGCGCAACCTTGCCGACAATCCGTTACGCGGCCACGCTGACGGTCCAGGCGGTGCCGTTCATGCTTGTCCTGTACGTGCTCTTCCCCCGCATCGCCGGTCCGCTCTGGGGCTTGCCGCAAGATGCCCACAGCTCGCGCAGCGGCCTGACCGACACCATGGCGCCTGGCACCATCGCCAACCTCGCCCAGAGTGGCGACATCGCCTTCCGTGCCCGTTTCGAGGGCGCGGCGCCCCGCCAGGACAAACTCTATTGGCGCGGCCCGGTGATGGAAGATTACGACGGGCTGACCTGGCGCCAGCAACCGCTGTCCGGCGGCGGCGCGCCCGCCCTGGAAGCGCGGGGCACACCGATCCGTTATTCCTTGACGCTCGAAGCGCACAACCAGCGCTGGCTGCTGGCGCTCGATGCCCCCACGGCACTGCCGCCCGAGGTCCGCGTGGCGCGTACCCTGACCGTACTCGCCAACCGGCCGGTGCAGCAGCGCCAGCGTTTCGAACTCAGCGCCAGCATCGACTTCCGCTTCAATATTCAGGAATCGCCCGCCGTCCTTCAGCGCAGCCTGCGCCTGCCGCCCGGACGCAATCCCCGCACCCGGGCGCTGGCGGAGGAATGGCGCCGACTCGACCCGCGCCCCGAGCAACTGGCGCAAAAGGCCTTGACCTTTTTCCGCACCGAACCATTCGTCTATACCTTGCAGCCACCGTTGCTCGGCCCAGAAGCCATGGATGACTTCCTCTTCCAGACCCGACGCGGCTTTTGCGAACACTACGCCGCCGCTTTCGTCGTCCTGATGCGCGCCGCCGGCGTGCCGGCGCGGGTCGTCGGTGGTTACCAGGGCGGAGAACTCAATCCGGTCGACGGCTACCTCATCGTTCGCCAATCCGACGCCCACGCCTGGGCGGAAATCTGGCTTGCCGGCCAAGGCTGGACGCGGGTCGACCCGACCGCCGCCGTCTCCCCGGCGCGCATCGAAACCGGGATCGTCGGCGCCGTGCCCAGCGGCGACCCCCTGCCCGGTTTCATCCAGATCGACACCAACTGGATCCGCAGCTTGCGCCATCGCTGGGAAGCCTTCAACAACGGCTGGAACCAATGGGTGCTCGGGTACAATTCCGATCGTCAGCGCGAACTGTTGTCCCGCCTCGGCTTCACCCAAATCGACTGGCGTACCCTGGGAATACTGCTGATCAGCGCCTGCACGCTGGTATTGTTGGTGGTCTCGGCATGGACGCTCTACCGGCGGCCACGCGTCGACCCCGCCCTGCGCTTGTGGCGCCGTGCCCTGCAGCGCTTGCACCAGCGCGGAATCGCCTGCCACGAGTGGGAAGCGCCGCTGGCCCTGGCGAAACGCGTGCGCCAGGAAAAACCGGAGATCGGCGCAGCGATCACATCGGTCGCGGCGTCATACTGCGCCGTGCGTTATGGCCGGGAACCGGCTGAAATTGAGACTTTGCGCCGGGCGGTAAGCGCTTTGCCCCGAGGGAGAATGACTTGAGAAATTTGTTGTGCGCGATCCTGGCGGCGCTGCTCGCGGGACCACCGGCTTTGGCGGCCGAACCGCGCAGCTTCGCCACCGAGCCGGCGGTGATCGACTTCGCGGACTACATGGCGCGCGACTACGGTTTTACCACGGCGGAGCTGCTCGCAAAATTCGCTGCAACCCGTCCCAACAGCACCGTCCTTAAGCTCATCAAACCACCGGCAACACCCCTTCAGCGTTCATGGGAGCGCTATAGGCCCCGCTTCATCAACGACCAGCGCATCGACGGCGGCGTGCGCTTCTGGCAGGAAAATCGCACGGCTCTGGTTCGGGCCCGCATGACCTTCGGCGTGCCGGAAGAAGTGATCGTCGCCATCATCGGCGTCGAGACCGTTTATGGACGCAACAAAGGCAGTTTCAGCGTCCTGGAAGCGCTCACCACCCTTGCTTTCCATTACCCGCCGCGAGCCGATTTTTTCCGTAGCGAACTCGAACAATTCCTGCTGCTCACCCGTGAGAACGGGCTCGACCCGGTCGCGGTAAAAGGCTCCTACGCCGGTGCCATCGGCATCCCGCAATTCATGCCCGGCAGTCAGCGGCGTTACGCCGTCGACTTCGACGGCGACGGTCGGATCGACTTGTATGGCAGCGTCGACGACGCCATCGGCAGCGTCGCCCGCTTTCTCGAAAGGCATGGTTGGAAGCCCGGGGAACCGGTGGCCGTACCGGCGGTTTTGAATGGGCCACCGGACCCTCGCCTGATCGAAGCCGGCATTCGCCCCACGCTGAAAGTCGCGGATCTCGTCCAACAAGGCATCCGCTCGACGGCCGAGCCTGAAGCGCTGGTGACGCTGGTCGATCTCGTCAGCCCGGGGCTCGAAACCGAGTACTGGCTCGGTTACGAGAATTTTTATGTGATCACCCGCTACAACCGCTCGAGCTTCTACGCCATGTCGGTGCACCAACTGGCGGAAGCGATCCGGATGCGCATAAACGCGGTGGAAGCGTCCGCGCGGCCTTGATCCCGTCGCCGCGCTTCACCCTGCGCGGCGCGCGATCCACCTTAAATCAGGCTGTCCTTGGAAAGGCCGCCGCGCTTGATGATTCGGCGCAGGCGCTCCAGCCCTTCGAGTTGGATTTGACGGACTCTTTCACGCGTCAGCCCGAGATCGGCAGCAATGATGTCGAGCGTTTCGATTTCAGCGCCGGTCAGGCCGTATCGCCGCTGGATGACTTCGCGCTGGCGCTCGGTCAGCTGGGCCAGCCAGTCGTCGACCAAGCCGCCCAATTCGGCCGTTTGCAGCAGGGCGGCCGGATCGGCGCTGTTGTCGTCGGCAACGACATCGGCCACGGTATGGTTGGGGTCGATCTCCAACGGTGCGTCCAACGAGGCGATATGTTCGTTGAGCGAGAGAATCCGCCGCACATCGTTGATCGGGCGATCGATCAGCGTGGCGATGCGCTCGACCGTCGTATCGCGCTCCTCCGCCGATTCAAGATGGCGAATGGCACGGAGAACGACGTTGATTTCCTTCACGACATGCACGGGCAGGCGGATGGTGCGCGACTGGTTCATGATCGCGCGCTCGATGCTCTGCCGTATCCACCAAGTGGCGTAGGTGGAAAAACGGAACCCGCGCTCCGGATCGAATTTCTCCAGGGCGTGTATCAAACCGAGGTTGCCTTCCTCGATCAGGTCGAGCAAGGGAATACCGCGATTGAGGTAGTGCTTGGCGATATTCACGACGAGCCGCAGGTTGTGCTCGATCATCTTCTGGCGGGCGTCGAAATCGCCGGCGCGCACCCGCCGCGAGGTTTGAAGCTCCTCATCCGGCGTCAATAAGGGCTTGGCGCCGATTTCATTGAGGTAGACCTGGGTAACGTCCTCGAAAAACTCGACTTCCGGCGTCGAAGTTTCGGCCTCTTCTACCGGCGTTCCTTCATCGGACTCGCCGGATAAATTGCCTTCTTCGTACTCATCGACGTCGAGGTTCATCGGAGGCTCAGCGCTTGGGCAGATGGGCGAGCGGATCGACCGGCTTGCCCTGTTGCCGGACTTCGAAATGCAGCTTGACCCCGTTTTCGCTGTCGCTCTTGCCCATCTCGGCCACCTTCTGGCCCTTGGTGACTTGCTGCTTTTCGGTAACCAATATCTTGCGATTGTGAGCGTAAACCGAAATGTAGCCGTTGCTATGGCCGATGATCAGCAGATTGCCGTACCCCTTCTGCAAACCGACGAAAAACACCTTGCCATCGGCGGCGGCGAAAATCGGGTCGCCGTCCCTGCCGGCGATATCGATGCCCTTATTGCCACTCTCGCCAAAGGCCGCGGTCATCTTGCCGGTCGCCGGCCAAGCCCAGGCAAGGCCGCTCGCAGCTTCCGCCGGCTTGGTTTCGGGTTTGCTTTCAGGCTTGGTTTCGGCCGGCTTGGTCGCTGCGCCGGGGTTCTGTGCCCGCTCCCAGGCCGCATCGGAATAGGGTTCCTTATTGACCTTGGGCTCGCGCCGCACGCCATCGCCGGATGTCTGCGCCACTGGCGCGACCACCGGCGCTTCTCCCAGCGGCCGGGCCTCGATCGGCGAACCGGTTTGGACCGGTTGCGTGGTCGCCACACCGGTTTCGCTTCCCTGCCCTGGCGGCGCCACGCGCAGCACCATGCCTTCCTTGATGCTGTTGGTGTCGGTAATGTTGTTCCAGGCGGCGATGTCTCGGTAGTAGACGCCGTGTTCTAGGGCGATGCGATAGAGGGTGTCGCCCTTTTTCACGGTGTAGTAGCCCGGTCCGCTCGGCACCGGCGCACGGACCGACGCGATCGGCGTCGACCGTTCCACCACCGGTGCCGGCGACTGGCTGGCGCAACCCGCGAGGATCAGGGCGGGGACGAGGGCAAAGATCAATTTGTTCATTCGGTACCTGGCAATAGTGGGACGAAACGCACGGCGTTGAGTCGTGTTTCGGCAAATCCCTGCGGTGTATGTTCAATGAGTGAAAGATACTGCTCACTGCCTCCAACTGGCAAGATCAACCGTCCGCCGGGAGCCAATTGTTGCAACAGCGCCTGCGGGACATGCGATGCCGCCGCCGCGACAATGATGCTGTCGAAGGGCGCGGCTTCGGGCAAGCCGAAATGCCCGTCGGCCAGCTTGAGACGCACATTGAATTGCTGCAATTTGCGCATATTGACCTTGGCCTTCTCGAGCAGCGGCTTAAGACGCTCGACGGCATAAACTTCCTTGGTCAGCTGCGCCAAAACGGCGGCCTGATAACCGCAGCCGGCGCCAACCTCCAGCGTCTTGCCCAAACCCGGCCGGTTAGCCAGCAAGGCTTCGACCATGCGGGCGACGATATAGGGCTGCGAAATCGTCTGTCCCATCCCCAGCGGCAGGGCCGTATCCTCATAGGCGCGCGAGGCCAGCGCCTCCTCGATGAAAACATGGCGCGGCACCGCGGCCATCGCCGCCAGCGCCTTCTCGTCGCGGATGCCCTGCTCGCGAAGGCGCTCGATCATGCGTGCCCGCGTCCGCTGCGAGGTCATGCCGATACCGGAAAGCGCATGCACCATGTTCATTCCATCCAGGCGCGAATCGCCGGCAGTTGTGCCATATGCGTGAGATCGATCTGCAATGGCGTGATGGAAACCATGTTGCGCTCGACAGCATTGAAATCGGTGCCCGGGCCGGCATCCTGCGCGCCACCCGCTGCGCCGACCCAATAGACGGTCTCGTTGCGCGGGGAGGTCATTTTTACCACCGGCTCCGCCTTGTGGCGCTTGCCCAATCGCGTTACCTCGGTGCCCGCCAGGCGGTCGTAAGGAACATCCGGGACATTGACATTAAGCAGGGTCGGCTGTCGGATGGGGTTGGCGATGAAGCGCTCGACGAGTTCGCGCGCGACCCGCCCAGCGGTTTCGAAATGCCGTGCTTCGAAGCTGGCCAGGGAAATGGCGATGGACGGGATTCCCAACAAAAAACCTTCCGTGGCTGCGGCCACGGTGCCGGAGTAAATCGTGTCGTCGCCCATGTTCGCGCCGAGATTGATGCCGGAGACGATCATGTCCGGCAGCGGGTCGAGCAGGCCGGTGACGGCCAGATGCACGCAATCCGTCGGCGTGCCATTCACATAACCAAAGCCGTTCGCCGCGGTTTTGAGCACCAGGGGGCGATCGAGCGTGAGCGAGTTGCTGGCGCCGCTTCGGTTGCGCTCCGGCGCCACCACCACCAGTTCCGCCAGACCGGACAAGGCGCCAGCCAGCGCTTCCAGACCGGGCGCCAGGTAGCCATCGTCGTTGCTGAGCAGAATGTGCATAGGAAAAATGTCGAAAGTGGCATGACGGCAAGCGAGGAGCGCATTTTATCGCAAGCCAACCGCCATCGCCCGCGACATTTTTTGAAACCAATTTTGTTTTCGCCGGTCTGTCGCCGCGGCGCAGCGCAACCAGCGGTGCGAATATTTCACCGTGCTAAGATCGAAATTTATCCTCATACACCCCCTGCCATGAAAATTGTGGAAAAAATGGAAGCGGCCATTTTCTGGAGCCGCTGGCTGCAGGCCCCGCTCTATCTCGGTCTTATCGT
>JAPUEC010000181.1:7294-7518 GCA_027492775.1 Rhodocyclaceae bacterium
TCGCGCAGTGCGTCTATGTCTATCAGTTCATGCACGAACTGGTCGTTCTGGTGAGCAAAACTGGCAGCCTCGCTGAAAGCGACGTGATGCTGATCGTGCTCGGTCTCATCGACGTCGTCATGATCGCCAATCTGCTGCTCATGGTCATCATCGGCGGTTATGAGACTTTTGTTTCGCGCATCGATCTTGACGGTCATCCGGACCAACCGGAATGGCTTTCACAC
>JAPUEC010000182.1 GCA_027492775.1 Rhodocyclaceae bacterium
ATCGCCTTCGCCGGCCAGATGTTCGGCCTGCCGGTGCGCGTCTTCATGGTCAAGGTCAGCTACGGACAAAAGCCCTTCCGCCGCTCGATGATGCAAACCTGGGGCGCCGAAGTCTTCGCCAGCCCGACCACCTTCACCCAGGCGGGACGCGACGCGCTGGCCAAGGACGCCAACAGCGAGGGCTCGCTCGGCATCGCCATCTCCGAGGCGGTCGAGGAAGCCGCCGGCCAGGCCGGCACCTGCTACACGCTGGGTTCGGTGCTCAACCACGTGCTGCTGCACCAGACCATCATCGGCCAGGAAGCCAAGAAGCAATTCGAGAAGATCGGCCTCTACCCGGACGTGGTCTTCGGCCCCTGCGGCGGGGGTTCCAGCTTCGGCGGCATCGCCTTCCCCTTCCTCGCCGACAAGGCAGCGGGCGACAAGCGCGCCAACAATCTGCGCTGCGTCGCCATCGAGCCGACCTCCTGCCCGACCCTGACCAAGGGCACCTACGCCTACGACTATGGCGACGCCTCCGGCTACACGCCGCTGATGAAGATGTACACCCTCGGCCATGACTTCATGCCGCCGGGCATCCACGCTGGCGGCCTGCGCTACCACGGCGACTCGCAACTGGTGTCGCAGCTCTTGCATGAGGGTCTGATCGAGGCGGCCGCGGTGCCGCAGATCGCCACTTTCGAGGCCGGCGTGCAGTTCGCCCGCGCCGAAGGCGTCATCCCGGCGCCGGAATCCTGCCACGCCATCCGCGCCGCCATCGACGAAGCCCTGCGCTGCAAGGAAACCGGCGAATCCAAGGTGATCCTCTTCAACCTCACCGGCCACGGCCACTTCGACATGGCCTCGTACGACCGCTTCTTCTCCGGCAACCTGGAAGATTACGAGTACCCGGCAGACGCCATCGCCGATTCGCTGCAACACTTGCCCAAGTTCGGCTAGTCGCGATGAAGCTGCTCGTTTTCCTGCTGGCGCTGGCGAACCTGCTCTTCTTCGCCTACGCGGAGGGCTATTTCGGCCGGCCCGACAATCCGGACGCCATTCGCGTCCAGAAGCAGATCCGCCCGGAAAACATCCGCATCGCCGGGCGCGGCGAACCGCCGGAGGCCGACGCGGGCGCGAAGAACGGCGCGGCCAAGGCGGCAGAAACCGCCAAGGCCGCCGAACCCGCCAAGCCCGCGCCGGAAGCGCCGAAGGAAGCGGCAGCGCCACCCCCGGCCGACGTCTGCCTGGCCTGGAGCGGCCTGGCGACTCGCGAGGCCGACCGCCTATCCGCCCTGCTGGCGGAGAAGTTCGACGACTTCAAGCAGGCCCGCCGCATCACGCCCGCCGGCACGCCCAGCTGGTGGGTTTTCATTCCGGCGCAAACGACCAAAGCGGACGCCGACAAGAAAGCCGCGGAACTCAAGAAACTCGGCATCAGCGATTTCTTCGTCATCCAGGATCCCGGCCCGAACCACTGGGCGATCTCGCTCGGCGTCTTCTCCGCCGAATCCGGCGCCAAGGGACGACTCAAAGAACTCAAGGAAAAGGGCGTGCGCAGCGCCAAGATGGGGCCGCGCAGCAGCCAGGAGACGGTTCACGCCCTCGAAGCGCGCGGGCCGGCTAACCGGCAATCGGCAATGCAGGCGGCGGTCGCCGAGGTGTTGCCGGCGATCAACGGCAAAGCCTGCCCGTGAGCGCTTACGTCGTTGGGTTGACCGGCGGCATCGGCAGCGGCAAGACCACCGTCACCGATCTTTTCTCCGCCCACGGCGTCGCCATCGTCGATACCGACCTCATCGCCCATCAATTAACCGGCCCGGACGGGGCGGCGATGCCGGCGATCATCGCCGAGTTCGGCCCGGGCGTCGCCCGGCCCGACAGGGCGCTCGACCGAACCGCCATGCGCGACATCGTATTTGCCGACGCGGCGGCGCGGACGCGTCTCGAAAATATCCTCCACCCCCTGATCATCGAGGTCGCGCTCGCCGAAATCGCTGCGGCGAGCACGCCGTACGTCGTCGTCGCCGTCCCGCTCCTGATCGAAGGCCAGCGCTGGCGCGAGCGCTGCGACCGCGTTTTGGTCATCGATTGCGACGAAAAGACGCAAATCGCCCGGGTAATGGCGCGCAGCAACCTGACCGAAGCCGAGGTGCGCAATATCCTTGCCGCCCAGGTCGATCGCGCCACCCGGCTGGCGGCGGCGGACGACGTGATTGTCAACGACGGCGACCGCCTGGAGTTGGCGGCCCAGGTCGCGGCCGTACACCAACGGTATTTCGATTTCGCGGCGGCGAAAAAACTTCAAGCCAACTGTTGAGATTTGGTCGCAAATGGCTCAAAATCAACGCGTTTTTTCCCCTTGCCACCGAAGGCTGCGTGATCACCTACGAGTATCCGTTCAATGAACGCATCCGGACTTTATTGCGTCTGGAGGATTTGTTCGACAAGACGCACTATTTCGCGGCGCTCGAAGGCACGCAGGAGCACCATGTCGCGCTCCTTTCCCTGTTCGAAATTCTCGAGGTCGCCGGTCGCGCCGACCTGAAGCTCGATCTCATCCAGGAACTCGAACGCCAGCGCCAGACGCTGCTGGTCTACCGCAACAATCCCGATATTTCCGAAGAAGCGCTCTCCGGCGCGCTCTACGAAATCGAACAGGCTTCCGCCGCCCTGCTGGCGATGACCGGCAAGATCGGCCAATACCTGCGCGAAAACGACTGGCTGATGAGCATCCGCAGCCGCGCCGCCATTCCCGGCGGCGTCTGCGAATTCGATTTGCCCTCCTACCACTGGTGGCTGCACCGCCCGGCTGAAACGCGCCGCGAGGCGCTGGCCCAATGGACGCGTCCGCTCCTGCCGTTGCGCGATGCGCTGGCGATTGTTCTCCGGCTATTGCGCGCCAGCGGCCATCCCAAGACCCAAAAGGCGATGAACGGGCAATTCCAGCTCAACCTCGGCGGCTCTTCCGCCCAAATGGTGCGCGTGGTTCTGCCCCTGAACGCGCCGGCGATCCCGGAAATCAGCGCCAACAAGTACGCCTTCAATATCCGTTTCACCAATCCCTCCAACGGCGAACTGAAACCCCGCAACTGCGAGATGGATGTCGAGTTCGACCTGACCTTCTGCAATCTCTGAACGCACCATGGCCCGTGTCGTCCGTTGCCCGCAATGCGGCGCCGAAACCATCTTTGCCCCGGAAAACTCCTGGCGCCCTTTCTGCTCCGAACGCTGCCGCCTGATCGACCTCGGCGCCTGGGCGAATGAATCCTATCGCGTCCCGGTGCAGGAAAAGGACGACGGGTCGCTGGACGAAAACGACGGCCCAAAATAGCTGAAGGCTCCCCCCAAGCCTTCGCCCGCCAAGAGAGCCTTTGTTGTCGAGCCCATTTCAGGGAACAAAGCGGTTGCCAAAAGCGCAACCTCAGCCCAACCACGATGCCCCCCCTTCCCCTGCCGAGCGCCGAGCAATGCAGGGGCTGGCGGAAAAAGGGCGAGGACTGTCTGAGGGCCGCAGGCCCGAGTTCCGCAGCCCCGCCAGCACCGAGTAGCGCAGGGCACCGGCGAAGCCGGCGCGAGGCCGGGTCGCCTTTCTTTGCTTACTTTCTTTGGCGAAGCAAAGAAAGTAAGGCGCCCGGCGGGGCGAACTCCCGCCCAACCCACAACCGAGCGATGCAAAGCCTGAAGTGCTCACCACTGCCGTCCGAATCACTCCAATGGCGACTTTGCGTGCGAGCCCGTTCAAGCGACTAATGTAAAACCGCTAACCCGCTCGAAGGCGAAAAGGTCGGGGGCAGCGGCTGGTCTCCGTCTACCAATTCCGCATCAAAGCAATCCCATGCGCCCCCCGTGCCTGGGCTTGATGCAGCATGCTCATGTCCATGCCCCCGAGGGCGAACACCGGCAACGGCGAAACAGCCACCAGTTCGCCGAACCGCTCCCACCCCAACGGCGGCACCCCCGGATGCGTCTGCGTCGGCAGCACCGGGCTGATGAGCACGTAATCGAGTTCCAGCTTCACGGCGCGGGCAATCTCCTCCTCGGTATGGCAAGAGGCGCCAACCCAATCGAACTCCGGCCGCGACCAGCAGCGATGCAGGGTCTTGGCCGTGAGATGCACACCATTGGCCCGCACCGCCCGCGCCAGCCCCTCATCGTCGTTGATCAAGAGCAGGGCGCCGCTGTGGCGCACCATCTCCTTCGCCGCCTGCGCAAACCACGCGCGCTCGATCGGCGGCAAACCCTTGTCGCGGATCTGGAAGAGGCGCAAACCCTGGCTGACGGCCGTTTCTAGGCGGGTCAGCTCCATATCCTCGCCGTTTTCGGACATGTTGGTGATGGCCATCACCGTCGGCAGCGCCAATGCCTTGAGAATGGGGCCATTGGCGGGCAGGATGGGATCGACCTTCGCCTTGCCGCCGATCTTGAGCCATTCGATGGCGCTGTGTTCGAGCGGCCTGATCTCGCCCGACCACGCCGTCACGCGCCAGAAATGGATGCGGACGTTGGCGTGGGGATAGGTGAATTCACGTTTCAGCCAGGGCGTTGCCGCCTCCACCGTAATGCCGAGTTCTTCCTGCAACTCCCGGTCGAGCGCCTGGCGGATCGTCTCGCCCGTCTCGACCTTGCCGCCGGGAAATTCCCAGTAGCCGGCGTAGGCCTTGCCTTCGGGGCGCCGAGCGAGCAGGAATTCCTTGCCGTCCTTGCGCAGGAAGACGGCGGCGGCGACGTCGATGATTTCACTCATCGCGCGTTCCCATTGCCGCGCTGCGCCGCCCAATCCTTGGCGAATTGCCAGGCCACCCGCCCGCTGCGCGAGCCGCGCCCAAGCGCCCAATTGAGCGCCTCGCGCTCGGCGGCGGCAGTCTCCGCCGGCGTGGCGCCGAAGTGCTGGAGCCAGAGGGCGACGATGGCAAGGTAGGCGTCCTGATCGAAGGGATAGAACGACACCCAGAGCCCGAAGCGCTCGGAGAGCGAAATCTTTTCCTCCATCGCCTCGCCGGGATGGATTTCATCGCCGACGCGGTGGGTTTCCAGGTTTTCGGCGAAATACTCGGGCATCAGGTGGCGACGGTTGGAGGTCGCGTAGATGAGCACGTTGTCCGGCGCGGCGGCGACCGAGCCATCCAGCACCGACTTCAATGCCTTGTAGGCGCTCTCGCCTGCCTCGAAAGAGAGGTCGTCGCAAAAGATGATGAAGCGCTCCGGCCGTCCCTCGAGCAGATCGACGATTTCAGGCAGATCGACGAGGTCAGCCTTATCGACTTCGATCAAGCGCAGCCCTTGCCCAGAGAACTCATTTAGCACCGCCTTCACCAGCGACGATTTCCCCGATCCCCGGCTGCCGGTGAGCAGCACGTTGTTGCCCGGCTTGCCGGCGACGAATTGCCGCGTATTGGCGACGACGCGCTCCTTTTGTTCGTCGATGCAATCGAGGTCATCCAGGCGGATAGCGTGCGGCCGCACCACCGGTTGCAGCCAGCCTTGCGCGCCGCGCTTGCGCCAGCGCCAAGCCACCGCCCGCTCCCAATCCGGCGCCGGTAAGGGCGGCGGCAGGACCGATTCCAACCGGTCGAGCACCGCTTCGGCGCGCTGCATGAGACGTTCGAGGGGCGAGGTTTCTGGCATGGCGACGGTTACAATGACGGAAACCTCCAACTCTAGCCAAAGCATGCCGAAAAGCCAATCGATTCGCCGCTTCCTGGCGGTTGCCATCCTGCTCGCCGCCGCTGGTTGCGGCGAGGTCCCCACCCGTCCCGCCACCGAACCGGGCGCCGCGATTTGCCCGCCGGCTCCCAAGTGCCCGGTAACCGAACCACAACCGCCGGCCGTCAAGCCGCTCCAGCCGGCGCGCTGGGAAGATTTGCCGGGGTGGAAGGAAGACGATCTCACCGCCGCCTGGCCGGCCTTCCTGCAATCCTGCCGCGGCCTCGCCGGCAAGCCGCAGGCGGGCTGGAAGCGGGTGTGTGAGTTGGCGGCCAACGTCGACCGCCAAGATAGCGCCGCCATCCGCGCCTTTTTCGAAGCGCAGCTTTCGCCCTACGCCTTGACGGCGCCAGATGGCAAGACCGAAGGCCTGATCACCGGCTACTACGAACCGCTGCTCAAGGGCAGCCGCAGCCGGGGCAGCGCCTACAAATACCCGCTCCTCGGCGTGCCGGACGACCTCATCACCGTCGATCTCGGCGACGTGGTGCCGGAGGTGAAGCACCTGCGTCTGCGCGGCCGCCTGCAGGGCAACAAGGTGGTGCCCTACCTCTCCCGCGCCGAAATCGAATCCGCCGACCGGCCGCCGGGCAAGCCCCTGCTCTGGGTCGACGATGCAGTCGAACTCTTCTTCCTCCAGGTGCAGGGTTCCGGGCGGGTCAAGCTGCCGGATGGCCGCCTCGTCCGCGTCGGTTATGCCGACCAGAACGGGCACCCCTACCATTCCATCGGCCGGGTGCTGATCGAGCGCGGCGAGCTGAAATCGGGCGAAGCGTCGATGCAGGGCATCCAGGGCTGGGCGCGCGCCAATCCGGACCGCCTGCAATCCGTGCTCAACGCCAACCCCAGCTACGTCTTCTTCCGCGAATTGCCGGCTTCCAGCGACGGCCCCTTGGGCGCACTTGGCGTGCCGCTCACCCCGGAGCGCAGCATCGCCATCGACCCGCGCACTGCGCCGCTCGGCGCGCCGGTCTTCCTAGCAACGACGCGGCCCAACTCCAGCCAGCCCCTCAACCGGCTGACCTTGGCGCAGGACACCGGCGGCGCCATCAAGGGCGTGGTCCGGGCCGATTTCTTCTGGGGCTTCGGCCCGCAGGCGGGCGAACAGGCAGGCAAAATGAAGCAATCCGGCCGCCTCTGGGTACTGTTGCCGCCGGAAGCCGCACCAAAATAAACCACACGCACCCTTTGCGTGCACCATCTGCGGGCGACGCACCCTTGCGGTGCGTCACTTTGCCCATTTGTGCTGCAAATGCTTGATTTTGAAGCGCCCAGCGCACTGGAACGGTGCTTGCTTTAGCCAGCCATCTTTTCAGGGGAGAGACTTTCCAAAATGGAAGCACTCAAATCAGGCAGCGACGTCCTGTTCATTCTGCTCGGCGCCATCATGGTGCTGGCCATGCACGCAGGCTTCGCCTTTCTAGAACTCGGCACCGTCCGCAAGAAAAACCAGGTCAATGCGCTGGTGAAGATCCTCAGCGACTTCGCCATGTCCACCATCGCCTACTTCTTCATCGGCTACGGCATCGCCTACGGCATCCACTTCTTCAGCGGCGCGGAAGCCTTGATGGAAAAGAACGGACATGAACTGACCAAGTTCTTCTTCCTGCTCACCTTTGCCGCCGCGGTGCCCGCCATCGTTTCGGGCGGCATCGCCGAACGCGCCCGTTTCCACCCGCAACTGGCCGCCACCTTCCTGCTCGTCGGGCTGGTGTATCCCTTCTTCGAAGGCATCGCCTGGAACCAGGCCTTCGGCATCCAGGCCTGGCTCAAGGCCAGCTTCGGCGAAGAGTTTCACGATTTCGCCGGCTCCGTCGT
>JAPUEC010000183.1 GCA_027492775.1 Rhodocyclaceae bacterium
CATGGTTTCGCGAAGTTGCTGGCTGCCTTCGCGGAAACTTTCGCGGGCAGACTCGCTCAGGCTTTCGGCTGCCTGCTTGGCTTGTTCCGCTTGCTGGCGTGCCAGTTCCTTCAGCTGATTCATGTGCTCTTCAGCCTGGGCGCTCAATTCCTGGAGACCCTGTTGCCAGTTTTCGGCGGCCGTCACCGCCTGGACTTCCATCAGTTTCCCGACTTCGCGCTGGACGTCCTGAAATTGACCCTTGGTCTGTTCGGCAGTGTTCAGCAATTGCTCGGTGGTGCTGGAGAAAGCCCGCTTGGCGCGCTCGTCGTTGAACTGGAAAAGGTGGGAATAATCGGGCAATCCAAAGGCGCTGGCGGCGCGGGCATGGGATTGAAAGACCATCCGCGCCGCAGCAGCTTGAAGGTCATAGAACTGCCCAAAGCCACGCATGGCGATCGCGGAGATGTTCACCATGGGGGACGAGGAGCCGTTGGACTCGTTTTCGTTATTTTCTCCTTGTTCGCCCATGGGACGAGAACGCTGCTGATTTCCACCTGTTTGTTGCTGTGTCTGGGCCATAAAAAAACTCCTCTGCAATAAACTACGTTGATCATCGCACTCCCGACGGGAGCGTCATCTGAACAGGGCAAAAATGATTCCCAGTCTCGTTATGAGGCGCGCCTGCCTTTGGCTTTCGGTCGCGACGGCTGATCAGTAATTTTTTCGGTCAAGAATGCAATGCAGTCAAAATGACTGAAAAGAAAAAGCCCCGGCTTGCCGGGGCTTCCAATGGTCCCATTGCTTTTATTGCGAAATGGCGACCTCGTTGCCCTTGACCAGCTCAAGCACGAAGTTCTGAAATACGCTCATGACCCGTTCGCTTTCTTCACCCACGATGATTTCCCTTTCGTCCTCATTGAGATCGACTGGAAAGTGACGAAGCATCTGGATTTGGCCTTGCATCTGCTGGCCATGGATCACTTCCAGGGATCGCAGCAGCACGAGAAACTTGTGCTCGAGCGGCAACTCCAGCGGCAGCAGGCGAAGGAAGCGCAGATGCGCGTAGAGCCCTTGCGATAGCGCCAGGTAGCGATAAAAATTGAGATCGGCGGCGACGGGCGAGAAAAGGTAATCGCTGAATTTCAAGTCCGCATAGACCTTCAACTGGCTTCTCCCCGCCTTAATGTACACCTCGGGGTTTAGCGACCAGGAACAGATGTGCTGCATCAGTCCGATGAGTTCCATTTCGCGGTAGAGCTGGCCATGCAGCAACGCGTAGGGAATCCACTCCACCGGTTGCAGTTCGAACTTGGATAGCACCAGGCTGTTGTACTGCTTGATGCCGATTAGAAAACTGGCAATGCGGGTTTGGGTATCGGGCTCGAGAATGGTACTGCCGAGCCGTTCCGAATCCTTGGCTTCAAGAAACATGGCGCTCTCCTTTGGTTTTGTTCGCAGCCTTCGCCGTCGCCGCCTTTGCGGTTGTTTTTGTCGTTGCTGCCTTTATTGTCGCTGCTGCCTTTGTTGTCGCTGCTGCCTTTGTTGTCGCTGCTGCCTTCGTTGCCTTTGTCGCCTCAGCCGTTTTGGCCGTCTTTGTTGTGTTTGCGGCCTTCGCCTTCGTCCCTTTCGCGACCGGCTTTTTCGTCCTGGCAGCGGGTTTGGCCTTTGCGGCTTCTGCCGCTAGGGCGAGTGCCTGCATATCGGGCTGGATCGCGCGCAAGGGGTCGCCGAGGATGGGAAGATACAGCGGCTCGCCTGCCAAATCGTCATTGGCCACCCAGGTGGTCTGATCGCCCGGCCATTCGTTGCGCCCGACCTTGAGCGCGAAGTCGTAGATTAGGCGCATGGTGATCTCGGGGTATTCCAAGGTAAAGGCGTGACAAGCGTGTTGGACGATGACGAGACGGGAACGCCGGATACCCTTGCGTAAGATGTCGTGCAGCTTGCGTGGCGTGATGTAGTCGTACTCCCCGTTGATGATCAGCGTCGGCGCCGTGATCTGCGGCAGTTCGTCCGAAAAGGAGGCGCTCTTCGCCGCTGCTTCCATCAGGTTTTGCAGCGCATATTGGTCGTTGAGGTTATAGCCCCGGCGCCGGAGGGTGGGAATGATCGCTTCGTTCTTCTCCAACCAGTTGGCGCTGAAGTTGTAGGGCATGAACATATTCTGAAGATATTCAGTTCCGACGGCCGCCAGCGCCACGAACAAGTTCTCGCCGATCCATTTGAGTCGACCGTCCATTTCCGAAAATGCGCCCATCGCCACCAGCCCGCGGAGCTTGTCGGGGTATGAAATCGCATAACGCAACGCTACAGCGCCGCCATACGAAATTCCGGCGATGAAGGGCCGCTCCATCTCCAGCTTTTCGATCAGCGCCGCCATGATGGCGGCGTGACGCTCGAAACCGGCAGAAAGCAGCGGCTTGTCCGATTCTCCTTGCCCCAGCATGTCGAACGTCAGGACACGAAAACCGCGTTCGACGAGATAGGGGACATAAGCGCCCCAAAGATGAGCCGCCTGGGTCAGGCCATTGACGAAAACGACGGGAATACCACCGGGTTCTCCAGCCAGCTCATAACGGATTTTGTGGTTGCTTAAGGTAACGAATGCCATTTTTATTGTCTCCCCGCGAATGGCGCCGTACTGGATCGAGCGCCCTTGATGAAAATCCTACGCCTATTCGGCGGGGATATTCAACCAATGCAGCGCAACAGCGCCCTTTCATGAAAAAATATCGCGGCGGGCGCGAGAATTTTTCGGCCTGAAAAGCAGCTTCCCCGAGGGAAGGATGATCGCGGTTCAGCTTCGACGCTTGAGCAAAAACTCCATTTGCTGAAAAGCCGACTCGTTGACGGCAATACCACGGGATATGCCGCGTGGCACCAAATCGGATGCTAAACTTCAATACCATATGTCAGCGCAGAATCCACCCTATCTCAGCGCCATCACCGGACGGCGGGCCGGTTTGAAGCTGCTCGCCGCCGAACTGGCCAAGTCAGAGCTTTTCCAGGATGCGCCCGAGTGCCTTTTGGATTTCGTAATTCAGCAATGCGTTCCACGAGCGCTGGAACGCGGTGAAATTCTGCTCTCGCCGGAGCGCGAGAATAGCTACGTTTATGTGCTTCTTTCGGGCAAATTCTCGCTCCACTTCGAGACGGCGGACTCCCCGGAAATCCGCGAGCTTTCCGCCGGCGTGTCGGTCGGCGAATTGTCCCTGATCGACGAGACGCCACCTTCGGCCTTCATCATCGCCAAGGAAGCCTGCCGGGTTTTGCCGATCCACCGGACCCTCTTGTTCAGTCTCATTTCCGACGCCAACGTCGTTTCCAGGAACCTGCTTCGCCTACTGACTCGATGGATCAAGGCCAATACCCGCCATATCGTGCAGGATCGCCGGCAGATTGCCGAGCTTGCCGATTGCGCCACCATCGATAGCCTTACCGGCCTTTACAACCGCCGCTGGCTGGATAACGCGCTGCCTTGCCTGATGGGACACCAATTGCGCGATCAATCGCCGCTGAGTGTTCTCCTCATCGACGTCGATCACTTCAAGATCTACAACGACTCACAAGGGCATCGCGGTGGCGATCTCGCATTGATCGCGTTGAGCGAGGTGCTCGCCGAGACCATACGTCCCTCGGATTTCGCGGCGCGCTACGGTGGCGATGAAATCGTCGTGCTCTTGCAGAATACGGTGGAAAGCGAGGCGCTGATCGTTGCCGAGCGCATACGCCGAACGGTCGAGACAAAATCCATCGTCTGCGCGGACGGCACCCGGCTCGCCGCCATCACCATTTCCGTCGGCCTGGCGAGCAGCAACTCGGAATCCACGCCGGAATCGCTGATGATGGCGGCCGACCGGCAACTCTATCGGGCCAAGGCCGAAGGCAGAAATCGCATCTGCCGCTAGCGGTCACATCCATCAGAAGGTAAAGCAAAAAAAAGCCTCGCAAGACTGCGAGGCTTTTTTGTCGGTGTGGAAAAGCCGTTACTCGGCAGCCACCGCAACATTCACCGTAACGACCACATCGGTGTGCAAGGCGATTTCCAGCGGGAATTCGCCGATGGTCTTGATCGGACCGTCGGGCATACGGATGGAAGCCTTGTCGACCTCGAGATCCTGCGCCTTGAATGCGTCGGAAATATCGTAGTTGGTAACCGAACCGAAAAGACGACCGTCGAGGCCGGCTTTGCGAGTGATGGTCACGGTGGTGCCAGTCAGCTTCTCGCCGAAGGCTTGTGCGGCAGCCAGCTTCTCGGCCTGCGCCTTCTCAAGCTCAGCGCGCTTCGCTTCAAACTCAGCCATGGCAGCCGGCGTGGCGCGACGCGCTTTGCCTTGCGGCACTAGGTAGTTGCGGGCGTAGCCGTCCTTGACCTTGACCACGTCACCCAGATCGCCGAGGTTGACGACCTTTTCGAGCAGAATGATTTGCATGGTGCTCTCTCCGGATTATTGATGGTTATCGGTGTAGGGCAGCAGCGCCAGGAAGCGCGCACGCTTGACGGCAACCGACAGCTGACGCTGGTAGCCGGCCTTGGTGCCGGTCAGACGCGCAGGCATGAGCTTGAAGTTTTCGGTGATGAAATCCTTCAGGACATCGATGTCCTTGTAATCGATCTGTTCCACCTTTTCCGCCGTGAAGCGGCAGAACTTGCGGCGCTTGAACAGGCCACCACCACGCTTCTTTTTCTTGTCGTCATCCTTCTTCTTGAAGAATCGAGCCATTTTCGTTTCCTTCCAAAAATTCGATTGAATTCACATGCAGCACGAGGGTTCGACTGTGGCGGCTTTTTGCGGCGAGAAATCCCGTCACCTTGACCGCTCCGCCGACCGGGATCGCCTGCAGCCACTGGGCTGGTTGCGCAAGCGCAACAATGGCGATCTCACACTCCACCTGCCGCATCACTCCGGCCTCGGCTTGCTTCGAGGCATGCTGGAGCAGCCCTTCGCTTACCGGAACCCCCGCAGGCGTGTAGCGCAACGACTTGCGCTCGATCAGCCTGCCGGTGAGCTCGACGCGGTTCAGTCTTTCTCCCGTGCGATAACCCGTTGCGCCGCCGGTTCTTCGGCCGCAACCGCAACCGCAGCCGGCGCCACATCGGCAGCAACATCACCACCCAACAAGGAGCGCGACTTTTCTTCCTTCATCATCGGTGAAGGCGTCGTCAGGGCGTGCTTCATCTTGACGGTGAGATGACGCAGCACGGCATCGTTGAACTTGAACGAATGCTCGAGTTCGGTCAGCGTCTCGCCGTCGCACTCGATGTTCATGAGCACGTAATGGGCTTTGTGCATTTTTTGAATCGGGTAGGCCAACTGGCGGCGGCCCCAGTCTTCGAGGCGATGGATCTTGCCGCCCTTGCCGGTAACGACCGAGCTGTAGCGCTCGACCATGCCCGGGACCTGCTCGCTCTGGTCCGGATGGACGATAAAAACTATTTCGTAATGCCGCATGAGTACTCCTTTTGGCTAAAGCCCCCCGTCATGCGAATACGGTGGAGCAAGGTGTGAAAAACAAAAAATTATAGCAGCCGGACACCAATACGGTCAAAAAACGGGGTGCCGCGCACCCCGCCAAGGACCGCAGATCAGGCTTCCTTCTTGCGCTCCAGCTTTTCCTTGATACGCGCCGACTTGCCGGAGCGCTCACGCAGATAGTAGAGCTTGGCACGACGCACGTCGCCGCGGCGCTTGACCTCAATCGAGGCAACCGCCGGGGAATAAGTTTGGAACGTCCGCTCGACGCCTTCGCCGGAAGAAATCTTGCGCACGATAAAGGCGGAATTGAGGCCGCGATTGCGCTTGGCGATAACCACGCCTTCGTAGGCCTGGAGACGTTCGCGGGTACCTTCCTTGACCTTGACCTGGACGACAACGGTGTCACCGGGTGCGAAGGCGGGAATGGTCTTGCCCAGACGGGCAATTTCTTCTTGTTCAAGTTGCTGAATCAGGTTCATGTGAGCTCCTGTTAGATTTTAAAAAAATTACTCACCGCATTGCTCTTCTGCCATGACTTCGGCGAGGAGTTGCGTTTCCTCCGCACTCATCGTGCGGTGCGCCAACAAATCCGGGCGACGCTTCCGGGTTCGCGCCAGCGACTGTTTCAATCGCCAGCGCCGAATTCTTTCATGATTGCCGGACATCAATACTTCCGGTATCCCTTGCCCTTCATACACTTCCGGCCGCGTGTAATGCGGGCAATCGAGCAATCCGGTCACAAACGAATCTTCCACCGCCGAAGCGGCATCGTTCAACACGCCGGGCAACTGCCGCACGACCGCATCGATCAACGCCATCGCCGGCAATTCACCGCCTGACAGGACGAAATCGCCAATCGAAATTTCCTCATCGACGACACGCTCGATCAAACGCTCGTCAATCCCTTCATAGCGCCCGCATAGCAGAATCAACCCTGCTTCCGACGCCAGTTCCATCACACGCTGATGGCCAAGCGGCACGCCCTGCGGCGAAAGATAAATGACGCGGCTCTTCGCTACGCCAGATTCCAATTGCCGGGCCTTGGCCGCATTCACCGCCTTCTCCAGCGGCCCGGGCTGCATCAACATCCCGGGGCCACCGCCGTAAGGCCGGTCATCAACCGCGCGCCAGTTGTTTTCGGCGAAATCCCGCGGATTCCAGCCCTTCCACTCCCAACGCCCTTCTTCCAGCGCCCGTCGCGTAATGCCGCACTCGGTCAGCGCCGCAAACATTTCCGGGAAAATGCTGATGCAGTCGAACCGGATCACAGCAGTTCACTCACCAATCACTGCCCCACTCGACGCGAATAACGCCGTTTTCTTTCTCCACCGCCAGCACGACCTGCCCAATAAACGGCAGGAGGCGCTCTTCGCCGGACTCCGGCACGACACGCAATACATCGTTGGCGCCGGTTTCGATCAGTCCCGCAACTTTGCCCAGGGATTCCCCTTCGGCGTTGATCACTTGCAGGCCGATCAGATCGGCCCAGTAATACTCGTCAGCGTCGGTCTCGGGCAAGGCCTCGCGGGGCGCACCGATCAGCGTGCCCTTCAGGGATTCCGCATCGGCACGGCCAGCGACACCCTCGAATAGACACACCAGGCCGTCACCGTGGACACGGCATCCCTTGATGCCGATCTGGCGCCAATCCTTCGATCCTTCCGCCGCCAGCCACCAGGATGGCATTTTCGACCAGGACGCCGGATCGTCGCCAAAAGGATGAACCCTGACCCAGCCGCGTATGCCATAGGGGTCGACGATCTTCCCCAATACAACCATAGCGGCTTCTTGCAAGAACTTAGGCGGCCAGCTTGGCGGTGTATTGCTTGACCAGACGAGCAACCGTCGGGGAGAGCTGGGCACCGTTTTGCTGCCAGTAGGTCAGACGGTCCATGGAAACGCGCAGACCCTCCTCGCTGGCGGCGGCCACCGGATTGTAGAACCCGATGCGCTCGACAAAGCGGCCATCACGGCGAAGGCGGGA
>JAPUEC010000184.1 GCA_027492775.1 Rhodocyclaceae bacterium
CGGCTGATTTAAACGTCATTTTTTGTGTTGACATCGAACCCGGGCTTCGGCCTATCATCAACGCTTCGTTTGATGGCTGAATACTGGGAAATCGCATGGCAAAAATCGATTTCAAAAAAGAACTCAAGCATCTCTACGGCCCCTCGACCAAGGAAGTCGTGCAGGTCGAGGTTCCGCCCTTCAATTTCCTCATGATCGACGGCGAAGGCGACCCCAACACGTCGCCAGCCTACGCGGAAGCCATCGAGGCGCTGTTCTCGGTTTCTTACACGGCCAAGTTCATGGTCAAGAAAAACGCGGGGATCGATTTTGCGGTAATGCCGCTTGAGGGGCTCTGGTGGGCGGACGACATGTCGTCCTTCGTGACCAACGACAGGGCGCGTTGGAAGTGGACAATGATGATCATGCAGCCCTCGATTCTCGAGAATGCGGTGATCGAAGCCGCCGTCGCCGCGGTGCAAAAGAAAAAGAATCTCCCGGCACTCCCAAAACTCCGTCTGGAAGTCTTTGCCGAAGGTCCTTGCGCGCAAATACTGCATATCGGCCCATTTTCGGAGGAAGGGCCAACCATCGCGCGAGTGCATGCGTTCATCTACGCCCGGGGCAAGCTGGCGGGGAAGCATCATGAAATCTATCTGAGCGACATTCGGCGCGCCGATCCGGGCAAGTGGCAAACCGTCATTCGCCAACCGATGGAGTAATCGGCGCAGGCCATGCTCCAATTGATTCTTGAAGTCCTTGGCGAATTCCTGCTTCAGCTGGCGCTGGAATTCATGGCGGAGCTCGGCTTCCATTCCTTGGCGGAGCCTTTCCGCAAACCGCCCGACCCTTGGTTGGCCGCGCTCGGGTACACCTTGTTCGGCGCCATTGCTGGCGGTTTGAGTCTGCTGATGTTTCCGTCGCATATGGTCGGCGGCTGGCTGCGCGTGCTCAATCTGCTGGTCACACCGATTGCGGTTGGATTGGGGATGTGTCTCATGGGCCGCTGGCGCGCGCATCGGGGCCAGGTATTGCTGCGCATCGACCGGTTCAGCTACGGCTATCTATTTGCCCTGTCACTGGCGTTGATTCGGTTTTGGTTCGCCGATTGACGCGCGTATCCATTGCAATCCCGGAGGCAACATGAGCAAGATTGACGACCTGATCCAAAAGCGGAAGAAAGCCCACAAGAAATTGCAGGACCTCAAATCGCCGGTTTACACCGCCTTCCTCGAAATGGAGCAGGCCGCCTATTCCGATGGTGCGCTCGCCCGCAAACACAAGGAACTGGTGGCGATTGGCATCTCGGTGGTCATCAATTGCGAATCCTGCATGCAATGGCACATCAACCAGGCGGCGCAGGCTGGCGCGAGCGAGAAGGAAGTTCTGGAAGCGATAGAGGTCGCCATCGAAATGGGTGGTGGGCCGGCTACCGCCTACGCCCGCTTTGCACTTGAGGTCATGGAACGCAGTTTCGACTCATCAAAAACTCCGGAGGCGCATGGTGTTTAGCATCCCGCGCGCATTGCTCGGAAGGGCTGGTCTCTCTGATCGGCTGCGACCGATCATTCTCAAATCACGCCCGCGATGGCACTGACCCCGCTGCCTGAACTGACCATTTCCGAGCGCTTGGGCGCTTCGATGGTTGGTGTCGTCGCCGGCGTCGTTTATGGCACCGCGATTTCCGTTGGGCTTTTCTTTCATACCGGTGAGTTTCACGGCAGCATCATTGTTTTAGCGATGTTGGTATTTGGCGGGGTGAGCTTTTTTTATGACAACTTCGGGTTCGATGCCTTTTTGATCGTGATTACCTTGACCGCCGGGTTTGCCAATGGTGTTGACAGTAATAACGATCTTCTCTAAGCGAAGAGCGGTCCAAGTTATTTGCGCACTTGTTTGTTGCTCGGCTTTTCCATCGGATTGGTCCTGACGATGGGATGGGGTTTCGATTTCTTTTGATGTCATGAGCGTGCCGATGCATGTGTTTGAACTGAAAATTCCGCCGCCGCTGGTGGCCTTGAGCGTCGCCTTGCTGATGTGGCTTTCGACGCTCGTCCTCCCCCAATTGCGCTGGGCGTTGCAGGGAAGTGAAATCGTCGCATTTGGACTTGGCGGTCTCGGCTTCATGGTCAGCGCGCTCGGCCTGGTTTCGTTCTGGCGGGCGCGGACGACCATCAATCCGCACAAGCCGGGCGAGACGTCGGCAATGGTGGTGGATGGTATTTACCGCTTCACGCGCAATCCCATGTATCTCGGGATCTTCATCGCTTTGCTTGGCTGGGCGTTCTTCCTGGCGCACACAGCGGCCTTCGTGGTTGCCCCGCTGTTCATCCTGTACATCAACCGGTTCCAGATAGCGCCCGAAGAACGGGCGCTCGCCGTGATCTTCGGTGCCGAATATTCGGCTTACGTCGCCAAGGTTCGTCGATGGCTGTAACCTTCGCCAACCGGCTTTGACCGGATTCCTCCCAACCCCAACTGTTCAAACGCCAATGAACTCCGAAGATCCTTTCACCCCTCCCAAGGCCGATGTCGCCGATTTGCCGGAAGCCGCGCCCGGATCGCCGATCAAGGCGGTGCTGCTCGGCTTCCTGACCGATTTCGGCGGCTCGATGCTCGCCGGCATTCCGTTAGCGTTCATTTACGGCCTTATCCTTGCCGCCTCCGGAACGCCGGCGGACGATGTCAGCGAGGTGCTGACTGACATGCCGCCGGATTCGCTGTATTCGATCATTGGTTATGGCGTCGGCCTGACGTTTTCCGGGCTTGGCGGCTTCGTCTGCGCCCGCATCGCCAAGCGCAACGAGTATGCGCTGGTAGCGGTCGCGGCGACCATATCCGCATTGAGCGGTTTGCTGATCATGCCTTCTGGCTATTCGAACGAGTTGATCGCGGTGCTCACCATCGCTTCATACGCCGGGGCGCTCTTCGGTGCCAAGCTCGGCATCGACAGGAATCGCCGTGGTTTGTAACGAGCTTTTTATGTGATCCCAGCCCCGTCGAAAAAGCGCCGGCTTTGCGCTGAGTCAGGCATCACGACGCCCGTTGCGGCGGTATCATCCCCCGCATGAACGACCAAGACCCATTGCTGGCTCCGGCGCCGTCCGACACCGACGCAGCCCGCCTGCTCGCCATCGTCGCAGACACCTGGCGCGAGTTGCAGAAGCGCAACGAGCGCTTGCCGCGCATTACCCTCGATAGCGTTTTCGACCGCGATCTGGGTTTCGACAGCCTCGCCCGGGTGGAGCTGCTGGTGCGCGCCGAGGCGGCGTTCGGCGTCGTTCTGCCCGAAACCGCGCTTCAGGAGGCGGCAACCCCGCGCGAACTGTTGGCGCTGCTGGCGGCAACGTCCGGGCGCGTGACGACGGCCGATGTGCCAGCCCTTGCACCGCCGGTGATGGCGCTACCGGAAGGCGATTTCGAACCGCACGCCGCCAAAACGCTGGTGGATATCCTCGACGCCCATGCCGACCGCCATCCCGAACGCACCCAGATCATCTACCTCGGCGAATCGGGCCAAGGGCAGGGCGAGTTGCGGATCAGCTACGGCGCGCTGCGGGAGCAAGCCCGCGCCGTTGCCGCCGGGCTGCAGGCACAGGGGCTAATGCCACGGCAGACGGTGGCGATCATGCTGCCGACCTCGCCGGAATATTTCTACGCCTACCTCGGCATCCTGCTCGCCGGCGGCGTGCCGGTGCCCATCTATCCGCCGGCGCGGCTATCCCAGATCGAGGAGCACGTGCGGCGCCACACGGGTATTCTCGCCAACGCCGAGGCCGGCATCCTCATTACCGTGCCGCAGGCGATGGGCGTGGCGCGCCTGCTCGAAGCGAATGTTCCGGTGCTCCGTCGGGTGGTGACGGTGGAGGCGCTGACAACTGAGGTGGGAGATCCGGCGCCAGTTAAAGTCGAAGCCGGCGATACCGCCTTCATCCAATACACCTCCGGCAGCACCGGCAACCCCAAGGGGGTGGTGCTCTCGTACGCCAACCTGCTCGCCAACATCCGCGCTATCGGCGCCGCCCTGAACACGACCCCGGCCGATGTGGTGGTGAGCTGGCTGCCGCTGTACCACGACATGGGGCTCATCGCCGCCTGGCTCTCCAGCCTCTATTACGGCAATCCCTTCGTTGTCATGTCGCCGCTGAGTTTCCTGGCGCATCCGGAACGTTGGCTGCAAGCCATCCATCGTTACGGTGGCACGCTGACGGCGGCGCCCAATTTCGCCTACGAACTCTGTTGCAAGCGCATCAGCGATGCGGCCATGGCCGGCGTCGATCTCGGTTCGTTGCGCATGGCGGCGAATGGCGCCGAGCCGGTCAGCCCCGAGACCTTGACGCGCTTTATCGAGCGTTTTTCCGCTTACGGTTTTCGCGCCGAGGCGATGGCGCCGGTGTATGGACTGGCGGAATGCAGCGTCGGCCTGGCGGTGCCGCCGATGGGGCGCGGGCCGCGCATCGACCGCATCGGTCGGGAAAACTTCATGCGCCGGGGCAGGGCGATTCCGGCGGCCGAAGACGATGAGGCCGCGCTATCCTTCGTCGCCTGCGGGCTGCCGCTGCCGGGGCACGAAATCCGCATCGTCGATGATACCGGCCAGGAAGTCGGCGACCGCGTCGAGGGACAACTCCAATTCAAGGGGCCTTCCGCCACAGCCGGTTATTACCGCAACCCCGAAGCGACGCGGCAACTCTGCCAAGGCGACTGGCTCGACAGCGGCGACCGCGCCTATCTGGCCGGCGGCGAGGTGGTGATCACCGGCCGCTTCAAGGACATCGTGATCCGCGGCGGCCGCAACATCTATCCGCACGAGGTCGAAGCAGTGGTCAGCGGCTTGGGCGGCGTGCGCAGTGGCTGCGTCGCCGCCTTCGGCAGCCGCGATGCCGAAAACGGCACGGAGCGGCTGATCGTCTTGGCGGAGAGCAAGCTCGTCGAGGCGTCGGCGCGCAAGGCGCTGATCGAAGAGATCAACCGCGCCACGGTCGATATCCTCGGTGAGCCGCCGGACGAAGTAGTGCTGGCGCCGGCGCACTCGGTGCTCAAGACTTCGAGCGGCAAACTGCGCCGCTCCGCCTGCCGCGAGCTCTATGAAAGCGGCCGAATCGGACAAAAGACGCCGTCGCCGGCCATGCAATTGCTGCGCCTGTTCAGCGGCTCGGTACTGCCGCAGGTGCGGCGCTACTGGGCGCGTTCCCGCGAAATTGCCTACGCGGTGCGCTTCTGGGGCATTTTTGCCACTTTGGCTCCGCTCGTCTGGCTGGCGGTGGTGGTGTCCTGGCGCCCGGCGCTGGCTTGGACGTTGGCGCGGGGCATGGCACGGCTGTTCTTCCGCCTCGCCGGTTTGCCCGTCAGTGTGACCGGCGCAGACCTGATTCCCAGAGACAGGCCGAGCGTCCTCGTCGCCAACCACGCCAGCTATCTCGACGGACTCGTCCTGATGGCCGTGCTCCCGCGCGCCTATTCGTTCGTCGCCAAGCAGGAATTGCAGGAACACTGGGTTTCGCGACTCTTACTTTCAGTTCCGGCGCATGTTGGCGCAGCGCTACAAGCCAGGCACGGGAGAGCGCTACTTCTCCGGGGCGTCCGGGATGGTAGAGGAGGCCGATGTCGGCTTGGCGTTCCTTGCCGTCGAGGCAGGGCGTGAAGCTGTGGCTGGAGATGTGGATGACTTGGCGGCCAGCGGCGAGGTGCTTGGCGATGAGTGCTTCGACCTGCTGGCGATAGGGCTGGTAATAGCGGGCCAGGGCTTGCGCTCGGACTGTGGCGCTTGTCCGCCGCATCGCTTCCGAAAACAGCCTCGGATGGCCGGGGGAGCGGTTGAGGTCGACGACCAGCCGGCTGGTGGTGGCGATGATCGCCACTGCATTCAGTGCCCGCGCCATTTCCTGGGCCAGGAGCGCGGCGCCGGCGTCGAGGCCGCGATGGCTATGGAGGAGGACTTCGCTGCCCTCGAAGCTGGACGCCAGTTCGAGCGGCACGCGATTGCCGCCGTGCTCGCAGGTGATGAGGAAGAAGGGGCGTTCGCTCAGCCCCCGAACATCCGTCCGTCGCGCAGGCATTGGCAGAGTTTTTCGTAGACCGTCTGCAGACGCTTCGGGCTTGGCGTTTTTCCCAGGCTATCCATCAACCGGCGTGCCAATGGGCCGTGGCGTTGGATGTGACGCAGCGGCGGCAGCCAGATGGCGGCAAGATAACCCTCGCTCGCCAAATCCTCGATAAGACGAGTCCAAAGGTCGCCGGCGAGGCAGGGGCGGGGCAGTACCCCCAGCATCATCAGGTAATGCCGGTCGCTGATCAGCGCCTGGTCGGCATCAGCGACGCAGGCATTCAAAATGCGGACGAGCGAGGTGGTGTCGAAGAGCCCCGAGTGGAAGTGCTCGGAACGATAGATGCGCTCGATCAGCGCCGTGGTCACTGCGGCGATGGCAATGTCCGCCATCGGGCATTCCTGGGTATCGAGAATGCGGATTTCGATCGCATTGCGGTCGAAACGCGGGATGGCGGCGCGCGCGTTGAACCATTCGTGTCTGAGCAGGCCTTCGGGATCGTGCTCCCCGAGCTGGCGATACATCGGCGCCAGCACCTCGGCCTCGTAAGCGATGCGCGAGGGGCTCTCATCCGGAATCAAGTTGCCTTGAGAACTGGGGATGATTTCCTGGTGGGTGCGATAGCATTCGAGGCGGTAATCCATGAACCCGGTGGCGACGCCGTCGGCGTATGGCGAACTCGCGGCCAGCGCCGGCAGGATGGGCAGGACGAGCCGGATGGCGGCATGCAACCGGGCGAACTCCGCGTCGTTGGCGAAGGGCAGGTTGAGATGCATGCTCTGGAGATTGGCCCAGCCGTGACGCTGGCAATCGAAAATGCGGTGGTAGGTCTGGTAAAGGCCGGCCGCGGGTTCGTAGGGCCAGAAACGCGTTTCCTCGCGCGGGTTCATCCAAGGATGCATCCCGCCGGGCATGAGTCGCGCGCCGCTGGCTTCGAGCCTGGCGTTGATGGCGCGGACTTCCCACTGGAATGCACGCGAGAGGGCCTTGAGGGTGGGATGTGGCCGCATGTTCTTGATCTCGACGACATGGCGCGCCGGTTCGTTCGACCATCCCATTTCGCCGCGCTGGATGTGGCCGGTGTGGCTGCCGTCGGCGCCTTGCAGCAGGGCGTCGGCGAGCGGCAGGACATCGAGCGTACCGTCCTTGACGATCATGTACTCGATTTCGATGCCGTAGCCCGAGAACGCTGGGCGAGGCGCGGGCGCTGGCGGCGGATCGGCGGGGAGCTCCGACAGGTGTTCCCAGGCCATCGCCGGGAACGGCGGCCATGATGAGGTATTGAAGTGCCCAACCCGACGTGAGTTCATTCCGGCCCCCTTTGCTTGCGTTGATCGAGCCGGCGCAGGAAAACGCCCATGACTTCGCGGTAAAGCGCGTCCTTGAGCACGCCGTCTTCATGC
>JAPUEC010000185.1 GCA_027492775.1 Rhodocyclaceae bacterium
GGCTTACAACGTAGCGTTATTCGATGATCTCCGAGGTGACTATGTCTGAAAAAAACTGGCCTGGCCGACGCAGCATCCGTCGCTCTGGTCTGGGGGAGTGCAACATGACCGGCGCCGGGACGCTGAGCGCCTTGGCGATGATTCTCGGCCTCGTATCCGGCAATGGCATCGCCGCAGTAGAGGCGGAAATCCGTCCGGCGACGGCGGCTGGGCGGTTCGGCCTTTACCCTGCCAGCGATTTCCGCTTGGCCGACGGAAAGTGCTTGGATTGCCCGGTTGAGAAGCCGGCCCTCTGGTATTTCAAGGATGAAACTATCGCCGTGCCCATGTCTGGCGCCGCCGGTTTCGAACGCGGCACCCGGGCCTTCGATGACGTCCGGAAATGGGCCATAAACAAAGGCCCCAATGCGACCGGAACACGCTCGCCCTTGCTTTGGGTCGGGTCGCCGGAGATTGTCTTTGGCGCCAGGCTCGAAGCGGATACCAAGGCTCTGCGCTTGCCAAGCGGCAAAACGCAGCCCTTCATGCTGACACCGAAGATCGACAGCAACCGCTCGTTCTTCGACGCCTCCAGTCAAAAATACTTCGCCGGCCGCCCACTCACGATCCGCGGCAAAACCGAAAACGGGCAGTTCGTCGGCCGCACGCTGTGGCCGGCCGACTTCGCCCTCGATTTCGCCAAGCTGCCTTACCAGCCGCTGCAATCGGGCGAATCGCTCGACAAGCTGGTGCGGGCGGACGAAGGCGGTGCCCGCCAGCCGATGGCGGCGCGTGTGCTCTGGCAACGCGACCCGAAGTCGGCGCGGGCATGGGCCGACAAGCCGGTCCTCGCCTTTGTCCTGAACGGCGCCCAGGGCGACGATGACGAGGCGCATGGCGGACATTTCGCCGTCGCCACCGGCCGCTTCGGCGCCAAGGGCGAATGGGGCGACTGGACGGTCAATAACTTCTACAACCTCGATACGGTCAGCGAAAAGGGCGTCATCGCCGCCAGCCTGCCGCTCGACGCTTACCAGGGCGATTTGAACAGCGGTCAGTCGTGGTATCGGCCGTCCTATCTGGTGGTCGCCGTGCTCAAGCAGGATCGGGCGGCGGCGCAATACCAGGATGCGATCAACCGCGTCTTCAATCACTTCTATCGCCACGACTTCGTTTATCGCCATGCCAGTGCCAATTGCGCCGGGCTCAATATGGAAACGCTGCGCACCATCGGCTGGCAGATTCCGCAGCAAGGCCCGACCAGCCGCGCCAAGGCGATCGCCGCGCTGCCGTTCATGAGCATCAAGGAGCGCAGCCTGGAAAATGGGATGAAGGCGACGGATTACCTCATGGCCGAACAGACCAGTCTCTACCCGATGGTTGCCTTTCAGGCGGCGGGGAACGATCTGCTCACCCGCCTGACGCAAGGCAAGGCGGAGACACCGTATGAAAAAGCGCTGGCCGAAGATCTCGAAGGCCTGGTCTTCATCCGCCTGCCGCAGTTCCCTTCTTCGCGTGCCTTCGGCCAGGCACCGGTGGCGTCGATCGACGAGTACATGAAGCGGGCGCCGGAAGATCGGGCGCAGTGGAAAATGGTGCCGACCCAGCCGCGCCCGTTCCCGGAGGAATTCAAGGATGCGCAGTCGCCGAGCGCCGAATGGCTGCCCTCGACCTTGACCCTCTATGGTTACGGCGGCTTTTTCGGGCTGGCCGCGCTGGGAATCGTGCGTCGCCGTTGGCGCAAGCAGTAATTTCACCCTCGTCTTAAGGAGACCACGATGAGTGGCCAGTTTCACCTGCTTAAGGAAAAGCGCTTTCTGCCTTTCTTTTCCACCCAGTTCCTCGGCGCCTTCAACGACAACGTTTTCAAGAACGCGCTGATCGTCCTGCTGACCTTTCATGCGACCAGCTGGACGACCTTGAAGCCTGAGGTGCTGTCCAACCTGGCGGCGGGGATTTTCATTCTTCCCTTCTTTCTCTTCTCCGCCACCGCCGGACAACTCGCGGACAAGTACGACAAGGCCAAGCTGGCGCGGCTGGTCAAAGTGCTGGAAATCGGCATCATGCTCATCGCCGCCGCAGGCTTCGCCCTCCAGCACCTCGAACTGCTCATGACCTCGCTCTTCCTCATGGGCCTGCATTCAACGCTGTTCGGGCCGGTCAAGTACGCCATCCTGCCGCAGCATCTCAAGGAGAACGAACTGATCGGCGGCAATGCGCTGATCGAGGCGGGCACCTTCGTCGCCATCCTGTTCGGTACCCTCGCCGGCGGCATCCTGGCGGCGATGGACAACGGCCCGGCCTGGATTTCCGGCTTTGCCATCGCCGTCGCCGTCGCCGGCTATGTCACCAGCCGCGGCATCCCGGTGGCGCCGCCGCCGGTGCCGGACCTGAAGATCAACCTCAATCCGCTGAGCGAAACCTGGCGCAACATCGGCTTCGCCCGGGACAACCGCACGGTGTTCCTTGCCATCCTCGGCATTTCCTGGTTCTGGCTCTATGGCGCGCTGTTCCTGGCGCAGTTCCCGGCCTTCGCCAAAAATGTTCTCGGCGGCGGCGAAATGGCGGTGACCTTGCTGCTGGCGGTATTCATCGTCGGTATCAGTGTCGGCTCGCTGCTTTGCGAGCGGCTTTCCGGCAAGCACGTGGAAATCGGCCTAGTGCCCTTCGGCTCCATCGGACTGACCATTTTTGGCCTCGACCTGGCTTTCGCTTCACCCGGTGTCATCCCGGCCGGCGCGCCCTTGTCGGTGCTGGGGCTGCTGGCGATTCCGCAGGTCTGGCATGTGTTGATCGACCTGATGCTGCTCGGCGTCTTTGGCGGCTTTTTCATCGTGCCGCTCTACGCCCTGATACAGGTGCGCAGCGCCACGGAATTGCGGGCGCGGGTCATCGCCGCCAACAACATCGTCAATGCGCTGTTCATGGTCGCCGGCTCGCTCGCCGCGGCGGCTCTGCTCGACCACGGCTTGTCGATCCCCGCGCTCTTTGGCGTGGCCGCCATCTGCAACGCCGCCGTCGCGCTCTACATCTACAAGCTGGTGCCGGAGTTTCTGCAGCGTTTCATCGTCTGGTTGCTGGTGCATACCGTCTACCGCCTGAAAAGCGATGGGGTCGAGGAGAACGTGCCTGAAGAAGGCGGGGCGGTCCTGGTGTGCAACCATGTCAGCAGCGTCGACCCGCTGCTGGTGATGGCGGCGTGCCGGCGTCCCATTCGCTTCCTCGTCGATGAACGGCTCTTGAAGAAGCCGCTCTTGGGCTTCGTTCTCCGGCAAAGCCGTGCCATCCCGCTACCGGCCGATGGCAATGCCGCAGCCACGGCCGCGGCTTGCGCCACCGCCGCCGACGCGCTGGCGGCCGGCGAGTTGATCGGCGTGTTCCCCGAGGGCGCCGCCACGCCGGATGGCGAGCTTCACCCGTTCCAGCCGCTGGTCGAGCGCATCGTCGATACCTCGATGATGCCGGTGGTGCCGCTGGCATTGCGCGGCATGTGGGAGAGCCCGTTTTCGCGTCAGCCGGGCTCGCGCCGCTCGCGCTTGCGGGCGCGGATATTCTCTCCGCATGTCGTCCTGACCAGTGGGGCGGCCATGCCTGCCGGGCAGGCGAAGGCAGTCGATCTGCATGGTGCGGTGGGGGCGCTGCTGGTGGCGTAGGTACGGCGATTGCCATGGCTGGGGGGTCTTGCCTGCCGCCAGCGGGCATGCTCCCCGCCCGGAATTTGCCTAACCGGGGCGGGTTTGTCCGAGGAGTCCCATGCCCGTTCCCGCCTTTCTGTTCGCCACCGGCATCGAGAATAGCGCACCCACCATTCAGGGCGGCCGGGTGCGCATCGATGAAATGGAGAAGTGCCGGCATTACCAGGCGTGGCGCACCGATTTTGCCCTGGTGAAGGAAATGGGCATCCATTTCCTGCGTTATGGCCCGCCGCTGCATCGGACTTTCCTGGGCGCCGGGCGCTTCGACTGGTCTTTCGCCGATGAAAGCTTTGGCGATTTGCGCCGGCTGGACATCGTTCCCATTGTCGATCTGTGCCATTTCGGGGTGCCGGACTGGATCGGCAATTTCCAGAATCCCGATTTTCCGACGCTATTTGCCGACTACGCGGGCGCCTTTGCCCGGCGCTTTCCCTGGGTGCAGCTTTATACGCCGGTGAACGAGATGTACATTTGCGCGACTTTTTCCGCCCGCTATGGCTGGTGGAACGAACAGCTGAGCAGCGATGCCGCCTTCGTCACCGCGCTCAAGCACATCGTCAAGGCCAATGTGCTGGCGATGCAGGCGATCCTGGAGGTGCGGCCGGACGCCATTTTTGTCCAGAGCGAATCCTCGGAGTACTTCCACGCCGAGAATCCGGCGGCGATCAAGGCGGCCGAGATCAGGAACGCCGAACGCTTTCTCTCGCTCGACCTCAACTACGGCCGACGCGTGGATTCGGAAATGTACGAATACCTCATGGATAACGGCATGACGCGCGAGGAGTACCACGGCTTTCTCGAAAACAACCTCAAGCACCACTGCATCATGGGCAACGACTACTACGTCACCAACGAACATCGCGTGCAGGCGGACGGGCGGACTTGCGCCGCTGGCGAGGTCTTCGGCTACGACCAGATCACCAAGCAGTATTACGACCGTTACCGGCTTCCGGTGATGCACACCGAGACCAACCGCGCCGAGGGTCCGCAGGGCGACGAGGCGGTGAACTGGCTGTGGAAAGAGTGGGCCAATGTCCTGCGGGTGCGCAACGACGGCGTTCCCATCGTCGGCTTCACCTGGTATTCGCTGACCGATCAGGTGGATTGGGACACGGCGCTGCGCGAGGAAAACGGCAACGTCAATCCGCTCGGCCTCTACGACCTCGACCGCAATATCCGCGCGGTGGGAAAAGCTTACAAGCAGCTCATTGCCGATTGGCGCAAGGTGCTGCCGACCCAGAGCGTTTGCCTGCAGGTGCCGGTGGTCATGCCCAGCGCCCACGACGAGGACTGGGCGGTCAATCGCCGGGCCGAGGCGCGGGCCGACCTCGACACGCTGCCCACGGCGCCGGCAAATGCCGAGAAAGGAGTCGGATGATGCGATTTTTGGATCGGGTGGCGGTGGTGACCGGCGCCGCCAGCGGGATCGGGCTGGAAGCGGCGAAACGCTTGGGCTCGGAAGGGGCGCGAGTGGTGATCGCCGACCTCAGCCTGGAAAAAGGCGAGGCGGCGGTAGAACAAGTGCGGGCCGCCGGCGCGCCGGACGCCTGGGCGAGCGTTTGCGACGTTGCCGACGAAACGCAGGTGGAAGCGACCATCGCCGGCACGATGCAGCGCTTCGGGCGGCTGGATATCGTGGTCAATAACGCCGGGCTGATGATCTTTCGATCCATCGAAGAACTGACGGGCGCGGACTGGCTGCGCATTCTCAACGTCGATCTCCTCGGCGCCTTCTATTTCATCAAGCAGGCTTTCCTGCACATGGGCGCTGGCGGCGCCATCGTCAATGTTTCCAGCATCCACGCCGAGGAAACCGAGCCATTGGTCGCGCCCTACGCCGCCGCCAAGGCGGCGCTGCTGTCGCTCACTCGTTCGGCGGCGCTCGAGGCCAAGGTCAAGGGTATCCGGGTCAATGCCATATTGCCCGGCGCGGTCGATACGCCGATGTTGTGGGACAACCCCAACGTCCGATCCGGCGAGGAAAAGGTCGATCCGGCGGAGGTCGGCAAACCGGAGGACATCGCCGCGGTGATCGCCTACCTGGCGTCGGGCGATGCCCGCTTCGTACAAGGCGCCATGATCAGGGTGGACGGCGGACGATTGAACCGACTGTGATCACCCCGCGCCGCGAGGGTGGCAGGTCAGACTTCTTCCTTGGCGGTGAGCTGGCGCAGGTAGCACCAGTCGATGAAATCTTCGATGGATAGTGCCTCGGCGTAGAGGAAACCTTGGGCCACTTCGCAGCCCAGTTTCTGCAGAAGATCTGCGGTCGCCTGGTTTTCCACGCCTTCCGCGACGACGGTCAGCTTGAGTCGATGCGCGAGTTGGGTGATGGAGGAGATGATCTCCCGGTCGCGTTCCTGATGGACGGCGTTGAACACGAAATTCTGGTCGATTTTCAGTTCCTGCACCGGCAGGCGCTGCAGATAGCTCATGCCGGCATAGCCGGTGCCGAAATCGTCGATGGCGAGGGTGACGCCAATATCGCTGAGGCGGTGCAGCACGTCGGCGACCTGCTGGCTTTCCTCGACCATCATGGTTTCGGTGATTTCGAGGCGCAGGCGGGCGGGGCCGACGTCCCAAGTCGCGAGCGACTGGGTGATGAGATCGGGCAATTCGACGTCGAGCAGGTCGGTGGCCGAAAGATTGACCGAGATGGGAATGTCGATGCCGGCGGCGGAGAGCGAGGTGATGGACTGCATCGCCTGGTTGAGCAGCCAGCGGGTGAAGTTGTGCCGCAGGCCGAGCTTCTTCAGGGCGGCGATGATGTGGTGGGGGGGAATGATGCGTCCATCGTCCTGGGGCCAGCGCAACAACGCTTCGGCGCCGATGCAGCGGCCATTGGCAAGGTTGATCTGCGGCTGCAGAAAGATGTAAAGGGGATGGTTGCCATTGCCGGCGAGCGCCTGGCGCAGCGCGGAGAGGAATTTCACCTGGCCCTCTTCGGGCATGTCCATGCTGCGTTGGTAGAGTTCCGCGCCGCTGCCATTGCGCTCCGCATAGAGCCGGGCGATGCGCGCGGATTGGGTGAGGTGGATGGCGTCGTCGCCATCGTCGGGCCAAAACGCAGCGCCGCAGTAGCAGGCCAATTGCATGCGGCTGCCATCCAGCGTTTCGAAGGCTTCGTCGAGGACGCTGCGCAGCTTCATCATGGCCAGGGTGAGCGGTGCGGCGCTGACCAGGTCGGGGAGGATGATCAGCCATTCCCAGTGGCTGACCGTGTAAATGCGGTCCTGCTGGCGCAGGCTGCGGCTCAGGCGGTTGGAAACGGCGATGCGCAGGTTTTGCGACGCTTCGAGCGTGAGGCGATAAAGCTCGGGAACGGGAAGGACGAACAGGGAAATGATGCCTAGCGCTTCCGTGGCTTCCTGGCGGCGGGTGAGGGTGGAGATGTCCACCAGCGCCTGCGGCAACCGCGGCAGGCCGGTGAGATAGTCGACATTCGGAGTCCGGAGAGGGGCGTCAGCCAAGATAGAACTCTCTCGGGTCGATCCCGTAGGCGTCGGGCGGGAGTGAGCGAAGGATGCGGTAGGTGTCGCCGGTCGAGGTTTCGGGGCGCATCATCAGGTCGAGGGTGCGGGGATAGCGTTCCATGGATTTGTCGAAGGCCAGCACGATCAGGACGCGCGGTTGCAGCCGCCGGATGCGGTTTTGCTGGATGACGACGCCAACCTCGCCGCTATTGAGTTCGACC
>JAPUEC010000186.1 GCA_027492775.1 Rhodocyclaceae bacterium
TATTATTCATCCGGTTTTCAAACGCTATTCATCCAGAAATCAAAGCCGCTTTACTTGGAAGCGCTTGTAGCCGTCCTTCCCTACGTTGTGATCGGTACCGCCGACTGGCTGAATCGTAAGGTTTCGGTGCGCCGCTGTGGTGCGAACGCACCGGTTTGATGCGAACCTTTCTACTTGCCGATGCAAAAACGGCTGAAGATCACGCCGAGCAGATCGTCAGCCGTAAATTCACCGGTAATCTGGCCGAGCGCGCGCTGCACCAGGCGCAGTTCTTCGGCGAAGAGCTCGAGGGCCGGCGTCGGCAAGGCGATGGTCTGGCGCGCCGCTTCGAGGTGGACGCGCGCCGTGGCCAGGGCGCGCAGATGGCGTTCGCGGGCGATGAAAACGTCTTCGGTCTGATGCCAGCCGGCGACTCGCAGCAGTTCCTGGCGTAACAAATCCACCCCGGCGCCGGTTTGCGCCGACAGTGAAAGCCATATCCCGTCCTCCGTTTCCCGCCGCTCCGGTTGCCCGCCGACGAGATCAAGCTTGTTGGCAACCCGAATTCGGCGCAAGCCCGCCGGCAATTGCGCGTCGATGGCGCGATCCGCGTCGGTCATGCCCTTGCGGGCGTCGACCAGGTGCAATACCACGTCGGCGCGTTCGATTTCTCGCCAACTGCGCTCGATGCCGATGCGCTCGACTAGGTCCTCGGTCTCCCGCAAACCGGCGGTATCGATGATGTGCAGAGGGATGCCCTCGACCTGGATCGAGGATTTGAGGGCATCGCGAGTCGTCCCGGCGACCGGCGTGACAATGGCGAGATCGTCGCCGGCGAGACAATTGAGCAGCGATGACTTTCCGACATTGGGTTGGCCGGCGATGACGACATGCAACCCCGCCTGCAGCAGCTTGCCCTGGCTTGCGCGCTCGAACACCGCTTCCAGACTGGTTTGCAGACGCTCGAGACGGCCAAAGGCGTTGGCCGCCTGAAGGAAATCGATTTCTTCCTCGGGGAAATCGAGCGTGGCCTCGACCAGCATGCGCAGATTGACGAGTTCGTCGTTCAGGGCATGGATGGTGCGGGAAAACTCGCCTTGCAGGGAACGCACGGCGGAACGCGCGGCCGATGTCGTCGCGGCGTCGATCAGGTCGGCGACCGCCTCGGCCTGGGCGAGATCGAGTTTGCCGTTGAGGAAGGCGCGGCGGGTGAATTCACCCGGTTCCGCCAGGCGGGCGCCGAGATCGAGGCATCGTGCCAGCAGCATGCCCATGACCACCGGGCCGCCATGACCCTGGAGTTCGAGCACGTCTTCGCCGGTGAAGGAATGCGGCGCGGGGAAGTGGAGCAGGAGGCCACTGTCGATGGTCGAGCCGTCCGCCGCCTTGAAATCGGCCAGGGTCGCATAGCGCGGGCGCGGCGCTTTGCCGGCGAGCGACTCGGCCAGCGCCAAGAGCCCACTGCCCGAGATGCGAACGACGCCGACGCCGCCACGGCCCGGGGCCGTGGCGATGGCAGCGATGGTCTCGGGCTGCCGGGGCATTGCGGCCGATCAGGCCTTGGCGTCGTTGGCCGCCTTGTCGCCGCGTTCGACCATGCGCGTGATCTGCCACTGCTGGGCAATGGAGAGGATGTTGTTGATGACCCAGTAGAGCACCAACCCGGCGGGGAAGAAGAAGAACATGATGCCGAAGGCGAAGGGCATGATCTTCATGATCTTGGCCTGCACCGGATCCGGCGGCTCGGGATTGAGCCGGGTCTGGATCAACATGCTGATGACCATGATCACCGGCAGGACGTAATACGGGTCAGACGTCGATAAATCCTTGATCCAGAGAATCCAAGGCGCGTCGCGCATTTCCACCGCGCCCAGCAGCACCCAGTAAAGGGCGATGAACACCGGGATCTGCACCAGGATCGGCAGGCAGCCGCCGAGTGGATTGACCTTTTCCGTCTTGTAGAGCTTCATCATTTCTTCATTGAGACGCTGGCGGTCGTCGCCGTAGCGCTCCTTCATCGCGACCATGCGCGGCGTCAGCTTGCGCATCTTGGCCATGGACTTGTACGACGCCGCGGAAAGCGGGAAGAAAGCGAGCTTGATGAAAATGGTGAGGATGATGATGGCCCAACCCCAGTTGCCCACGACCTTGTGAATCCACTCCAGCGCCCAGAAGATGGGCGCGGCGACCACGGTCAACCAGCCGTAATCGACCACCAGATCGAGGCCAGGCGCCACCTGCTTGAGCACCGACTGCTCCTGCGGACCCGCATACAGGGTTACGGCCTGTTCGACCTTGGCCCCGGGTGCCACCGCCGGCATCGGAACGATAAGCCCGGCCTGAACGAGATTCTTGCCATTGACGGTGTCCGCCTTGCGCATGTAGAACTCCCGCGGCGTCTGGGCCTTGGGCACCCACGCGGAAACGAAGTAATGCTGCACCATGGCGAGCCAGCCGTCGTTCGCCTTGTCGGCGAACTTGGCCTTGCCTTTGACGATGTCGCTGAAATCCACCTTCTGGTATTTCGCCGCCTCGGTATAAACCGCCGGGCCGGTAAAGGTCGATACCATGCTCGACTCGCCTTCCGGCGCCACATCGTCGCGTTGGAGCTGGTAATAGGCATGTGGCGTAATGGCCTTTCCGCCGCCGTTTTCGATTTCCCACGCCACATCGATCAGGTAGGAACCCCGGTGGAAGGTATAGACCTTGGTCGCCTTGACGCCGTCCTGGGCGGGAGCCTGTAGACGCACTTTCAATTCCGGTGCGCCTTCGGCGAGTTCGGTCGGGCCCTTGACGAAAGCAAACTGGGAGCGGTGATTGGGCAGACCTTCGCCGATCAGCCCGCTTTGGGCTGCGTAGTGGTGCTTGGCGTCGAACAGCACCAGATTCGCGCCTTTGTTTTCATGGGCGCGATGGTCGAGCAGTTCGAGGCGAATGAGGTCGCCGCCGGTTGCGGCAAAGGTTGCCTTGACGCGGTCGGTCTTGACGGTCACCAGTTCCGCTTCCGGAGCCACTGGCGTACCGGGCACGGCCGCTGCGCCAGGAACCGGCGGGGCGGCGGTGGTGGCCGTTGATGGGACGGTCGGCGTCGGAACGGCATTGGTGGCGACGACAGGCGCCTTCGGCTGCATGTACTTCTGCCAATTCTGCCAGAGCATGAAGAGGGAGAAGGCAAAAACCATCAGCAATATCAAGCGTCGAGTATCCATGAGCAGCCTATGCAAAAAAGTCGATGCCTCAGGGCACCGGGTCATACCCGCCGGGGTGCCAGGGGTGGCAGCGACAGACCCGCTTCGCCCCCATCCACCCACCGCGCAACGCGCCGAATTTTTTTACCGCTTCCGCGGTGTATTCCGAACAGCTTGGAAAAAACCGGCATCGCCGTCCCAGAAACGGGCTCAGCGCGTACTGGTAGAATCTGATCAAACCGAGAAACAATGTTTTCATTGACGCACGTTGCTCTGTGCCGTCGGCTTGACGCGAGGTCGAAGTTTAGCGAAAAGCGCCAGGATTTCGGCACTTATCTCTAAACGGTTAAGGCGCTGGGGTTTGGCGATCACCCGCAACACCAGGTCGTAGCCCGAAAGTCCGACGTGACCTAGCCGAAACCGCTCGCGAGCGATGCGCTTGACCAAATTGCGATCGACCGCGCTGCGAATGAATTTCTTGCCCACCACAACCCCCAGGCGGGAATCATCAACATCCTCTGGACGGGGCTGGTAGTGAAGCATGAGGAGCGTGCCCCGAATCGCGCGCCTAAAACCAAAAACGGATGAAAACTCATCCGTTCTGGTCAGGCGGTAACGCCTTGGAAAAGGGTGGCGATCGGGCATCCGATGGCCCGTCGGAGCAGCGGCGCTCAAACGCCCAAACGATGACGACCCTTGGCGCGACGGGCAGCAATCACGCTACGACCGCCCTTGGTGCGCATGCGGACCAGAAAACCGTGGGTGCGCTTGCGGCGCACAACCGAAGGCTGGAAAGTGCGTTTCATTTTTCGAAGTCCTTGATGTTAATGAAGATAAACGCGCTATTTCACCTGTGACGGCCTTCAATGTCAAGGCAAATTTTTTACGTCGCCTGTGGATAAGTTACCTTGGACGGGGTAGAATTTGACATCGAACCGGCGGCTGAAAGGCCGCCGATTTTGTTCAAAAATATCATAACAAATCAAGTAGTTATCCCACATACTCGGATGATTGCCGAGTGCGGGAGGAGCAAAGTTGGCAACATCTGGTTTTTGGGAGTCCTGCCTGCGCCGTTTCGAGCAGGAATTGCCCCCACAACAATTCAGCACCTGGATCAGGCCGTTGAGCCTAGAGGGTGAAGAAGCGCCCCAGAAAGGCCTGCGCCTCATCGCGCCCAATAGTTTCATCCAGAAATGGGTCCGGGATCGTTACCTGACCCGCATTATCGAATACGGAAACCAGTTTTTCGCCTTTCCGATCGGCATTGAATTGCTGGTCGGCTCCAATGGCGCGCATGTCCAATCGCCGGTCACGATTGCACCATCCATCGCTTCCAGCGCGGAAAAGCCAAAGCTGGCCAACGGCCGGTCGCCTGCCACCAAGCGCAAGAGTGACCAGCCTTCCGCCTACGACAAGACCCGCCTGATCTCGACTTTCAGCTTCGATAATCTCGTGGTCGGCAAGGCCAACAATCTGGCGCGCGCCGCGGCGCAGCAGGTAGCGCTCAATCCCGGTGGCGCCTACAACCCTCTATTCGTCTATGGCGGCGCCGGGCTGGGCAAAACCCACCTTATTCACGCCATCGGCAACGAGATTCTCAGCGAGCATCCGGATTGCATCGTCCGCTACGTCCATGCCGAGGACTATTACTCCGATGTCGTGCGCGCCTATCAGCAGAAATCCTTCGACGTTTTCAAGCGCTACTATCGCTCGCTCGATGTCCTGCTGATCGACGACGTGCAGTTTTTCAACGGCAAGAACCGCACGCAGGAAGAGTTCTTTTTTGCTTTCAACGCGCTGATCGAGGCGAAGAAGCAGATCATCATTACCTGCGACACCTATCCCAAGGATGTTAACGGGCTCGACGACCGCCTGGTGACGCGCTTCGACTGGGGCCTGACGGTGCAGATCGAGCCGCCTGAACTCGAAATGCGCGTCGCCATCCTGAAGAAGAAAGCAGAAGTCGAAGGGATATCGCTCGATGACGAAGCGGCATTCTTCATCGCCAAGCATCTGCGCTCTAACGTTCGGGAACTAGAGGGCGCGCTGAAGAAGGTGCTGGCGTACTCCATTTTTCACAATCGCATCATCTGCCTGGAGCTGGCCAAGGAAGCGCTCAAGGACGTCATTGGTTCAGCGCGCAATGTCGGCATGGACGCCATCCAGAAAACGGTGGCGGATTACTACAAAATGAAAGTGGCGGATCTGTTCTCCAAGAAGCGGACCCGCGCCATCGCGCGACCACGCCAGGTCGCCATGTGGCTCTGCCGCGAAGTAACCAGCCACAGTTACCCGGAAATCGGCGATGCTTTCGGCGGCCGCGATCACACCACTGTCATCCATGCCGTCAAGACTATCGATTCGGTTCGCTCACGCGACAACGAACTCAATCATGACTTGCATGTCTTGCTCCAGGTATTGAAGGGATAAGCCTGTGGAGAAGCTGTCCGTCGAATGTGCACAAACCGCGCTTTTCAGTGCGGACGAAAAGTTGTTCGAGTTTCATCCACAGGCAATTCAGTGGGTTCTGAAGAGCCAAAAAACGATATTAATACTTTGATTATCAATAATAATTTTGAGTCTTCCACAGACTTGTTCTGCACTTTGTCTTTAGAGGGTTTTTATTTATGATTCTTATCAAGACCCAGAGGGATACGCTTCTTCAACCCCTGCAGTCCGTATCCGGCATTGTCGAACGTCGTCACACCCTGCCTATTCTTTCCAACGTGTTGCTGGAAAAAAAGGGTGACAACCTGACATTGCTGGCTACCGATATCGAAATCCAGGTTACGACCACCACCGGCAATGCCGGGGGAGACTCCGACGGTGCGGTCACGGTCGGTGCCCGCAAGATGCAGGATATTTTGCGTTCCCTTCCCGAAGGGTCTGACGTCAGCCTCGTGCTTGAGGACCGCAAGCTGCAGGTCAAGGCGGGCAAGAGTCGGTTCAGCTTGCAGACGCTGCCGGCGGATGATTTTCCCCGCATGTCCATCGCCGAAGGCGAGACACGCGAGTTCGAGTTGACTCAGGGAACCTTCAAGCAGTTGTTGGCGAAGACGCAATACGCCATGGCGGCGCAGGACGTCCGCTACTATCTGAACGGCTTGCTGCTGCTGGTGGAAGGCAAGGAATTGCGCGCCGTCGCCACCGACGGCCATCGCCTGGCCTATGCCAGCGCCGCCATCGAACAGGAATTGCCGCGCCAGGAAGCGATCCTGCCGCGAAAGACGGTCCTCGAACTCAACCGCTTGCTTGGAGACAACGAGGAGCCGCTGAAGATCGCGTTGACCAGCAACCAGGTTCGCTTCGTTTTCGGTTCCATTGTGTTGGTTTCAAAGTTGATTGACGGCAAGTTCCCGGATTACGAGCGCGTGGTGCCTGCGTCGCTTAAAAATCACCTCGTGGTCGAGCGGCAGTTCCTGATGCAGGCCATGACCCGGGCCGCCATCCTGACCAATGAGAAATTCCGCGGCGTCCGCATCGTGCTTGGCGATAACAGCCTGAAGATCATCGCCGCCAATGCCGAGCAGGAAGAAGCTCAGGAAGAAGTCGAAGTGAATTATCAAGGTGACGTGCTCGACATCGGGTTCAATGTCAGCTATTTGCTCGACGTCCTCAACAACATCCACGCGCCCGCAGTGCAGTGGAGTTTCAACGACGCTAACTCCAGTGCCATGATTTCGATTCCTGGCGATAACAATTTCAAATACGTCGTCATGCCCATGCGCATCTAGCGCTCGCGACGATCTTCGCATGCGTCCTTCAGGACCATGCTTTTCCCGCGGCCGTTCACGGCCAGCGGGTTTTTGCTCTTAGTTTCACGTGGAACGATATCGATGACTGAAGAAACGAATCTGCCGCAGACCCCCCAACCGGCTTACGACGAATCCAGTATCCAGCAGTTGGAAGGTCTGTAAGCGGTGCGCAAGCGCCCGGGTATGTACATCGGCGATACCTCCGACGGTACTGGTCTGCATCACATGGTATTCGAGGTCGTCGATAACGCCATCGATGAAGCACTGGCCGGCCATTGTGACGACATCGTCGTCACCATCCACGCCGATAATTCCATTTCCGTTTCCGATAACGGCCGGGGTATCCCGACCGGCATCAAGTTCGATGACAAGCATGAACCGAAGCGCTCGGCGGCGGAAATCGTCATGTGCGTTCTTCATGCGGGTGGCAA
>JAPUEC010000187.1 GCA_027492775.1 Rhodocyclaceae bacterium
CATCGAAAATCTCGTGTTTTTTGTCCGCCAACTCCTTGAAGCGCGCGAAAGCGACATTCAGGGCCTCATCGCTTTCAAGTTCGACGCCGAGTTCCTGCAAGCGGGTCTTGAAAGCATTACGGCCGGAATGCTTGCCAAGCACCAACTTGTTCTGGCTCCAGCCGACGTCCTGGGCCCGCATGATCTCGTAGGTTTCGCGGTGTTTTAGCACGCCGTCCTGATGAATCCCCGATTCATGCGCGAAAGCATTGGCGCCGACGATGGCCTTGTTCGGTTGCACCGGGTAACCGGTAATCTGGGAAACCAATTTGGAGGCAGGAACGATCTGGGTGGTATCGATGCGCGTTTCTACCCCGAAGAGATCGGTTCGCGTCTTCACCGCCATCACCACTTCTTCCAGCGAAGCGTTACCCGCGCGCTCACCCAAGCCGTTGACCGTACATTCCACCTGCCGCGCCCCGCCGAGCACCGCTGCGAGCGAGTTGGCGACCGCCATGCCGAGATCGTTGTGGCAGTGGGTCGACCAAATGACGCTATCAGCTCCGGGAACGCGCTCGATCAACCGGCGCATGACGTCGCCCCACACCGAGGGGATGCTGTAGCCGACGGTATCGGGAACGTTGATGGTTTTCGCCCCGGCCTTGATCACCGCCTCGAAAACGCGGCAAAGGAAATCGAATTCCGAGCGCACCGCGTCCTCCGCCGAGAATTCGACGTCGTCGGTGTACTCGCGCGCCAGCTTGACCGCCTGGATCGCCGCCTCGAGCACTTGATCCGGCGACATGCGCAACTTCTTTTCCATATGGATCGGACTGGTGGCGATAAAGGTGTGAATGCGGCCAGAAGCGGCTGGCCGGATCGCCTCGCCGGCGCGACGGATATCGTTTTCATTGGCGCGCGCCAGCGAGCACACGGTCGATTCCCGGATGGTCTGGGCGATCGCGTTGATGGCATCGAAATCGCCAGGAGAAGCGGCCGCGAATCCGGCCTCGATGACATCGACCCGCATTTTTTCAAGCTGCCGGGCCACCCGAATTTTTTCTTCCTTGGTCATCGAAGCGCCAGGGCTCTGTTCGCCGTCGCGCAAGGTCGTATCAAAAATCACCAAATGCTGTTTCATTATTTTCTCCGTGCGGAAATTCCATAGGCGGCCACCTGTCGAGGTTGCCGACCGAATACTGCTTAAATTGGGGGGTTTGATTTTTAGCGCGCGCAGCGCAGCAGCGGCCGCGCGCCCAGCAGGGCACGGAGCGAAAAGAAGGCGGAGATCAATACCCGAGTCATGCGTTCGACTATAAACAAACTTTCAGCGCAGTGCAACGCCTCGGCCGCAAATTGCATGGCTTCGCCGGAATGACGGCCGGAAATGGTATCGTATTCGGTTTCACGGTCGTTCCCCCCGGCATTCCACCATGCGCTTACTGCTTGTCGAAGACGATACCTTGCTGGCCGATGGCCTGGCCCGCGCCCTGCGGCATTCCGGTCATCTCGTCGACATCGCCGCCGACGGCAAAACCGCCGACCGCTGGATCGAGGCGGAACCCTACGATCTGGTCGTCCTCGATCTCGGATTGCCAGGCATGGATGGGACCGAAGTGCTCTCCCGCCTCCGCCAGCGCCGGCAACACCTGCCGGTGCTCGTACTGTCGGCGCGCGACGCCGTCGAGGAGCGCGTTCGCCTGCTCAACCTTGGCGCGGACGACTATGTGGTCAAGCCAGTCGTGTTGAGTGAATTGGAAGCCCGTGTCAGAGCGCTGGCACGTCGTGGTCAAGGCAACGCAAGCTCCACCATCACCTTGGGAAGGTTAACGCTCGATACCGCCGGCAAGCGCGCCTGGCTCGATGGCGAGGCACTCGACTTGACGGCTCGCGAATGGGCGGCGCTGGAATATCTGGGCTCCCGCGTCAATCGTATCGTCAGCAAGGAATTGATCACCCAGGCGCTCTACGGCTGGGAAGAGGACATCACCCCCAACGCGGTGGAAAAATTCATTTCCCGCCTTCGCACCAAACTCGAGCCGGCCGGAGTCGTCATCCGCACCGTTCGCGGGCTCGGCTACTTCCTGGAGAAACCGGAAGATGCGGATGACGGTTCAACCTAGCCTTCATTTTCTCCTGCTCCGCCGCTTGCTGCCGGCCATGCTCGTGGTGTTGGCGGCGGGTGCGGCCGCCTCTTATTGGATCGCCTTGCGCAGCACCAACCTGGCGTACGACCGCTCGCTGCTCAACACCGCGCTCGCGCTTGCCGGGCAGGTCCGCATCGCGGATGGTTATCCGGTGCTCCAACTCACCCCTCAGGCACAGGCAATCTTGACGACGGATAAATACGACCGGATTTTCTACGCCGTCCGCGCGCCGGACGGCGAAATGATCGGCGGCAATTTCCTCCCGTTTCCCGCCGCCACTGAAGGACCGGGGGAAGCTGAAGCGGATCGCTACTATCTCGACAGCGTGTGGGATGGCCGCCCGGTTCGCATCGTCGTGCTACACGCCGATCACGAGGGCTTTCCGGTCACGGTGCTGGTGGCTGAAACGCTGAGCAAACGCAACGCCATCGTTCGCGACGTCATCCTCGGGATGCTCTTGCCCGAATTGTTGCTCGTGGCGGCCACCATCGCCCTGATCGGGCTCGGCGTGCGCTATGGGCTTTTGCCTCTCACCGGCCTGCAACGCCAGCTTGCGGGTCGCTCGCAAGCCGACCTCAGCCCGATCACCGTGGACGTACCCAAGGAGATGCAGCCGCTAGTGGTCGAAATCAATTCCTTGCTGCGGCGGCTCGACAAATCCCTGGCCAGCCAGCGTCATTTCGTTTCGGATGCGGCACATCAACTGCGGACGCCGATCGCGGCGCTGCAAGCTCAGGTCGAAGCGGCGTTGCGCCAGAGCGCTCCGGAAAGCCAGGAGTGCCTGAAGAGCATCCTCTCGGCGGCAAGGCGTCTTTCCCACCTGATCAGCCAACTTCTGGCATTGGCACGGGCCGAGCCAAGCCATTCGGAACCGCCGCCGGTGGTGCCGCTCAAGTCGGTGATCTGCGAAGCCGCCGAGGCCTGGGTGCCATCGGCCATCGAACGCAACATCGACCTCGGATTCGATATCGGCGAAGGGTCGGTGCGGGGGAACGCACTGCTGCTAAGGGAGTTGATGAACAATCTCGTGGTCAATGCCCTCCGGCACACGCCGAACGGGGGCACGGTAACCGTCAGTTGCGGCAAGACAGAAGGCAGCGTTTGGCTTGCGGTCGAGGATAGCGGTCCGGGTATCCCGGAAACCGAACGCGAGAAAGTCTTCGAGCGTTTTTACCAGCCTGCGGACAGCGGCAGCGACGGTTGCGGACTCGGGTTGGCGATCGTGCAGGCAATTGCCCAGCAGCACGGCGGCAGGGCATCGATCACCGAGTCGCGGGCGCTTGGAGGCGCTCGCGCCGAAGTCAGACTGCCGGCGGCGACTTCCGGCGAAGAAGATTGAAGGCGGCGAGCACGTAGCCGGAAATGCTGTAGGCGACGAAAAAACCGAACAAGGTTAGCGCCGGGCTGAGCGAAACGAGGGCAAATCCCAAGGCGATGGCCGCAATGACAAAAAAGGGAACGCTCTTCCTCAAGTTGATGTCCTTGAAGCTGTAGTAGCGGATGTTCGATACCATGGTCAGCCCGGCAAACACGGTCAGACCGCAGGCCAGCCAATCGACATCGCGGCCGCTGATGCCGGTCGCCAGCATCACCCAAACGAAGCCGGCAACGAGTGCGGCCGCGGCCGGAGAGGGCAGGCCCTGGAAAAAGCGTTTGTCGGTCACTTCCAGCATGGTGTTGAACCGCGCCAAGCGCAGAGCGGCACCGGCACAATAAATGAACGCGGCAATCCAGCCAAAACGTCCGAGATCCTTGAGCGCCCACTCATACATGACCAGCGAGGGCGCGGCGCCAAAGCTCACCATGTCCGAGAGCGAATCGTACTCTGCGCCAAAGGCCGACTGGGTGTGTGTCAGCCTCGCGACCCGCCCGTCGAGGCCATCGAGCACCATGGCAATGAAGATGGCGACGGCGGCGCGCTCGAAATCCCCTTGCATGGCCTGGACGATGGCAAAAAAGCCGCAGAACAGCGCAGCGGTCGTAAACAGGTTGGGCACGACGTAAATGCCGCGACGCCTGATCTCGGGATTGAACAATGCTTTGCGGGATTTTGGTTGTGACATGAGCTACAACTCAGGCGAGTTCTGCGACAACGGTGGAGGAAGCATACACTTTTTCGCCGATCGTCGTCTTGACCCTCGTATCCAACGGCAAGTAGAGATCGACCCGCGATCCGAAGCGGATGAAGCCGTAACGCTCGCCCTTTGTGACCTTATCGCCTGCTTCCTTGTAGTTCAGGATACGACGCGCCACCAAGCCGGCGATTTGCACGCAGGTGATGTCCTGGCCGTCGGCGGTTTTGAGATGCAGCGCGCAACGCTCGTTATCAACCGACGCCTTCGCCAAAGCCGCATTGACGAATTGGCCCGGGTTGTACCACTTCTCGATCACCGCGCTGGCGATGGGTGAGCGATTGGAGTGCACATTGAAGACATTCATGAAGACGCTGACCTTGATGGCGCGCCGCTTGAGATAAGGATCGTTCGTCTCTTCGACCGCGACGATCCGGCCGTCCGCCGGCGCCACCACGCTTTTCGGCCCGCCGGCGATCTCCCGTGCCGGATCGCGAAAGAACTGGACGCAAAAGATGAAGATGATCCAGAGCGGCAGCGACCAGAAAATATTCAGGAATGAGATTCCGGCCGCCAGCAGAAAAGCGCCGGCGATGAAGACCCAGCCTTCCTTGGCGAGAATCGGATGCGGATAGTTGTTCATTCAAACCCCATTAAAACTTTGGGCGGTGCAGACACCCACACCGCCCAAAGTAAAGCAAAGTCGGGACCAATCAGTTCTTGGTCTGGTCAACCAGCTTGTTTTTCTTGATCCAAGGCATCATGTCCCGCAGCTTGGCGCCGACCTGCTCGATCGGATGAGCGGCAGTCAGGCGGCGGCGCGCCGTCATTGACGGGTAACCGGTACGGCCTTCCAGAATAAATTGCTTGGCATAGTCGCCATTCTGGATGCGCTTCAGGGCGTTGCGCATGGCTTCGCGGGACTGGGCGTTGATGACTTCCGGACCGGTGACGTACTCACCATACTCAGCGTTGTTGGAGATGGAGTAGTTCATGGTGGCGATGCCGCCTTCGTACATCAGATCGACAATCAGCTTGAGTTCGTGCAGGCACTCGAAGTAGGCCATTTCCGGGGCGTAACCGGCCTCGACCAGCGTCTCGAAGCCCATCTTGACCAGCTCGACGGCGCCGCCGCAGAGCACGGCCTGCTCACCGAAGAGATCGGTCTCGGTTTCTTCGCGGAAATTGGTTTCGATCACGCCACCCTTGGTGCCGCCGTTGGCGGCCGCATAGGAAAGGGCGATGTCCTTGGCCTTGCCGGACTTGTCCTGGAAAACGGCGATCAGGGACGGCACACCGCCACCCTTCAGGTATTCGGAACGCACCGTGTGGCCGGGGCCCTTGGGCGCGACCATGATGACGTCGATGTCGTCACGCGGAATGATTTGGCCGTAATGGACATTGAACCCGTGGGCAAACGCCAGGGCGGCACCCTTCTTCATGTTGGGCTCGATGTCGTCGCGGTAGACTTGCGCCTGAACTTCGTCCGGCACCAGGATCATGACGACATCGGCGCCCTTGACGGCCGCACTGACCTCTTCAACCTTCATGCCGGCGGCCTTGGCTTTCTCCGAGGAAGGGCTCCCCTTGCGGTCGACGACGGTCACATCGACGCCGGAATCCTTGAGATTGAGCGCATGCGCGTGGCCTTGGGAGCCGTAGCCAACGATGGTGACTTTCTTGCCCTTGATGAGGGAGAGATCGGCGTCCTTGTCGTAATAAACCTTCATTGTTTTCCTTTCTGACTGCGTGAGGGGGTAAAGAGCTGAGGATGAGATCGGCTGGGCCGCCTCACACTTTCAATATTCTGTCGCCGCGACCGATGCCCGAGACGCCGGTACGAACCGTCTCGACGATCAGGCTCGAATCGAGCGCGCCGATGAATGAATCGAGCTTGGCACTGTTGCCGGTCAGTTCGATGACGTAAATGGATTCCGTGACGTCGATGATGCGCCCGCGGAAGATGTCCGCCATGCGCTTCATCTCCTCGCGGTCCTTGCCGATGGCGCGGACCTTGATGAGCATGAGTTCGCGCTCGACGTGCGCCGATTCCGAGAGATCGACGACCTTGACCACATCGACCAGCTTGTTCAACTGCTTGGTGATTTGTTCAAGCACTTCGTCCGAGCCGCGCGTGACGATGGTCATGCGCGACAGGGAGGGATCCTCGGTCGGCGCCACGGTCAGGGTTTCGATGTTGTAGCCGCGTGCCGAGAAAAGTCCGGCGACGCGGGAAAGCGCGCCTGCCTCGTTTTCCAGCAGGATTGAAACAATGTGTCGCATATTCTTTTCCTCTTCCCGCTTACAGATCTTCGGCCAGGATCATTTCGGTCAACCCCTTGCCAGCCGCCACCATCGGGAAGACGTTGGCCGTCGGATCGATGATGAAATCCATGAAGACGAGGTCGTTCTTGTGCTCCGTGAATGCCTTTTTCAGCGCCGGCACGACATCCTCCGGCCGGTCGATGCGCATGCCGACATGGCCATAGGCCTCCGCCAGCTTGACGAAATCGGGCAGGGAGCTGACATAGGATTGCGAGTAGCGGTTGTTGTAGAACATTTCCTGCCACTGGCGAACCATGCCGAGGTAACCGTTGTTGAGGTTGATGATCTTGATCGGCAGGTCGAACTGCCGCGCCGTCGACAATTCCTGGATACACATCTGAATGGAACCCTCGCCGGTGACGCAGGCCACCTGCGCACCCGGATTGGCGAAACAGACACCCATGGCGTAAGGCAAGCCGACGCCCATGGTGCCAAGACCGCCGGAGTTGATCCAGCGGCGCGGCTTGTCGAACTTGTAGTATTGCGCTGCGAACATCTGGTGTTGACCGACGTCCGAGGTGATGAAGGCATCGCCGCCCGTCACGTCATAGAGCTTTTCAACCACGTATTGCGGCAGGATTTTTTCTACCTGCCTGTATTTCAGGCAATCACGGCCGCGCCATTCCTCGATCTGCTTCCACCATCCCGCCACCTCCGGCTGCGCCTTGAATCCGACAGCCGCAAGCTTCAGCATCTCGTCCAGAACGTCGGGCAGATTGCCGACGATGGGCACATCGACCTTGACGCGCTTGGAAATGGACGACGGGTCGATATCGATATGGA
>JAPUEC010000188.1 GCA_027492775.1 Rhodocyclaceae bacterium
GCAGTTCGGAAGCCTTGGATTCGCCCAGCACCCAGCGCACGGCATCCATGATGTTGGATTTGCCGCAGCCGTTGGGCCCGACGACGCCGACCCGCTGCCCGGGCAGCGTCACCGAGGTAGGATCGACGAAGGATTTGAAGCCGGCGAGTTTGAGCTTGGTCAGGCGCATCGATCAGTTGCGAATTGTTGGCGGGGAATCGGCGAAAGCCCTGGCGGCTTTCCGGGTATCCAAGCAATACCTGCGATCTCCGTCTTCTTCGTTTTCTCCGTGATGAAAAGCTTTTGCACCAAACGGGCGAGCCGCCTTCGGTGGCGGCTTCTGTGGGCGGCTATAATAGCATTTTGCCCATTTCATCGATTGCACCGCATGACCACCCAAGCCAGCAAGACCCTGGAAACATTCCCGAACCCGGCGCCGGGCCGCGATTATCACATTCACATGCAGATTCCGGAATTCACCTGCCTGTGCCCGAAAACCGGCCAACCCGATTTCGCCACCCTCACTCTCGATTACATTCCCGACCGGCTTTGCGTCGAATTGAAGAGCCTTAAACTCTACATCTGGTCGTTCCGCAACGAAGGCTGCTTCCACGAGGCAGTGACCAACCAGATCCTCGACGATCTGGCCAAGGCGATTTCCCCGCGCTTCATGCGGCTCACCGCCCGCTTCTTCGTGCGTGGCGGCATCTTTACCAATGTAGTGGCGGAGACGCGCCAGCCGGGTTGGCAACCGGCGCCAAAGGTCGAGCTTGTAAACTTCGAGCAAAACTCGAATATTCGCGATTAACGTACTGAATGGATGATGTATTTCTTCGTCGTGCCATTGCGCTTGCCGACATCGGTGGCGGGCGTGGCGATGGCGGGCCATTCGGGGCGGTGATCGTCCATCAGGGCGAGATTGTTGCCGAAGCGTGGAATCGGGTGGTCGTCGATCACGACCCGACCGCCCACGCCGAAATTCTCGCTCTGCGCGCGGCCAGCGCCCGACTCAAGCGCTTTCACCTGTCGGACTGCATCCTCTATGCTTCGAGCGAGCCTTGCCCGATGTGCCTCTCCGCCGCCTACTGGGCGCGCATCGAGCGCATCGTCTTCGCCAACCTTCGTCATGAAGCCGCCGCTATCGGCTTCTGCGACGCCGCGCTTTACGACGAATTGCGCCTGCCGGCGGACGAGCGCCGCATCCCCTCGCGCCACCTCCCCTTGCCCGGCGCGGATGAACCCCTGAAGCACTGGCTGGCCGACGGCGAACATATCCCCTACTAGAGCGCTCCAAGCGCCATGCGCGCTCTCTTTTTCGCCCTGGCACTGATATCCCTCTACGCTTTCTCCGCCGAGGATTACCCATTGAAGTTGGAAACCAGGCGCGACAGCGAGGGATTCCGAGTTATCGCCCAAAACGACGGTGCCGCCCCGGTTTCGGTCAAGGCGATATTGGCGAATGGAAAATCCGTCGTCACCGCACCGGCGTTTCCCTTGCTCGTGGTCGTTCCGCCTCATAGCGGCCCAGTGCAGTTGGCGCGCATTCACGGCGCCAAGCCGGGCGTGCGCTATTCGTTCAATCTCGAATATCGTTGGGCCATCGGCGACTACACCGCCTCGCCCCGCCCGGAAGCGGCTTACCGGCTGCCGTTCGAGGATGGCTTGAGCTTTCGCATCGGCCAGGCGCCCGGCGGCCCGATCACGACGCATGCTTCGCCGGAAAACCGGCAGGCGATCGACATTCCCATGCCAGAAGGCACGCCGCTCGTAGCCGCGCGCGACGGCGTGGTGGTTTATACGCAGACCAGCCAGATCCGGGGTGCGCAGCATCCGGATCTGCTTTCGCGCGCGAACGAGATCCGCATCTTGCACGAAGACGGCGCCATCACCACCTACGCGCATCTCGCCCCATCCGGCGTATTGGTTCGGCCCGGCCAGCGCGTCAGCGCCGGAACGCGCATCGGGCTGGCCGGCTCGACCGGTTACTCTTCGGGGCCGCATCTGCATTTTGCCGTGCATCGACTGGTCCAGACCGCGGACGGATTCGCCATCGTTTCGCTGCCCTTCCTTTTCCGGGTGGGCGATCCCGCCGTTCTATTCGCGCCTCGCCATGGCATGGTCGTCACGGCCGATTATCAGGGCCCGGGGAAACCGCCTCGCATCGAGGCCAACAACAGCCGTCGCGCAGAAAACCGACCCTCTTCCGCCGGAACATCGGCGATCAGGTTGCGGCAACGCGCGGACTGAGGCCTTTCGGGCTGGCTTTTTTTGCAATCTGGTCAGGATCGCGGCGGGGAAAAACGGCACAATTGAAGCAAATCCCGCAGTCGTCGCCAGGACTGCCGGAAAAACCAGAAAAGGGAGATCACCATGGCTGAAGCGCAAGCCAACGGCATTAATTTGTATTACGAAGCGTCCGGCTCGGGAGAGCCATTGATCTTTCTCCCTGGCCTGGGTGGCACCACCGAGTTGTGGTTCTACCAACTTCGCCACTTCCAGAAGAATTATCTGACCATCTCCCTCGACAATCGCGGCGCCGGGCGTAGCGACAAGCCGGAGGGCCCGTATTCGATGCAGATATTCGCCAAGGATTTGCACGACCTGCTCAACGCCATCGGTATCGACCAGCCCGTCAATCTTGTCGGGGCCTCGATGGGCGGCCTCATCGCCCAGGCCTTCGTCCACGACTACCCTGATCGCGTCAAACGCTTGGTGCTGGCCTGTACCGGCGTATCGGCGGCGGACCCGCACATCACCATCGCCTCGCCGGATGTCATGCAAAGGCTGGGCAATCCGGGCGCGACGCCGGAAGAGCGGGTGAAGACCATTCTCGACGTTTTCTACCATCCCGAATTCGTGCGCACGCATCCCAAGGTGCGGGACCTGTACCTGGAGCGGAAAACCGCCGCCCAGCCGGCCTACGCCTACAAGGCGCAGCTCATGGCCTGCTTCGATCCCCGGCCCTACTACGAGTGGCTGAAGGAAATCGCCGTTCCGACGCTGGTCATACATGGGCGCGACGACATCGTCTGGCCCGTGAAAAACGCCCATACACTGGTCGAGGGCATTGGCGAAAAAGGCCAACTGGCCATCATCGATAACGCCGCGCATATCTTCATGCAAGAGAAGCCGGAAGAGTTCAACCGCATCCTCGAAACCTTCCTTCAGGCCACGCCATGAACACCAACTCCGCAACCTCCGCCCGCCCCATGACTGTCAGTTATTTCGAAGTGGCGCCCGGAAAAGCACTGAGATATCTCACCAACGGCAACGCCGGCAAGCCCCGCCTGATCCTGCTGCACGGCGTGAATTCGCGGGCCGAATTTTTCGACGAATTCCTTCCCTTCATCACCGAGGATTACGAAATTTTCGCCCTGGATTTTCGGGGGCATGGCGAGAGTTTCCGTAGCGATGAGCCCTACTCGCTCACGAACTATGCCGACGATATCGGCCGCTTCATAGAAGCCCATGTCGCCGGCCCCTTCGACCTCATCGGCATGTCGCTGGGTGGACGCATCGGCTTGCTGCTCGCCAGTCGATACGGCCATTGGATGAAAAAAGCGGTGGTGATCGACGTCGGGCCCGATGTCGATCCCGCCGGGCTGGAAAGAATCAGCAAAGCCCAAACGCTGCTTCCGCAATCGTTTGACTCGCGTGAAGCGCTGGATGCGTTTTACGCGAAGGCCTATGCCGGCGTTTCGAGGCACTATATCGAACGCATCATCCGCTACGGCTGGACGCAAGCGGCGGACGGCACGATGGTGACTTCCTACGACCGCAGGATATGGCAGGCCGGACCCGAAAGCTTCGTCCGCGATGCCGTCATGCTGAACGCGGTAGTGCCGCAAATCGATGTTCCGGTGCTGATCGTCCGTGGCGCTCTCAGCGACATTCTGACCGCTGCCGACGCGCAAGCCTTCCTCGCCAAACTCCGGCGCGGCGCCCTGGTCGAGATTCCCGAAACCACCCACGGCGTTCTGCTCGAAGCGCCGGCCCGCTGCGGCGAAATCATCAACGCCTTTCTCGAAACGCCGACCGCGACCAAGGCCACTCGCGTAGAACGCTAATTGTAGGGCTCGAAGCGGGCCGACAACGGCTGGCTTTCGCCGGGGCCGAGATTGACGCGATAGTAGTAGATACCCGGCGGCAAACTGCCGTGAATTTCGACACGATGCCGCCCCGGCGTCACCGGCACGCGCGTCAGCGGCGGAGTGCTGCCGACCATCTTGCCGTCGACGTAAATCCGGCCCGCAGGCTCGACATCCAAAATCAGGAATGCGCTCGGCCCTTTGGCTAGCGGTTCCGCCGCGACGGCCTTGGTCTTCTTGGACGCCGTTTCGGTGATCGGACGCTTGCTTGAAGATTTTGGCGGCACAGGTTTGGCCACCGCCGGATGTTCAGTGGCGGCCTTCGTGCCGGGCACGCTCCGGGCGGGCGCCGTAACCGGCGGGAGTGTGGTCGTGGGCAGCGTCGTGGTCACGGGCGCGGTGGTCGAGATTGTGGTCGTCGGCGTCAGGCTCGAAGGCATTGGCGGTGCCACGGGCGGCGCTACGGATGACGTTGTGCGTGGCGCTGCGGATGGCGCTAGCGATGGCACCGCAGGTGGCGCTGCCGGTTGTTCGGGTGGTGCTCCGGGTGGTGCTCCGGGTGGTGCTCCGGGTGGTGCTCCGGGTGGCGTTCCGGGTGGCGTTCCGGGTGGCTCCATCGGAGACACTGCGGGTGACACTGCGGGTGGCATTGTGGGTGGCATTGTGGGTGGCACTACGGGCGACGCTGCGGGTGGCGCTGCTGGGGACGCCACCGGCGCCGCCGCCAAGGAAGGCTTCGGTGGCGGAGTACGCCTACCGGAAAACCAGTAGATTCCGGCGCCCAGCACGACCAGAGTCAGCGCGGCACCGGCGCCGATGGCGAAATAGCGCCATCCGCTGGCCTTGCGCGTTTGTCGCGACTGATCGAGCACCCGGTAAGCAGTATTGTTGGCCTCGAATACCCGGCTTACTCGGCTTCGCCCCGAGGCCGTCCTATCCGCCGGAGTGCCTTCCTTGAAGCGCTCGAGGCCGTCCCGGAATTTTTGCTCATCCGCTTCCAAAATGGAGGAAACAGTCTGGTCGCTGAGGCGCATGGCCGTCTCATCGGGAAAATATTCCTTGATGATCGCGGTCCCTTCGCGCGTCGTATCGTCGGCGGCCAGATAAGTGATGTCTTCAGCGCTGGCGCCGATCATCGCCTGGATCGTGTAATGCCCGAGGCGGTAACCGACCGGCAGGGGAAATAGGCTGCCCGCAAAGGCATCCGGCCCAGAAGACGGTTCTTCTCCGGGGCGCTCGTTCTCCATTGCCTTTCTCCTGAATATTGGGGTGCCTGCAATGGGGCAAGGATCGCGCCCGGGGGCACATGCGCCTCATGCCATCGGCGTTTCGTCAGCCCCTGGGCAGGCGCGAGGTTCGAACAGATGCGATGTGGGAGAAGTGCGGGCTGGACGGCCGGTGGCAGGAGATGCCGCAAGCTTTCCCGGTCGCTTGCGGATCGGATGAGAAACGCAGTGGCGCGGGGTTGCCCATCCGCCTTCCCGGCAAGGCAACGAAGCTTATTTTTCCTGCGGCTTTCTCTTGCGACCGTCCATGGCATTCATGGCTTCAATCGCGGGGAGCAAGCCGCCGAGGTTTTCTTTCGAGACACCCAGGCCCTCGCTGCCCAGGGGTGTGAGCTGGGGCTTTTCCGGAATCGTGGCTTTGGGCGCTTCGGGCTTGGGCGTGGTGGCCGGCCCGGGGGCACCCTTCATCGCCGCTGCGGGCGCTGTCGGTATCGCTTCGGGCATGGAAGGGCTCTTTGGCAACGTCCTGACCTTGGGAAAATCGGGAATCACGCCGGTCGAGTCGCTTTGCAGCACGCGCGCATGCATTTGCAGCAGCTCCTGTTTTTTGGCTTCTGCTGCCTGCTTCAACGCCGCCGCATCGGCCGCAGGCGCTGCGGGTTGCACGGAAGTAATCGGTTTGATCTCTTCCACTTTCTTTGGCGCCGCCCGGCTGACATAAACCAGAGCCGCGACTAGCCCCGTCATGACCACCAAAACGACGCCGGCGCCGATGATGGCGACGCGCCGGCTGAGCACGATGCCTTGCGGCGGTGCGGCTTCGACGGGCGCAGCAACAACAACGGGTTCTTCCGGTTCGGTCATGTCCAGCCCAATGATCGCTTCTGGTGCTCGCCCCAGGGCGAGCGCTTACGCCATTATCCTACCTGCTTTGCCGCCGCGCGCGCACTGGGGCCGGCCGGCGTGGAGGCGCATTGGCGCGATCTGTGCGTTTTTCGCCAAAGCGGCGATGCTTTTCGCCGGTTCCCGCAGGTTGCCAGGCCGGGACCAGGTGACGCTTGCCGTTGCCGATGAGATCGGCGCGGCCCATCGCCTGCAAGGCTTCGCGCAGGATGGGCCAGTTTTCGGCGTCGTGATAACGCAGGAAAGCCTTGTGGAGCTTGCGCTGGCGTCCGGAACGCACCACCTCCACCGCTTCGCCGCCAGCCTTGAGCGGACGCAGCGGATTCTTTTCGGTGTGGTACATGGTCGTCGCCATGGCCATCGGCGTCGGCAGGAAGGTTTGTACCTGATCGAGGCGGAAATCGTTGCGCTTGAGCCAGAGGGCGAGATTGAGCATGTCCTCGTCGGTCGTGCCCGGGTGGGCGGCGATGAAATAAGGAATGAGGTACTGCTCCTTGCCCGCTTCGCGCGAAAAGCGCTCGAACAACTGCTTGAAGCGGTCGTAGGCACCCATGCCGGGCTTCATCATCTTCGAGAGCGGCCCCTCCTCCGTGTGTTCCGGCGCGATCTTTAGGTAGCCGCCGACGTGATGGGTCACCAGTTCCTTGATGTACTCGGGCGAACGCACGGCGAGGTCGTAGCGCAACCCCGAGCCGACCAGCACTTTCTTGACGCCGGGCAGCGTGCGCGCCTTGCGATAGAGATTGATCAACGGCGTATGGTCGGTGCCGAGGTTGGGGCAAATGTCCGGGAAGACGCAGGAAAGACGACGGCAGGCCGACTCGATGGCCTCGTCTTTGCACTTCAAGTGGTACATGTTGGCGGTCGGTCCGCCAAGGTCGGAGACGACGCCCGTGAAACCGGGCGTCTTGTCGCGCATTTCCTCGATCTCGCGCAGCACCGAGCCTTCCGAACGGCTCTGCATGATGCGCCCTTCGTGCTCGGTGATGGAGCAGAAGGTGCAGCCGCCGAAGCAGCCGCGCATGATGT
>JAPUEC010000189.1 GCA_027492775.1 Rhodocyclaceae bacterium
ACCGCTCCCGGAGCCATCGCTGCCGTCACCGGAGCCACCACCGCCCGCACCCCCGCCGCGGGAGCCATCGCCCGCGCCGCCACCGCCCGCGCCGCCACCGCCGGTGCCGCCGCCACCGCTCCCTGAACCATCGCCGCCGTCGCCGGTACCGCCACCGCCCGAGCCACCGCCGCCGGAACCACCGCCACCCGAGCCATCGCCCGCGCCGCCATCGCCCGTTCCGCCGCCACCGCTCCCTGAGCCATCGCCGCCGTCACCGGTGCCGCCACCGCCCGAGCCATCCCCACCGGAGCCATCCCCCGAACCGCCATCGCCAGTTCCGCCGCCACCGCCGCCGGTTCCGGTTCCGCCGTCTCCACCGCCGCCGGTGCCATCGCCGGTGTCGTCCGTTCCTGAACCGTCGCCGCCCGCGCCGCCGCCATCGGTGCCGTCGGTGCTGGGTTTGGTCTCGGGCGGAAATGGATCCGTGTTGGGGGGCGCCGGGGGGCAGCCTTTACAGCCGCCACCGCCGGGATCGCCCGGATCTCCCGGGTCGCCGGGAGTGGTGCCCCCGCCGCCGCCGCCATCCGGCGGGATGGGATCGGGGTAGGGACTCGGATTTTCACTCTTGCATACGGTCAGGTTGGTGCAGCCATTCCAGAGGCCGCCGCTGGTCCCGCCATTGGTTTCCTTGGTGTATTGCGGCGTGGCACCATAGGTGTAGATGTTCTTGCCGGTGGACAAGATCAGTTTGCGGTTGCCTAGCGAAACGCCGAGGCTGTCGTTCCAGGGAATGTGAATGTCGCCGTAACCGGCTCCGCCGCTGGGGAATGGGTAATCGGTGCTGCCGCTGATGATGATGGTGCTGCCGTCGGGCAGCTTGACGATGGTGGTGGAGCGGATTTCCTTTTCGTCCGGGCGGGACTTGGACGAGGGGGCGATGCCGATCCAGACGGTTTCGTCGTTCAACGTGCGCAGCGTGATTTTCGGTTTATTGGGGTTGACGTAGCTCGAGGTTGGATTCGGCAGGCTGAAGTTGTTGCTGAAAAAATGCAGTTGCGGGCCGAATGTGTCGAAGGAATGGATAGTCAGGTTGGGCGCGACCAGTCGCAGGTTGTACAGCGGCCCGACATTGTGGGCGACGATGCTGCCGGAGGTTTGCGCCGAAAGGCTGCGATAACCGAGGTTGAAGGCGCCGTCAGAACCGATATGGATGTCGCCGGCCTGGATGTTCTTGGCGCTTGAATGGATGTTCGCATCGTTGCGGATCGACTCCGGCGCGGTGCCGATGTAGAACGTGACGGTGGGATTGACGAACTTGAGCAGCGTCGCCGCGTCGTAATTGGTGTCGGCGGTGAAGTCGCTGTCGGTGCCGTTGTTGATGCCGATCCTGTTGGTGCTGGTAAAGGGTTGCAGCAAGATTTTCGCGCCATCGGCAGTGGTCGCGTCGATCAGAATGTCCAGCGAATTGGCGCGCAGCAGCAAGGTATCGCCCTTGCTGATCAGTTTGATGATATTGAGCGCGCCGCCGGTTTGGAGGTAGAAGTTGCCAACCGGCTTGCTGGCGCTGTCGACCGAGACCGAACCCCCGCCGCTACTGGCACTGGCGTTCGCCGCCGGCGCGCCGATACCGATGGCGTTGAGGGTGCCGGTCTGGGCGGAATTGTCGATCCACATCAATTTGCCGCCGGCGGCCGCCAGCGACGATGCCTTCGATTCGATGTAGAAAGTGCCCTTCAGGTCATCGCCGAAAACGCCCAGGGTATTGGCCTCGATGCGCTTGCCGGGCGCGGTGCGGGCGGTGAAATCGCCGCCGATGCCGATCGACACTACGCCCGAGCCGGTGGTGGTGGCGGCATTGATGTTCTGGTTGATATTGAGATTGCCGCCGATGGACAGCGACACGTTGTTGTCGTTGTAAATGTCCGGCGTCGCTTGGCCGGTGGCGTCAACGCCGGCCGGCACGACGATGGTATTGGAAGTGGTGGTGATGCCGGAGGTGCCATTGACGGTGCCGACCGTCAGCGGGCCACCGGTATAGCTGACCGAGCCGTTGGTCGACGCGGCGAGGGTGCCGACCAGGTTGTTGGCGTTGTTGAGGACAAAGGGCGCAACCGCCGTCGCGCTGTTGCCGCGCAGCAGCAGGCTGCCGGCGGTGATCGAACCAGCGGGATCGGGCAGATTCGAAGCGTTCAAGTCGCGACGCTGGTAAACACCGCCTTCGCCGACGGTGAGCTGCACCGTCCCGACGCCGGCATTGATGCTTTGATTCAGGGTCAGGCTGGCGGGATTGGTGCCGTCGGGGAGTTTGGTCTTGTCGAAACCTGTGGCGTTGCCTGTGTTGATCGTGACATTGCCGTTGCCGGTGCTGATGCCATTGACGCTGTAGACGCTGCCCACCGTGACCGCGTTGGTGTCGGTGTAACTGAAGGCGCCATTGACCGAAGCGGCGATGGTGGAAAGGTTGTTGCCGCTGCTTGTCAGGCTCGCTGCCCCGCCGACCACCGCCATGCTGCTGGCGGTAATGGCGCCGCCGGTCTGGTTCGTTCCGCCGGAGGCACGGATGTAGAGGCTGCCGGTATCGATGTTCTGCGCCAGTGTCAAAGCGGCACTGTTTCGATCCAGATAGAGCTGGGTGCTGCCATTGGTCTGCGTGATGCCGGAAAAGCCGTCCACCGTGCCGACGGTAAAGTTTTTGTCATTGGAAAAGCGCAATAGCCCGCCATTCAGATTGGCGGCAAAGGTATTGACCTTGTTCCAGCTATTGATGAAGCCGCTGCTGCCGACACCTGCCAGATCCCAGGCGCCACCACCGGAAATGAGCAGCGAATTGGCGCCGATGACGGTGCCAGCGCTCTGCGAGGCACCACCGGGTGCGCTCATGACGATGCTGCCGTTGTAGCCCTCGACATTCGACTTGATGACGATCTGGTTGTTCGCCTGCAACCGCAGCGTCGTGGCCGCGCCCCATTGCACGCCACCGCCGCCGCCATCGTCGATGGTGATTGTGCCGCCCTTGGGCGCGGTGCCGGCGGCGGTGCTGGTAGTGACCGTGACGTTGCCGCTGTTGAGCGCGGCTTCCAGCGCCCCCACCGTCATGCGCGAAGTGCCGCCATTGTCGGTGGCATCCTGGAATGGCGAGCTTGCCGTCATGTCGGCGGTGGCTGGGTCGACGGCCTGGAGGATTTCGATATCGGACGGGTCCAGCAGCAACTTGCCGGCGCGGCCCTTTGGTGCCAGCGTATCGACCTTGCCGTTGAAATCGAGCAACGCCTTGCCGGAAACCTCGACCTCGCCGCCGTCGCCGGCCTGTGCGCCGCCCCGCGCCGAGATCCTGCCGTGGTAGCGGGTCAGGTCATCCGACCAGACCACCACCTTGCCGCCGTCGCCGCGACTGATGGCATCGGCGGTAATGGTGGTGTCCTTGCCGACATAGGCGGTGTTGGCGTTCGGTTGCGGCCCCTGGCCCTGGAAGCCGCCGCCGATGCGCACCGTTCCGCCGCCGGTGTCGCCGGAAGCATCGATCCGGGCGGCATCGACCAGCGCCACGCGCTCGCCCAGCACGTCGACGCTGCCGCCCTTCTGACCTGCCGTCCGCCCGGAGGCATCCAGTGTTCCGGAGACCTGCGCATTGCCGCCGTCGGCCGAGAGGATGATGACGCCGTCGCGTTCCTCGACCCCCTGCGCCCGCACCAGGCCAGTGTTATTGACGGTCGCCGCCGCCATGTCGCGCGCCACCGCCGCCGTCATGATGGCGCGGCCGCCGTCGGCCAGCAATTGCCCGTTGTTTTCGACGCCGGAGAGTTCGGCCGCGGTTTTTTCGTTGACGGCGAAGTTGATCAGGCTGTCGCCGGCGATATCCAGCGTTATCTTGCTGCCGGCGGCCAGCACCACGGTACCGAGCCGGGCCTGGATCACGCCCCTGTTGGCGGCATAGTCGCCGGCCAGCACCACGTAGCCGCCGTCGCTCGCGCGGAGGATGCCGGCATTGACGACGTCACCCCGTTTAGTAAGCATGCCGGCGCGGTTGAACGCAAAGCGCCCGGCCAGGAAATCGTCATTGGAGATATTCAGGGTGGTGGCCACCAGGCCGCCCACGTCGACGGTCGCCCCGGCGCCGAAGTACACCCCGGCCGGATTGACCAGGAAAACTTGGCCGTTGGCGGAGAGGCTGCCGAGGATCGTCGAACGGTCATAACCCACCACGCGGTTGAGGATGACCGACGCGGCATTGGGCTGCTTGAACACGACACTGTTCGCGCCGCCGATGGAAAAGCTTTGCCAGTCGATCACCGCCTTGGGCGTGGACTGGGTGATGGTCTGGTTGGCACCGGATTGCGAGACGGTGGCGGAACCGCCGGTGACGGTTCCGCCGGTCGGCAGTTGCGCGAGCGCGACGCCCCAGCAGGGCAAGGCCAGGGCGAGAACCAGCGCGCGCTTTTTGGGCTTAAAAGCTGCCATTGATGCTGATCCAGAATCGTTGGCGCTTGCCCTCGTTGCTGGCGCCGGATGAACCGATTTTTCGCGCGAAATCGAAGGACAACGCCGTTCCGGCAAAGGGATAGAAACTGGTGCCAAAACCGGCGCTACGTAGCCGGTCGCTGCTGTCGCTGTATCCCGGCATCTTGTAGATGACCTGGCCCATGTCGGCCGTCAGCCGAAAGACGCCCATGCGGCCGGCCAATGCGAATGGATGGCGCAATTCCGCGGTCGCCAGATAGCCGGTATCGCCGCGCACCTCAGAGGGACGAAAAGCCCGGACGCTGCCCGGCCCGCCGAGAGAGAATTTCTCGGTGTCCGGCAACATGTCCTTGCTGTAGACCATGTTGCCGCGCAGGTAGAAATCCCATTCCTTGAAGAAGGGCGTGGTGTGGCTGACGTCGGCTTCCAGGCGGCCAAACAGCGCATCCCGCTGTTGCGGCGTTTTCACGCCCTTGAAATTGGTGGCCAGCGACAGGCTCGCGCTCGTGACCGAAGTGTCCTCATGCACATGGTTCAGCAGGTAGTTGAGGTTGAACACATTGATCTTGTGGTCCGAGATCGGCACGCCGAGCGCGGTTTGCGTCAAATGGCTCTGCTTGACGCCGACATTGAACCACTGGCTGGTGTGGCGTGTGCGCTGGAACGGGTGGCTGATCGTAATGTCGGCGGTGCGGATTTCTCCGGTGATGCCGAGTGCCGCCAGCGCGCCGGAAACATCGTACTGGGCGCGCGAGCTGCCGAATGCGATCCGCGTGCCGTCGGTATTCAGGGGCGCGGAATAGCCAAACTTCCAATAGCGCACCAGCTTATGCTCGGTGCTCGACCCGGAAAACGCCAACTGATCGCCGAATCCGAAGGGGGAATTGAGATTGAGCGCCACTTCCGCCTTGTTCTGGCCGGTTTCCCGGCGGCCATGGTTGTTGATGCCGACGTTGCCGGAGACCAGCTTTTCGATGACGCGGACCTCGGCATTGGTGGTGCCGAATTCTGTGCCGGGGTCGAGCACCGCCTTGGCCGACAAGCCGGGGATGTCGTTGAGCAGAAGCATGCTGCGCTCCAGCGCCTCGCCGGTGACCAGCGTTCCCGGTGCGAGCGGCGCCGTGCGAGCGGCCAGGAAGTGGGCGCTGTGACGGCGGTTGCCGGTGAACGACACCTTACCGATGCGGCCCTCGACGATGCGTACCGTCACCGCGCCATCGACCACGCGCTGCGGCGGGATCACCGCGCGAGCCAGCGGGTAGCCGCGCTCCTGGTAGAAGGCGGTGATGGTGTCGGCAGCCAGATTCAAATCGTAAAGATTCAACTCCATGTCGAGAAAGCGCTCGAGCTGCGTCTTCAAGGTGCGGCTGGAAAACACCGTGTTGCCCGACATGTTGAACGCATGCACCTGGAAGCGGCGTGCCCGGGGATCATGCGGCGAAGGTTTCGGCTGAACTGGCATCACGACCTGCGCCGGCGTCGCCGGCAGGCGCATGCGTGCCGGTTCCATCGTGTCCTGCACGCTGCCCGGCGTCAGCGGCGCATCCGCCGCCCAGGCCGGCAGCACCGCTTGCAGCAGCAGCCATGCGCCCAGCCACCGGCGCGGCGCACGGGCCGGCGAAGACGCGATGGGGAGCGGACGCAAAATGGGCACGATGGCGGGCGGCCCTGACTATGCGGAGAGCGCTTCGCGCAGGCGGCGGTTGGCATCCTGCAGGTCGCGCGCCATCTGAACCGCGATCATGTATTGGAGATGGCGGCCGATCGGCGAGGCCTCCTGGAAGAGCTTGGCGAAGCCTTCGCGAGAGAGCGCTGCGGTCTGGCCGGGACCGACCGCGGCGCAGGTCGAAGCCGCCGGCAGATTGTCGACCAGCGAAAGGATGCCGAACATCTCGCCATCGCAAACTTCGCGCAGCTCGTACTCATCGCCGCCTTCGGCGTCATGCCGGGTGATGCGCACCACGCCGCGCAGCAGGAGATACAGTGCCTCGCCCTGCTGTCCCTGATGAATGAATGTGTGACCGGCCTCGTGGTCGCGCACGGTGAGCTGGGCGGCGAAGGCTTCCAACTGCGGCGGGCTGAAATCCTCGAATGCCGGCAGGTTTTTGAGGAAAATTTTCAAGTCCATATCGGGCTTTCCAATGCGTGAGGTGATGCCGATTCAGGATTCGGCACGCAGGCGCTTGGCCATCAGGTCGATGAATTGATCGAGGAGCGCCTTGGCAACCGCCTCGTTCTGCGCGATCAGCGATTCGAAGGATTTGTGATGAATCCGCATGACCCGACCATCGGTCTCGGCCACGATGGTGGCGCTGGCCTTGAATTCGCCGCTCAAAACCGACACTTCGCCCAGCCATTCACCGGGGCGCACGGTGGCGATGCGCTTGCCCTTGCCGGCATCCTCGATGTAGACGCCAAATTCGCCATCGAGCACGAAGTAAAGGAACTCAACCGGCATGCGGTCGCGGATCAGGGTGCGGCCGACGGCGATGTCCTGCATCGTGGCGCCTTCGAGCAGGGCGGCCAGATGCTCGGCGGACAGCGACCCGGCGATTTTGGGAAAGCGCTGGGCGAAATCGGCAGCCGCGTGCGGGTCGGTCTTCATGGGGTGTAGGGCTTCAAGGTGGTGGAGGGCGGTGTTTCCGGTGCAGCCGGCGCGCCGGCCTGGTAGAGGTGGATGCCGCCGCTGGCGAGGAAAGTCGCCACCAGCAGGATGGGCACCACGACGGCAACCAGCTTCATGCCGGCCGATTCTTCATCCGGCGCCGCGCCGTAGGCATTGGCGCCGGGGGTGCCGGGAATGAACCAGAACAGGAGATTGACGACCGGGACGAACAGCAACAGTGCGATCCAGCCGCCGCGGTTGAAATCATGGGCGCGGCGCACCGTCAGGATGGCGAACCAGATCGGCAAGACGCAATACAGCAGGAGCACGCTGATCGATATGTAGAGCAGTTGGCCGAGCTGGCCGGAAGGCACCAGCGCCAGTCCGGCCAGGATCATGAAAACGAACAGCGCCGCGATGGTGGCCAGGCAATAGACGATGTAGCGGACGCGGTTGAGCCGCCCCCGCAGCGACAGGAAGCCGGGCTTTTTCGTATCGGCCGGCGCGGCGGCGGGCAGATCGAATGGCGGCGCGGTCATGGTCCCACCCATTTGCCGGGGCTCTTGAAGGGCGTCTGCATCCGCACGATGGCCTCCGAGGTGACCGGGATGCGGTATTCGTCTGCAATGTCGGTGCAGCGCTTGCTCGTGGTGCCGCCGCCGGTCGAAGCGAGCATGTCGGCCGCCGTGGTGCCGACGACCGGCGTCGGCGGCGGATCGATGGCGAGGTTGTAGATCAGCTTGTTGAGAATCGGCACGACCATCTTGTAGCAATAGGTCACGCGGACTTTCAGCAGGTTAGCGTCCTGGATGTTCATGCCGCCGCCGGCGATATCGGTCGGACGGTACATCAGGTTGTCGTTCGGGATCTCGTCGCCGGCTTCGGATTGCCCCTGATAGGCGGAAAGTGCCGCCGAGGTTGGATTGACGATGGTGATCTGGGTGATCTTGGTGTTGGTCACCTCGGTGTTCGCTTTCTTCCAGGCATCCTTCAACAGGGCGAGATTGCGGCTGCCACCGTTGGTCTGGCTGTGGGCGAACATCGGCATCATGCCGGAGGTGAGGCCGTCGACGATTGCGGTCATCGAACCGTTGTTGAGTGCGCCCTGGCGGGTGGCATTGAAGGTGGCGTAATTGAGGGTCGCCTTGGTCTGGTAAATGAAACCGAACTGGATCGCGCCGAGAATCAGCATGATCAGGATGGGGAAGACGTAGATGTATTCGACCAGCGCCTGCCCCGATGCGGCCGAATGGCGGCGCATCGCCGGCTGCGCCCGGATAGCGGGGGCTGGCGGCGTGGCCATCATTTCTTGTTCTCGGGGGCAGGGCCGGGGTTGACACTGCCTGCGGAAGCGGCGGGCGGCACCTTGCGTTGCAAGCCGTCCAGCGGCAGCTTTTCCATGGTGGCGATCAAGGCCTCCAGCCGCGCATGCAGGGGATCGTCGGGGCCGACCAGGCCATGCGCCTGGATAAAAGCCGCCCAGGCTTCGCGCAGGCGCACGACGCCGATGTTGTGCCAGGCGCGCGCATCGCCAGGGTTGAGCATCAAGGCCTTCTGATAGGCTTGCGTCGCCAGTTCCGGGCGGGCGGAGCGCGCATAGAGGTTGCCGAGATAGAACCAGGTTTCACCATCGTTCGGCGCGGCCCGGGATAGACCCAGCAACAGCTTTTCCGCACGCTCGTCCTGGTTGCCGGCATAGGCGACCTGCGCTTCCCGGCGCAGGTCGTAAAGGCTCCCTTGCTCGTTCGGCAGCAGGGCGCAACCGCCAGCCGGGAGCAAGGCGGACAAGAGGGCGGCCTGGGCAATGAATCGTCGCATTTGCCTCATGCCGCCTCCCGGAAACTCAACTCGTCGCCAACCTTGATGCCGGCTTGCGCCAGCGTTCCGGGCGCCATCTCCAGGGTGAGGCTGGCGGCCAGGCTGCCCGCCATGCGGGCGGGTACCACATTCGACGCCAACTTCCGGATGCGGCCGCGGCTGTCGAGAAAGGCGAGGTCGAGCGGGTAGGCCATGCCTACGGTATGCACCATGCCGCAGCGCGGGATGAGGAAGCCTTCTCCGGCAGCCAGCATCGGGCGTCCGAGAAGGCCGCGCAGGCGTTCCCAGGCCGAGGTCGCCTGCCAGACCCGCGGCAGGAGGCAGCGTTCGCCGAGGTAAATGGCGCCGGATTTCACAGCATGCCTTCCTGCATGAATTTAACCACGATCGGGAAGGCCAGGACGATAAAGGTCACCGGGAAGATGAAGGCGATCAGCGGCAGAATGAGTTTAACCGGCGCTTCCATCGCCAGCTTTTCGGCGCGCTGGAAGCGCTCGATGCGGCGCTGTTGCGACTGCACGCGGAGCGCCGCGCCGACCGACGCGCCCATCTTTTCGGCCTGGATGACGGTGCCGACGAAGCTGGTGATGGCTTTCATGTTCAAGCGCGCTTCCATCCGGCGCAGGGCATCCGAGCGCGGCACACCGGCGCGCAGGTCGCGCGTGACCATCTGGAATTCATTGCGCAAGGCGCCGGCCGGGCCCTTATCCATCGCCTGCTTGATGGCGCCGGTGAGGTTGAGGCCGGCTTCCACCGCCAGGGTGATGAAATCGAGATAGACGGGCAGCGCCTTGAGGATTTCCTTTTCGCGCCGGGAACGGACGTCGCGCAGCCAGAGCTGGGGATAGTAGTTGCCGAGGAGCGTCAGCCCCGCCAATAGGATCGGCGAGGAATAATCGAGCGCATGCATGCAGAACAGCGTCAGCAAGAAGGCGACGAGGGTGGAAAAGATGCGCACGGCGTAATACTGCTCGGCCGTGAGAATGTAGCCAACGCCCGTTTCCTGCAGGCGCTTGTGGGCCTTTTCCAGCCATTCCGGCGGCAGACGCGAGGCGAAGTGGTATTCGAGAAAGGTGATGACCGGCCAGGTGGTTTTCAGCACCGGCGGCAGCGGGTCCATGTATTCCCGCTCTTCCTTCGGCACCTCGGCCTTGAGCTTGGAGACGCTGAAACTGATGAGAAGAAAGGACACGCCGACCATGATGCCGATCAGGAGTGCAATGAGGGAGGTGGGGATCATGTCAGACGTCGATGGTGGTGATCTTGCGGATGAACAGATAGCCGATGCCGATCATGACGATGATCACGGTCAGCGTCGCCCAGCCGAACAGGGTCGTAAACATCGCGCCCATGGCCTTGGGTTCGATCCAGTTGAGCGCGGCCATCATCAACAGGGGCAGGCAGGACATGATGATGCCCTGCATCTTGCCCTGCGCCGTGAGGCTCCTGATCTTGCCCTCCATGATGGCTTTTTCGCGCAGTGTGTGGGCCAGCGACTCCAGGATCTCGGCCAGATTGCCGCCGACTTCGCGCGAAATGCGCAGGCCCGAAACCACCAGCGAGAAATCCTGTAGCGGATTGCGCTTTTCCATATTGACCAGGGCGGTGTCGAAATCCACGCCCAGGCGCTGCTCGCGCAGCATCAACTCGAACTCCTGGGCCAGCGGCGGCTTTTGCTCCTTGACCATCGATTCCAGCGCCACCGTCAGACTGGCGCCGGCCTTCATGGCGCCGGAGACCATCAGCAGCGCGTCCGGCAACTGCTCCTCGAAGCGTTTCATGCGCCGGGTCACCAGCGTCTTGATGTAGTACTTGGGCAGAATCAGTGTGGCGATGGCGGTGAAGGTGACCAGCACCGGATTGTCGGTGATGATCCAGACCAGCGTCGGCAGCGCGATGAGCGCGGCGACGTTGTAATAGAAGATCTTGGTCGGATCGAGGAAGATGAACATGTCGGCCAGCGTCGTGCGGGTCGAGGTTTCCAGTTCCGAACGCTGCCGCGCCAGCACCGCGCGCATGCCCTGCATCACCAGCCAGATGACGGTGAATGCGGTCAGCAGGCCGACCGCTGCCAGTATCAGCCCGATGTTGTTCACGACCGCTTGTCCTCCGCCGCAAACATGCTGAAATCGATTTCCAGGCCGCGTTCCGCCAACTCTTCATAAAATTCCGGAATCTGGCCGGTGGCGATATGGCGCCCCTTGACCTTGCCGTCCGCGCCGAAGCCTTCGCGCTTGAAGAGGAAGATGTCCTGGAGCTGGATGACGTCGCCTTCCATGCCGGTAATCTCGGTGACGTGGGTGATCTTGCGCGAGCCGCAGGAAAAGCGATTCTGCTGGACGATGAAGCGCACCGCCGAGGCGATCTGTTCGCGGATCGCCCGGATCGGCAGATCCATGCCGGCCATCATCACCATCACTTCGATCCGCGCCAGACAATCGCGCGGGGTGTTAGCGTGGGCAGTGGTGAGCGAGCCGTCGTGGCCGGTGTTCATCGCCGTCAGCATGTCGAGGGCTTCGCCGCCACGGCATTCACCGACGACAATGCGGTCCGGGCGCATGCGCAAGCAGTTCTTGACCAGGTCGCGAATCGAGACCAGCCCCTTGCCTTCGGCGTTGGCCGGGCGCGATTCGAGGCCGACCAGGTTGGGCTGGCCGAGCTGCAGTTCGGCCGCATCCTCGACCGTGACGATGCGCTCGTCTTCCGGGATGTAATTCGACATGACGTTCAAGAGCGTGGTCTTGCCCGAGCCGGTGCCGCCGGAAATGATGATGTTGGCCTTCTGCTCGACAATGGTTCTCAGGAAATTGAGGATGGCCGGAGTCATCGAGCCGAAGCGGATCAGGTCTTCGCCGGCAAGCTTCTTTTTCGAGAACTTGCGGATGGTGATATTGGCGCCCTTCAGGGCCAGCGGCGGGATCACCGCATTCACACGCGAGCCGTCCTTGAGCCGGGCGTCGACCATGGGCGAGCTTTCGTCGATGCGCCGGCCGATGGGCGTGACGATGCGCTCGATCGCCGAGAGCACCGCCTGGTTGCTGGTGAAGGTGATTTCCGATTTGCGCAGCTTGCCATTGCGCTCGATGAAGATTTCCTCATGGTTATTCACCATGATTTCGGAAACCGTTTCATCGGCGATCAAGTCTTCCAGCGGGCCCAGGCCGACCACTTCGTCGAGGACGCGCTTGACCAGCATGGCGCGATCCAGATGCGGCGGGATGCTGCGGTCGGCGGCAACGATTTCTTCCAGCATGTTGCGCGTATTGGTGCGCAATTCCTCTTCGCTCTGGCGGTTGACGTCGACCCGGCGCAGGTCCATTTGCTTGATGAGCTGCAGATGCAGGTGCTTGAGGAATTTGACGATTTCAGCGGCGGCGGCAGCGGCCGCCTCGTCGGCTTCCTCGCAGCCGGCGGCGGGGGCGGCCGTCGGTGCCGGCGCGGCATCGACGGGAGGTGACGCGACCTCATCCTCCAGGTCCAGCACCTCCATGGAGTAGTCGCAGATCGTGATCTTGTTGCCCGGTTTCAGCGGCCCGAACATGCCCTCGATCTTCACGCCATCGACGCTGGTGCCGGCCGAAGCCCCGTGGTCCTCCACATACACGCCGTCGCTCTTGCGGTGCACCGTTGCGTGGCGGCGCCCGACGCTCCAGCCTTGAAGGATGATGCGGTTATCGTCGTTCTTGCCGATCGTGCAGCTGTCGATCGTGCATTCCTCTTCGGTGCGCACGCCTTTCGGCGTGATGACGGCAATTCGTAGCATGCCTGTTCCTTAGTCGACGATGTCCTGATTGTTCAACTTGCGCTCAAAACGCTGACGCATGTCCATGCCTTTTTCCACACGTTCGCGGTTGACGGTCGAGGCCGGATCGAAAACGTTGGGCGTGACCAGGATGACCAGATCGGTGCGGCCCGATTTGAAGTTGTCGGACCGGAACAGGCGGCCGATGACCGGCAGGTTGGAAATGCCGGGCACCCGGGTGGTGTCGTTGGTCATTTCGGAATTGACCAGGCCCGACAGGACGATGGTTTGCCCCGCTTTGACGTTGATCTCGGTCTCGGACTGGCGGGTCAGGAAGCCGGGGATGCCCTGCACCTGCACCGAGGAATCGATGCTGCTGATCTCGGTCTGGATCTTGGCGACGATGTTGCCGTCGTTGTCGGCAATCGGCTTGATCGCCAACCGGATGCCGTAATCCTTGAATTCCACCGAGCCGCCGCCGAGTGCGGAGGTCGCGGGCAGCGGAATCTGGCCGCCAGCCAGGAACTTGGCTTCGCCGCCACTGCGCGCAGACAGTTCCGGTTCCGCCAGCGTATAGACGTCGCCGTTGTTCTTGCCGAGATTGATGGTGGTGTTGATCAGCGTGGATATGCCGAGATAGGTGGCGACCCCGCTGTGCGGCATGGGCAGAATGCCCTTCAACGCGCCCTGGGTTTGCGGCATGTTGCTGCCGAGATTGCCGCTAAAGCCGAGCATCGGGCCGGCAGCCGAACCGGGCCATTGCAGGCCGATGTTTTCCATGAGCGACTTCTTGATCTCGATGATCTGCACCTTCATGTAAATCATCTTCTTCATCGACATTTCTTCCTCGGAGACGAGGCTGGTCGCTTGCGGGTAGGCCTTGGTCACGGCCGCGATCCGCGCCAGGTCTTCTTTGCTGGCACTGCCGGTGATGACGACGTTGGCGCCCACCGGGGTCACCTTGATCGACTTGATGCCGCCCAGCATGGCGCTGACATTGCGATAGGCGTCGCCGGAATCGCGCGGGCTGATGCGGACGGTGTAAGCGCTGCGCCGGTTTTTGCCGGACCAGATGATCAGCGAGGTCTCGCCCGGCGCTTCGGCAATCAGCAGCAGTTCCTGGCTGTTGAGAATCGACGTCGTGATCAGCTTGCCGTTTCCAACGGCGATGCGCTGCACCCGGTCGACCGGCAGCGTTTTGACCTCCCCGGCGAACATCAATATTTCATGCGGCCTGGCGTCGGATGCCTTGTCTTGGGCGAGCGCCGCGCCGGCCAGCGCGAAAAGGCAGCAGAAAATGGCGAGAAATCGGTTGGACATGGTCTACCTGCTTGTCATTTGGAGGGTTTGCCGCCGGCACTCTGGCTATTGGCGGTGCTGAGCTTGATCAGATCGGTCAGGGATTGCGGCAGCGCCGCCTGGGCGGCGGCGGTGCCGGTGGGCGCGGCAGCCGCCGGGCCGGCCGGCGTCGGCGTCAGGCTGGCGGGCATCGGCACGTTGATCACCGGTGCAACCGCATCGCTCCCGCCCTTGCCACCGATGAAATACTCGACGTAGGAGGCGGAATACGGAGCGCGCGCCGCCGGTTTTTCGGCGGCCCGGGCCATGCGCCGCTCGCGCTCACGCTCGCGGATGTCTTCCAGCAGGTTGTTGGCCGAAACCGTCTCGAAATCGACTTCCTGGCGGTCCTTCTCGTTGCGCAGCACGGCGCGGAGCTTGCCGAGTTCCTGTGCCAGCGCCAGGCGCGCCGCTTGGGTCGGCGTGACTTCGAGGGTCAGGTTGCTGTAGCTGCGCCGCCGCTCGGTGCTGGCGGTGGCCGGGTCATCCTGCGTCACCTTCTGACCGGTTGCCAGCACCTTGATCTGGTCGAGGAAGGGAACGACCGTTTGATTGCTGCCGCCGGGTTCCTGGCCGCTGGAAATGACGAGCATCAGATCGACCATGTTGCCGGGTTCGACCATGTGGGACACCGAGTTCATTTCATCGACGGCGATGGTCATGGCGCGCCGGCCGGCTTTCAGGGTGCCGGAAAAATCGGCGAAGACCTCGCGGACATCGGCCTTGCGCAGCGGTCGGCCGCGCTCCACCGGACGGATCAGCGCCTGGCCCTTGAGGGCGTCGAACTGCGCCACGGTGATCGTGTCCTCATAGACGAAATCCGCCGAGATGTTGCGCGCGGCGACCAGATTCTCCTCGAGCAGGGTGCCCGGGGGCAGGGCCTTGATCGGCACCACCACGGCGACGGTCCCCCCCTTGTCCTGGGTACGCGCCTTGATTTCCGCTTCCATGCTCTGTTCGCGGAACCGTAGATATTGCATCGACAGCCATGCGGTCAGCAGGCTGAGGACGATGGCGACGATCAACATCAGCCAGGTTTTGTTGATCTTGATATTCGGGCGCTGGAGTTTCAATTCGGTTTCCTGCCTAAGGTTGGAATTGCGAATGGACTGCGTCGGACCTGAAAACTAGTTGAAGGAGATATCGATCGGCCATTCCGGATCCTTCAAGTCAATGCATTTGTCGATCGAGATCGAGACCGGGCCCATGCCCGCCGAATTGAAGCAATTGGGCATCGACGACACGGAAATAGCGTAGGAATAGTCGGTGTAATAGTTGCGAATCGCAGTCGCCAGCTTCTGGATCGGCGGATCGCTGCCGGTCACAAGGACGATGACGCCAACCATCAGCACCACCAGGTATTCGATGATCGACTGCCCGCGCATGCGCGCGGGCGGCGCCACCAGCCTTGATCGCATGAGGCGCGTCGTCATGGGTTTTCCACCAGGTTGGCCAGGACCATGGTGTGCTGGCCCTCGCGCGTGATCACGAGGCTGGCTTCGGCCGCGCCTTTTTTCATCACCAGCGTGATTCCCGGGCCGCGCTTGGTGCTGATCTGATAGCTATTCACCATCTTCCAGCCGCGGTCGGCGAGGTTCTGGCGGTAGAAGCCGGCGTTGGTTTCGGCGGAGAAACCGTTGGAAAGCAGAATGGTCCTGGCGCTCTTGCCCTCGTCGCGATGGTCGATATCGTTGAGGACAGTGCTGCCCGTCATCATCGGCAAAGCCTTGTCAGCGGGCGTGACCTTGGTCTGTCCCGGCGCCTGGGTTGCGCTCAGGAGGCCGGTCGAGCCGGGTCCGGCCGCCTGCACCTGCACGGTGAAAAAGCATCGGCCGCGCATGGCGGTGATGGTTCGCCAGGGTTCGACTGTATTTTCCACCGGCGCGGCGGGGCCGGTACCGCGCCATGCCTGGCGGTAGAAGGCGAGTATTTCCTCCGGCTTTTGTTCGCTGTCGAAGCGCTTGATGCTCATCGGCACGCCGTTGTACATCATGTACGGCGCCACCCACTGCAGCTTGGCCTTGCTCGGTTCTACGAAGCTGGGGCAATCGAGTTCCTCTGCCCGGAGGCTCGGGGTGAGCAGCATGCAAGTCGCCGCGAGGGCTGCGCCCACTAGGAAAATCCGGTGATGGAGGCGGGCGCTCGCCATGTTATTTCAGCCGATCGGCGGGAACGGCATCCGGCGCGATCTTGCCCGGCTCGAGCTTCGAGGCTTCCGGAAGGAAGACGGACAAGGCGCCCAGCACGTAGTCCATGACTTTTACGCCACCGATTTCGGCGGCGAAAATCGAGGTTGGCACCAGGCCCTTCGCCTGTTGCTTGACGCTGGTCTTGTTCGCATCGTCCGGGCCGTTGGCGCTCCAGCCGTTAGCCAGCAGCACATTGGTTTCGGTGAAGCTGGCCGTCGAGTTCTTGGAGAGGAAATGGTCGTAGTCGATATCCTTGACCTTGATCGTCACCTTCGCCGAGTAATTGCCCTTCATTTCCAGCACGAAGGGGCCGAGGGTCGAGGCGAAATTGGCGATGGGGTCGAGAATCACGTTCAGCGTTCCCGGCGCCTGGTTGCTGCCGACGTTGTTCTCGATGTCGCTGTAGTTGGCCAGGAGCGCGGTGCCGCGGCGATCTTGCCAGAGGGTTTTGGTGCTGGTCTTGAAGCCGGTAGCGCTCCGGTCGGCATTCGAAAAGGCATCGGTGGCCGTGGTCTCCGAGAGGTGGCGCACCCCGAGTTCACGGCGAATCTGATCGTCGGTCTTTTCATTGGCTTGCCAGCGGCGGGAGACGCCGAACCAGCCGAGCGATGAAGCCGCGTCGCCGCCGTACCAAACCGTCCGTTCCCAGGCGGCATAGCGCGAGGTCTGCACCGCGGCGGCGCGCATGTCGAGGTACTTGCCGAGCAGCGGAATTGCCAGGAACAACGGCACCAGCACGAAGGCCGCGACGATCAGCAGTTCGATCATCGCCTGGCCTCGGGCATGACGGATGGTGGCGTTGGTTACCATAGGTGATAGGAAAGCGAGGCGTATTTTTCCAGGAAGTTGTTCGGGGCGACCCGGGCCTGCCAGTAGGGGTTGTAGAGGCTGCCGAGTTCGGCCTTGCTGTCGCTGCGCGCCCACAGTTTTTTTGGCCGCGAGAAATAGATTTCCGCCTTGGTCAGGCTGCGCATGTAGCCGCTTTGAGTGCCGTTGGTCAGCGCCAAGGAGCCGCCGGAAATGTTGTTGCTGGTCGGAATCTTGCTGTCGGCCTTTTCGACTTCGAGGATCAGCGCCGGACCGACCAGATTGTCCTTGTCGACCTTCTTGACATCGAAATAGGTGCGCAGACCGGAGCTGGAAGAGAGCACGCTGCCAGCCCCCTTGCCGCGCTGAATCGCCGCGGCGCCGGCCGTGTTCACATTGTTGTAAACGCCGCCGTAGGCATCCGCCGTCGCCGTGCCAAAGTTGTTGTTCGGGTTCAAATTGCTGCTTTGGCCGGATTGGGCGGCGCCCCACCCCATGGGAATGAAGGGGAAGGGAATCGGGATGGGAATGGGAATGCCGAGAATGCTGATCCAGAAGATGGCGATGCCGAAAAACCCCGTGCCGTCCATGGCGCTCCAGGTCTTCTTCTGGTTATTGGCGAGTTTCAATTCGGTGCCGCCGCGGTGCCACAGGTACATCAGCAGCGCCCCATTTTGATAGGGAATGAAGCGCGTCGGATCGACCACGAAGGGCGTCAGATACATCATTTCGGGGAAATTCTTCGTCGGCCCGCCATTCCTGGTGCTACGGTTCTTGGAAAAGCCATCGAGAGAATCGATGGTGACCTGCGCCATACGGTCGCCCTTGGTGCCGTCCTGGTCGGCGGTGTTCGGGTCCTTCTTCTGGGTGAAGGTAAACCACTGCGCCAAGTGAACGATGGCCGCGATCGTGCCCGGTGTGCTGAGATCGGCATTGGCGTCGTTCAGCTTGATGACGTTGTAAGCCTCGTTGAAGGTCAACAGATCCTGGACCGGGCCCAGCGATGTGGCATCCACGCCGGCCAGCTTGTTCAGCACTTGGGCCGGCGAGAGGCCGATGGTTTGCGCCACCGTCAATGCCGTGCCGTAGTGATAGACCATCTGGGCAACGCGCAGCACGTCGATCAGGCCGTCGAGCAGCTTTGCCGTGATCGGCCCGGCGGTATTCATGACGTTCATAAAGGTCTTGGAGGCCGGTTTGTAGAGCTTCACCGGGGTATCCCAGAGAATTTTCGCCAGTGGGCCGCCAAGCGAAGTCAATACCTGCGGGACCCACGAGGATGGGCCGTTATAGGTGCCTGAATAATTGCGTGCCCAGGAAGTGATGCCCACCACCTGCGCCACGGCCACCTGGTTAGCGATAATGGCGCGGTTGGTATAGGCGGAAAAATTATAGTCGCGCGCCTCTGCCAGAACGGCGCTGTAGGCGGCGGCGTCGGCGGTGTTCTGCAGGCGCATCTTGGCGATCGACTGCTGGCCCATGGTGTACAGGGACACCATCACCAGCAAGATGATGGTGACGGTAATCAGCGAGAACACCAGCGCCTGTCCGCGCTGGCGGCTCATGGTCAGCGGCGACGCCAAGGTCACACCCGCGGCATGGGCGTCCGGGCCAAAGAACAATACGCCATCCGGCCGCAGCGGCGGCGGGCGGATGGCTGCATGGAGATGGCCCGGGCCGGTGCTACTTGTTGCCTGAGTCGTAGCTGGACATGCCCTTGGATTCGGCCGCCTTGGTCTGGGCGCTCTTCGCCGAATCCGCGGCAGTCTTCTTGCCTTCAGTCGCGCCGGTGCCGGCGACTTCGCCCGCGAGGCCGGAGACCTGACCGCGGATGGTCTGCCCGAACATGCTGTAGACGCCGATGGCGGCCACGGCGATGAGTGCGACGATGATGATGTATTCGGTCATACCCTGGCCGGCTTGACGGAGAGAAAAACGCTCATTGCTACGCTTGCTTTGCATGTTGCACCCCCAGAAGGTGTCGGTTTGTTGGCAAAAACTGAATGCTTGTCCGGATCCGTCGACCACCCGTTCACGGAAACGAATACTATACTAACGTAATAATAGATAAATTTTTGAAAGTTACCTTGGCTTTTCGAAACACAAGCGTCGTTTCGAGGCAAGCAAATACAGGGCGCTATTTTCATATCATGGCGCCGGTCGATTTTCGTGGTGCGGTAAGCGCAGCGCGGCTGTCGGCGGTTGCGGCTGAACCTCGTTTCTTGGAGAAGGAAGCGGAATGAACCAGCTCATGGTAAAGATTGGGCTTCTGGCCGGTTTGACGGTGGCGGCACTGACGGCGCATGCCGATGTGGAACTTGGCCGCGCCGCGTATCAACGGGGCAATTATGCGCAGGCGATGAAGGAAATGGCGCCCGACGCCGCGCGCGGCGATGTCCGGGCGCAAAACTATTTAGGCGTTATGTATGAAAAGGGCCAGGGCGTCACCGCAGATCTGGCGCAGGCGCTTTCCTGGTACCGCAAAGCCGCCGACAAGGGCTATCCGCCTGCACAAACCTCGGTCGGTTATTTCTATGAACAAGGCCTGGCCGTGCCGCGCGATTACGTACAAGCACTGTCGTGGTACCGCAAGGCCGCTGCCCAGAACTTCGCGCAGGCGCAAAACAATATCGGCGCTTTTTATGAAACCGGGCGGGGGGTGCAAGTGGACCCGGCGAAGGCGGCGGAATGGTATCGAAAAGCCGCCGATCAGGGCCACGCCTCGGGAATGACCAATCTCGGCTTTCTATATGCTCGCGGTAAAGGTGTGACGCAGGACGATGCGATGGCGGTAACGCTCTATCGCAAGGCGGCGGAGCAGAATTTCCCCCTGGCGCAGAACAACCTTGGCTTCATGATCGCCGAAGGGCGAGGCGTCACCCAGGATTTCGCGGCGGCGGCCGAGTGGTACCGACGGGCCGCGGAACAACGTTTTGGGCTGGCGCAATTCAATCTTGCCCGGTTGTACGAGCAGGGCAAGGGCGTCGCACAGGACAATGCCCAAGCGCTGCACTGGTTCACCGAGGCGGCCAATGTCGGCTACCGGCCGGCTGCGCAGCGCCTGGCGCAGGTTTATACCCGCGGCTTGCTCGGGCAGCAGCCATCGCCCGATCTGGCGCGCCGATGGGCCGAGAAGGCGCGTTGATGCCGGGTGGCGCAGCGTGGGCCGCTTTTAAGAGGCCGCTCCGGATGCCTGCCGGGAAATTCCGCAGCGAGTCCCGTCCGTGAGATAGCCGAGGCGGCGCAGCGCAGCTTCGGCCAGTGACAAGGTCACATCGATGGCGGGCAAGTCGCCTTGATAGACTAACGGCAGTTCGGTGCAGCCGAGGATCAGCGTGGCAACGCTTCGCGCCTTGAGCGTTGCTTGAAGCCGCTGCAGGTCGTCGCTCGCTTGATCGAGCTTCCCCGCCTTGACGTCATGGATGACCCCGTCGACCACGCATTGGTCGACCTCCGCCAGCCGCCCAACTTCAAAGCCCGCCGCCAATATACGGCGCTCATAAATTTGACTCCGGATGGCGCCGCGGGTGGCGAGCACCGCGATCGGCCCCTTGCCGCAATCGGTTCGCTGCCGCAGGGCCTCGATTGCCGCGTCGGCGATATGGAGGATCGGGACTTGCGTGACCGGCTGCACGCGATCGAACCAGTAGTGGCTGGTACTGCAAGGAATCGCGATTAGCCGCACGCCTTGCGCAGCGAGGTAGGTGACGCCCTGGACGAGGTAAGGCAGCGGGCCATCGTCGCCATTTTCGATGGCGCGGCTGCGGTCGGGCATGCCCGGCTGGCTCAAGGTGATCCAGGGCAGATGCTCCTGATCGCATCCGACCGGCAGGGCGCGGGTGAGCTTGCCGAGGAAATCGACCGTCGCCAGCGGCCCCATGCCGCCCAAAATGCCCAGGAGCGGCGGCTGTGCCGGTTGTATAGCGACATTCGGTAGCCTCCCGACCATGCTCAACTCCCGCCGGATTGCGGTTGCGGTGCGACGTCGGAAGGGGCCGAAGCCCCATCCTCAGCCGTTTCCGGCTCGCGATCTGGGCTCGTACGGGGTGCGATCAGGGCGACCAGCGCATTGATCGAGAGCACCAGCAGCACGGTGCGCAGCGTGTCGCATACCGGTTCGATGGCGACGAAGAGCACGAAGGCGGCCTCGAAAGGCAAGCCCAGCACGGCGCAGACGATTGCGGTTTGCGAAATGGTGACGATGCCGTTCATGCCGGTTGAAGAAAAGCCGGCGATGATGGAGGCGACCAGCACGATGCCATAGTCGGCCGGGGAGAGCGCGCGCCCGTACAGCTGAGCGATAAAGAGCGTCGCCATGCAGTAGTACAGCACCGGCCCGATGCGAAACAGCGCCGTGCCGAGCGGCACCAGCAATTCGGTAATTCCCTTGTCGAAATGGAGGCGGTCGGTCAGCGAAGTCATCATCTCAGGCATGCAGGCCGCACTGTTGCGGGTGGCCACGGCGATGAAGAAGGGGGATTGCTGCGAGGCCAGCACTTCACGCCAGGAGCGGCCGGAACGGCGGTAAAGAATGAGGAGGCATGCCCCCAGCAGCACGGCCGTGGCGACCGCGAAAGCGAGCAGGAAATGGATCATCACTTTGAACGGCTCGATGCCGGTGGTGGCGATCTGCTCGGCCGCCAACGCAAAAGAGGCAAGCGGCAAAAGCAGCAGCAGCCAACCGGTCAAACGCTGGCAGGCGCGGAAAACCGCCTCGCAGCTATCGACCAGGCTGATCGATTTCTCGTGTGGCGTGGTAGCGAGCGCGAAGCCGAAGAGCAGCGCAAAGAACAGCGCTTTCAAAGTGTCGCCAAGCGAGAGGGCATGGAAGATGTTGCTCGGGACCAGACGCATCAACAACTCCGCCGCCGGGGCTTCCTTCGCCGGGGCAAGGGTCGAGAAAAGCCGGACGCTGGTTTCGACGCTGCTCACATCGGCTTGAACCAGCCGCCCGAATGCCTGCAATGCCTCCGCATCCAGGTGCGCACCGGGTTGAATCGCCGCCATATAGACCGCCCCTGCCGCCGCCGCCAGCGCCATGCCGGCGAGGAGCGAAAACACGATGCGCCCGAGATAGCCGGAGGCCGACGGATCGCGCGCCAGGCGGTTGATGCTGACGATGACCGCAGACACGAGGAAGGGCAGGATCACCATCTTGAGCAGGTCAATGTAGAACTCGCCGATGAATTTCAGCTGCACGGCAAATTCCGGCGCCTGGGCGCCAACCAGCGCGCCGGCGACAATGGCGGCGATGATGGTGATGGGGCTGGCGGCGGCTTTTCTCAGCAGGGACATGGGCTCGGCTTGTCCTTATTGCAGATATTTCTCGTAGCGGGCCAGGATCTGGTCGGACGTGTATTTGACGTTGCGCTGGGCGAGGAAGAGATTCAGGTAGCCATGCAGGTGATATTGGCCGGCGCCGACGGCGATGCCGATGGTGTCGGTGATGTCTTCGATCACGACCGAACGCAGCGCCAGGCTGAGGCCTGGACGGACCTTGAAGATGCGCTTGGCTTCAAAGGAATCGCGATAGGCGGCGGTGACCTTGCCTGTGGCGACCGCCTCGATGACCGCCTCCCAGGAATCGAACTCAATTACGGTCGCCTTGGGGAAATTGGCCCGCGCAAAGCCGACGAAGGCCGAATTCGCGATTACGCCGATGCTGCCGTTGAAATCCTGCAAAACCCGCTCGATGGCGCGCCCGCGGGCGATTTCGGCGAAGCGCAGCCGGTTAACCAGCAGGGCGTGCGGCAGGACGATGTAGGGGTCGGTAAATAGCACGGTTTGGGCGCGCGGCAAGGTGCGGCTGATCTTGGCGGCGGCGATGTCGGCGCGCCCGCGCTCGACCAGTTGCACCGCCTCGTTGAAGCTCTTGGCTTCGCGGTTGAATACCGCCCTGACACCCAGCGATTCGGCGATGGACTTGGCGAGATCGACATCGAGCCCCTTCAGTTCGCCGTTTTCATCGAAAAAGAAGGGCGGCGTCCGAACATCGGGCAGCGCCACCACCAGCGTGCCGCTGGCCTTGATCGCCGCGATGTCCCGCGCGCCCGCCGCACCGGTGAGCAGCATGGCGCAACAGGCGATCGGTAGCAGCAGTTTGATCAAACGGCTTAGTCGCATTTGTCGGTCGCCGATTCGAAACGAAGACGGAGGCGCAGGTGGGGGCGGCTCGCCGGCATCATGCTTGGTGCAGCGCTGCGCGGCATTTTTCGAGCATGCGCAGCGCAACCCGGTCGTTTGGCGAGTGCGCCAGCACCGCGCTATAGCCTTCCTCCGCGGCACTGAATTCGCCTTTCGCGTAAGCGGCATAGGCGCGGCAGGTCAATTCGCACAGTCGCGCTTCTTCCGGCGTTGCTTCCAACTCAGGTCCGGCACCGCGAATTGCCAGCAATTCGTAGATCAACAGTTCCGCCTTGCGCCCCTTGACGGTGACGGTGTCGATCGGACGCAGCCAGAGCCGTTCGCCGCATTCGCGGTAAACGTTATGGCTGACGCAGGTCCAGGTGCCCATATCCTTGTTGATGCCTTCCAGGCGCGCGGCGACATTCACACCATCACCCATCACCGTATAGCTCACCCGCTCCCGGGAGCCGACGTTGCCGACCAACGTGGAATCGGCGTGAATGCCGATGCGCACCCGCAGCGGCGCGACTTCCAGGGATGCCCATTCGGCATTCTTGGCCGCCATGCCGCGCTGCGCCTGAACCGCCGCAACGCAGGCGTGGTAGGCGTGGTCGTCGATCGCCACCGGTGCTCCCCAGAAGGCCATCACCGCATCGCCGATGAATTTGTCCACCGTGCCGCGTTCCCGCTCGATGGCCTGAGTGACGATGGAGAAGTATTCCGACACGCGCGAGAGCAGTTGCTGCGAGGGCTCGTTCTCGGTCAGCGTCGAGAAGCCCTCGAGGTCGGTGAAAAGCATGGTCAGGTAACGGCTTTGCACCCCAAGCTGGGTACCGTGCCCGGACGCCACCAGTTGTCGCACCAGCCCTTTTGGAACATAGGAGGCAAAGGATTCGAGTCCGCTATTGAGCAATTTCACGGCCTCGGCCAGGCACTTGATCTCGTACACCCGCGAATCGACGGCGCGGACCTTGTCGAAACGGAATTCACGGATATGCGTGACTTCGTCGGCGAGTTCCTCGATCGGGCGCGACACCGCACGGGATAAGCGCAGTATGAGGATGATTTGCAGCAGCAGCGCGGCGGCGCCGAAGATCAGCAGGTTGCGGTTGATGCGGCGGATCTCGCCGATAAAATCGTCGGTCGGCGTGAGTATCAGAAGCTCCCAGCCCTTTTTGAAATCCGTCGGGAAGGGCGAAAAAATGCCAAGGTATTCGGTGCCATCGACGAGGAAGCGAAAGCGGTCCTTGCCGCTGCGCAGGCGCTCGGCCAGGGCCGCCTTGATGCGCGCATCGGGCAGCTTTTCCAGGCGGTTCTGCACCAATTCCTCGCCGATTTTGGTCAGCGTCTGTTCGAATTGCGGATGCGCGACCACGCCGCCGGCGGCATCGGCGATGATGGTGATGCTGTTGGGCGATACCCGGTTCGCCGACAGGTATTCGGACAGCGTTTTCAAGGTGATGTCGGCGGCGAAAATGCCAACCGCCTCCCCATGGCGAAAGGCTGGTGCGCTGGCGGTCACACCCAGTTCGCCGGAGCTGGCAAAGAGATAGGGGTCGGAAATATTCGCCGCTTTGAGACGCAGGGAATCGCGGTAAAAGCCCCGCACCCTGGGGTCGTAATTGGCTGGACCGGCGCGCTCGCCAATACGCTCTCCCCAACGCGCGTGGAAGGTGTAGGCATCGACCGGCGCACCATGTCTTCGGGTATCGAGAAAGCGGCTGACAAACCGGGCATTGTCGGGGGGGGGACGGTCGAGCACGGCCGCGGCGGCGAGATTGCGGCGCACCTGGCGAAACGAGCCGTCGGGGAAGCTCACATAGGCGGCATAGACGGCTTCGTTCAACGACACCACGTCGGAAAGATAATCGGCTGAGGATTCCTGGCGAAAGTAGTCCGGCTGATCACGGATCAGATTGGCAGCGGTGCGCACCGTCGTCAGCATGGGGTTGAACAATCGCGTGGTGACGTTGACCGTATCGGCCAGTGACTTTTCGACGAAACGTTCCGAATAACGCTCGCTCAATCCCAGGTTGGCGCGATAGCTGGTGACGACGAAGATCGCCATCACCGGGAGGGTGAGGATGACGAAGATCAGGCTGATCGTCACATGCAGCCGTATGGCCGTTTTCCGGAAAAAAACCCTCATTTTTCGGCACGCGGCGCCGCTATTGCCACGCGGCACCACTTCTCTCCCCAAGTCCCGCGAATGTTGATGTTTTATGAAAACAGGAATTCTTATGATAGACGAATTCAGGCGCCGAATTGCCGGTTTTATTAGCCTTCGATGACGAATGGGGATCACCTTGCAGTGCGCTCGCGCGGCGCTCCGGGATCCTAGCGCAATTCGCTGATCATCGGGCTACGGCAGGGCGAATGTACCCCGCCCAGCGTTCGTCTCCCGGCGGGGCGCGGCAGTAGCCGAATGCGCCAAACCTGATTGAACTCACGAAGCGCGAACTTCCACTTTCGTTAGCACTCTAATGACACGAGTGCTAAAATATTTTCGTCTCTTTTGTGGAGGATGTTCGTGATGACGCAAACTCTGGCGCTTCCCATCCCCGCTGCGGTTGGCAATCTGGATGCATACATTCAGACGGCGAAGCGTTTCCCGATGCTCTCCGAGGCGGAGGAAATGCGGCTGGCCAAACTGTTCCGGGACGAGGGTGATATCGACGCTGCCCGCCAGCTCGTGTTGTCTCATCTGCGCCTGGTGATTTCCATCGCACGTGGCTATGCCGGCTACGGGCTGCCGCACGCCGATCTCATCCAGGAAGGCAATATCGGCCTGATGAAGGCCGTCAAGCGCTTCGATCCGGACCGCGGCGTGCGTCTTGTTTCCTTCGCCATCCACTGGATCAAGGCGGAAATCCACGAATACATTCTCAAGAACTGGCGTTTGGTCAAGGTGGCGACGACCAAGGCGCAGCGCAAGCTCTTCTTCAACCTGCGCAGCCTGAAGAACGCCCACGAGGGCGTGGAAACGCTTTCCGGCCCCCAGGCCACGGAAGTGGCCCGGCACCTCGACGTCAAGGTCGACGAGGTGGTGGAGATGGAAACCCGGCTCTCGGGCCGCGACATCGCGCTCGAAGGCCATCCGGACGATGGCGACGAAGCGTTTGCGCCGATCGATTATCTCGCCGACTCGCGCTACGAGCCCACCCGCGTCATCGAATCCAAGACCGTGGCGCGCCTGCAGAACGAGGGCTTGAGCGGCGCGCTGGACGCTCTAGACGCCCGCAGCCGCCGCATCGTCGAAACCCGCTGGCTGCACGACGAGCCGGCGACGCTCCAGGATCTCGCCGATGAATTCGGCGTGTCGGCTGAGCGCATCCGCCAGATCGAAGTCAAGGCGCTGCAGAAAATGCGGGGCGCGCTCGCCGCTTGAGCCGGATAGCGGCGGGGCTCTTCCCTGTCCGCTCCCCCTGCGTAAGCCCTAAGCCTGTTGGCGCGAAAGGGCCGCTAGTAGCTTCGCGTGAATGCCGTTGAAACCGCCGTTGCTCATCACCAGGATGTGATCTCCCGGCTTAGCAAAGGCGGCAATCGTTTCCACCAGTCGGTCGAAATCGGTTTCCACCGTCGCTTTCTCACCGAGCGGCGCCAGCGCCGCGACGGCATCCCAATCCAGATTGCCGGCATAGCAGAACACTTGGTCAGCATCCGTGAGGCTGGCCGGCAGCTTGTCCTTCATGACCCCGAGCTTCATGGTGTTGGAGCGGGGCTCCAAAACGGCGAGGATGCGTTGGGTGCCGACGCGGCGGCGCAAACCGGCCATGGTCGTGGCGATGGCGGTCGGATGGTGGGCGAAGTCGTCATATACGGCGACGCCATTCACCGCGCCGCGTTCTTCCAGCCGGCGCTTGACGTTCTCGAACCGCGCCAATGCTTCCAGTCCCTTGTCGAGCGGAACGCCGACATGCCTGGCGGCGAGCAGCGCTGCGCAGGCGTTGGCGCGATTGTGATCGCCAGTCAGGCGCCAGGTGGTGCGTCCGAGTTCGCCTTCCGGTCCATGCATCACCAATTCGCCGGTCGCATCGTCGCCAGAAACTCGCAAACCCTCGTCCGTATTGAACCACTCCACCGGCGTCCAACAGCCGCGCTCGACCACCCGCTTCAGACTTGCTTCCTGAGCATTGGCGACGATGAGGCCACTGGCTGGGATGGTGCGGACCAAGTGGTGGAACTGCGTTTCAATCGCTGCCAGATCGGCGAAGATATCTGCATGATCGAATTCCAGGTTGTTCAGGACGGCGGTTCGCGGACGGTAGTGCACAAATTTGGAGCGTTTGTCGCAGAACGCGGTGTCGTATTCGTCGGCTTCAATAACGAAGAAGGGCGTGCTGCCGAGCCGGGCTGAAACGCCGAAGTTGAGAGGGACGCCGCCAATGAGAAATCCGGGCCCCATCCCCGCGTCTTCGAGAATCCACGCCAGCATCGAGGCGGTCGTCGTTTTGCCGTGGGTGCCTGCCACCGCCAGCACCCAATGCCCGGTGAGGATGTATTCCGCCAGCCATTGTGGCCCCGAAACATAGGGCAGGCCACGGTCGAGAATGGCTTCGAGCAGGGGATTGCCGCGCGAAACAGCGTTGCCGATGACGAACATGTCCGGGAACAGCTCGACCTGCTGGGCATCGTAGCCTTCAATCAATTCGATCCCGGATTTGCGCAGCTGATCGCTCATCGGCGGATAAACATTGGCATCGCAGCCGGTGACGCGATGCCCGCAAGCGCGCGCGAGTTGGGCGATGCCGCCCATGAAGGTGCCGCAGATGCCGAGGATGTGGATGTGCATGTGGACAAAGACCCGTTAGAATGGCCGCGATTGTACTCTCGATGAGACCTCCCATGCCCCGCCACGAACGCGTGCGGCAAGCCAGTAACTCCCGCCTTCGCATCGCCAGCGCCGCCGCACGCCTAATGGCTGATGGGGGCATCGGCGATTTCGGGCTGGCTAAGAAAAAGGCACTTCGCCAGTTGGGGCTGCCGGAAAACACGCCCTTGCCCGATAACGCTGAAATCGAGGCTGAATTGCGTGCTTACCAGGCGCTTTATCATGGCGACGAGCAACTCGAACACCTCCAGGCGCTGCGCGAGACAGCCGTCGAGATCATGGAATTACTGGCCGATTTCAAGCCCTATCTCACCGGCTCGGTGTTGGATGGCACCGCCGGAAGTTTCTCCGACATCAATATCCTGCTCTTCGCCGACAGCGCCAAGGATGTCGAGATATTCCTGCTCAACCAGGATGCGGCGTTCACGCACCTGGAAGCGAACGATGAGCGAATCGACGCGGTATTGCAGCTACAAACCGAAATCGCCGACGTCAAATTGGTGATCCTGGCGCCGAACCTGGAACGCGTTACTTTCCGGAGCCACGACGGCAGAGTGCGCGAAAAGGCGCGAATTGCGTCGGTACGACAACTTCTCGATCCGAGCGGTGTCACCGAAGCGTAATGTTCTGATTTGCAGCTATTTGTCCGAAAGGCTGGACAAATTGCGTCGATTTGCGGCAAACTCGCCGCCATGACGAAGCACAAAAACAGCTCCGCTAAGCCGCAAAAAGCCCGCCTGCTGGTTTTGCATGGGCCGAATCTCAATCTTTTGGGAACGCGGGAGCCAGACCATTACGGCAATGTCACCCTCGAAGAGATCAACCGAGCGCTCGCGCTTCGGGCAAACGCGGCCGAGGTCGAACTCGAAACCTTCCAGAGCAACCATGAAGGCGCTTTGATCGAACGGGTTCATGCCGCTCGGGAGCAGGGCGTTCGCTACATCGTCATCAATCCGGCCGGCTACACGCACACTAGCGTGGCGTTGCGTGATGCGCTGGCGGCGACCAACATCCCATTTGTTGAAGTGCATCTCTCCAATGTGCATGCGCGGGAGCCGTTCCGTCAGCACTCTTATTTTTCCGATTTGGCCATCGGCGTCATTGCCGGGCTCGGCCATGAGGGCTACATGCTCGCCCTCGAGTATCTCCTCAACAAGATCAACACCGATTAACCGCCAAAGTGCGGCATGCAGCATATATCGCCGCCAAGGGAGGAAACATGGATTTGCGTAAACTAAAAAAATTGATCGACCTGGTTCAGGAATCCGGCATTTCGGAACTTGAAGTGACCGAGGGCGAGGAAAAGGTCCGCATCGCCAAGAATTACGGCGTGCCCATGCAGATGGCGCCGACCTACGCCGCCGCGCCGCAGGCCGCGCCGCTCGCCGCCAGCACCGTCAATCTCGACGACGACGAGGAATTGCCGGCGGGCCACGTCGTCAAGGCGCCGATGGTCGGCACGTTCTACCGCTCTCCCTCGCCGGGATCCGGCACTTTCGTCGAAGTTGGCCACACGGTGAAGCAGGGCGATACCCTCTGCATCATCGAGGCGATGAAGCTGCTCAACGAAATCGAAGCCGACGCTTCCGGCACCATCAAGGCCATCCTCGTCGAGAACGGTCAGCCGGTCGAATACGGCGAGCCCCTCTTCATCATTGGCTGAACGCCATGTTTGAAAAAATTCTGATTGCCAATCGCGGCGAGATTGCGCTGCGCATCCAGCGGGCCTGCCGTGAACTCGGCATCAAAACGGTGGTGGTTCACTCCGAGGCCGACCGCGAAGCCAAATACGTCAAGCTGGCGGACGAGTCGGTCTGTATCGGCCCGGCGGCGTCGGCACTGAGTTATTTGAATGTTCCCGCCATCATTTCAGCGGCGGAAGTGACCGATGCCCAGGCGATCCACCCCGGCTATGGCTTCCTCTCCGAAAACGCCGACTTTGCCGAGCGCGTCGAATCCTCGGGATTCGTCTTCATCGGCCCGCGCGCCGACACCATTCGCCTCATGGGCGACAAGGTATCCGCCAAGGACGCAATGAAGGCGGCTGGCGTGCCCTGCGTGCCCGGCTCCGAAGGCGCCTTGCCGGAGAATTCCAAGGAAATCGTCCGCATCGCCCGCAGCATCGGCTATCCAGTGATCATCAAAGCGGCCGGTGGCGGCGGTGGTCGCGGCATGCGCGTGGTGCATACCGAAGCGGCGCTGGTGAATGCGGTTCAAATGACGCGCGCCGAAGCCGGCGCGGCTTTCGGCAACCCGACCGTCTACATGGAAAAGTATCTTGAAAATCCGCGCCATGTGGAAATCCAGGTACTGGCCGACCAGCACAAGAATGCGGTTTATCTCGGCGACCGCGATTGTTCCATGCAGCGCCGCCATCAGAAGGTGATCGAAGAAGCGCCCGCGCCGCACATCCCGCCACGGCTCATCGCCCGCATCGGCGAGCGCTGTGCCGACGCCTGTCGCCGGATCGGCTACCGGGGCGCGGGTACTTTCGAGTTCCTGTACGAAAATAACGAGTTCTACTTCATCGAAATGAACACGCGCGTCCAGGTTGAGCATCCGGTGACCGAGATGATCACCGGCGTCGATATCGTCCAGGAGCAGATTCGGGTCGCGGCCGGCGAGAAACTGCGTTTCAAGCAGCGCGACATCGAGTTCCGCGGCCACGCCATCGAATGCCGCATCAACGCCGAGGACCCCTTCACCTTCGTGCCCTGCCCGGGGAAGATCAGCTTCTATCATCCGCCTGGCGGTCCCGGCATCCGTGTGGATTCCCACATCTACCAAGGCTACACGGTTCCTCCTTACTACGACTCGATGGTGGCCAAAGTGATCGCTTACGGCGATACCCGCCAGCAAGCGATTTGCCGTATGCGCATCGCGCTTTCCGAAATGGGCATCGAGGGCATCAAGACCAATATCGCCCTGCATCATGAGTTGATGCATGACGCCAACTTCATCAAGGGCGGCACCAACATTCATTACCTTGAGCAGAAACTCGCCCATAAAGGCGAGGTCGGCAACTAGGCCTGCCGTGTCCTGGCTGTCGGCGACCCTTTACACCGACGCAGTGCATGCGGAGTCGCTCTGCGATGCACTGCTCGAAGGTGGCGCGCTCTCGGCCCGCATCGAGGATGCGGATGCCGGCACGCCGGACGAGCAGCCGCAATTCGGCGAGCCCGGCTCATTGACGACGCCGGGCTGGACCAACTCCAAGATCGTCGCCCTGTTCGAACCGGATGCCGACATTGCGGAGATGCTGGCGCTCGCCGCCGAAGCCTGCCATTTGCCGGAGTGCCCTGATTTTTCGGTAACGGAAATCGCCGAGCAGAACTGGGTACAACTCACCCAATCCCAGTTCGAGCCCATCCGGATCTCCCGTCGGCTCTGGATCGTTCCCTCCTGGCATGATGCGCCCGATCCCAAGGCGATCAACCTCGTGCTCGACCCCGGCATGGCGTTCGGCACCGGATCTCATCCCACCACCCGGCTCTGCCTCGAGTGGCTCGAGCGAAATGTCGTTGCTGGCGCATCGCTGCTCGACTATGGATGCGGCTCGGGCATTCTTGCGATTGCGGCGTCAAAGCTCGGGGCCGTTCCGGTGGCCGGCGTCGATATCGATGCCCAGGCGGTCACGGCCGCGCAAGCCAACGCCCAAGCCAACGACGTCGAGGCGCGCTTCGCCGATAGCGCCGAGCCGGTGGCCGGGGAGTACGACCTCGTTGTCGCCAATATTCTTTCCAACCCGCTGCGCGTTCTCGCGCCGGCCATTTGCGCCCATGTCCGGCCCGGTGGCAAACTTGCGCTTTCCGGCATTCTGTTCGATCAGGCGGACGAAATCATCGCTATCTACCGTTCCTCGATTCCGCTCACCATCGCCGATACGCGCGATGGCTGGGTCTGTCTTGCCGGCGTCAAACCCGACTGATGCGTACCTGCTGTCCCGATTGCGCCACCGTCTTCCGCATCAGTGCGGAGCAATTGCGGGCGCGCAACGGCATGGTGCGTTGCGGCCAATGCCGGGCGGTGTTCAACGCCTTCGACAGCCTGATCGAGGACGTGGTGCCACCGACATCCGGCATGCCGCTTCCCGCGCATCAAGCCCCGCTCGCCCAGCCACGCCCGGTCGCCGTCCCGCCACCCGCGCCGCGCCCCGAGGCGCCGCAAAAGCCGGTTTCGCCACCCGCGCCGGAGATCGCTCCCGAAGCGGCTCATAAGCCCGCACCCAAGGCGCACCCGGAACACGCGGGGATCAACGACAACCTCGAGAAGCTGGAAGTGCTGCGTCAGGATCTTGAGCGGGCCTTGGAGGTGGATGTCCCACCTGCGCCGGAGCCGACGACCGAGCTGCCGTCACCGCCCGAACTGGAAGTCGCGCCGGCGCTCGACCCCATCGATGCCGCATTGCGATCCGACGAAACGCCCGAGGAATCGGCGCGGGCAGCGCGCGACGCCGGCCTCGCCGCGGTTCGGGAGCTCTCCGAATCGCCGGGTTACGACCGCTGGGCGGCGGGAGCGCTGCACCTGGATTCGGCCGGTCGCATCATCACCGAGCCGGGCAAGCGCCCGGTGTGGCCCTTCATCACCGTCGTTGCGGTGCTGGCGATCGCCCTGCTGGCGCAGCTTGCCTATCATTTCCGGTCTGAGCTGACCCAACGCCTTCCAGGATTGGCCGGCGCCTATGCTGCCTTGAACATTGCCATTCCGCTGCCACGCCAGGTCGATCTGGTGACGATCGAAACCTCGGATCTGCAATCGGACAACGCTCGCGGCCTGCTCGTCCTTAATGCCACGCTCAAGAATCGCGCTTCTTTTGCCCAGGCCTGGCCGGCGCTGGAATTGACGCTGACCGACACCAACGATTCGGTCGTGGCGCGCCGCGTCCTCACCGCCGCCGACTATCTGCCGCCCAAGGCGGACGCCCAATCCTTTGCCGCCGCCAGCGAAATCGGCCTCAAGCTCTGGCTGGAATCCAAGGAAGCCGCTGCCGGCTATCGTCTTTACGTCTTTTACCCATAACAGACCATCCCCATGTCCTCACTCATTTGCGGTTCGCTTGCCTTCGACAACATCATGGTGTTTCCGGATCGCTTCCGGAATCACATCCTGCCCGAACAGATTCACATCCTGAACGTCGCCTTCCTGGTGCCCGAGTTGCGCCGCGAGTTCGGCGGCTGCGCCGGCAACATCGCCTACAACCTCAATCTCCTGGGCGGCGAAGCGCTGATCATGGCCACCGTCGGAGACGATGCGCCGACCTATCTCGACCGCCTCGACAAGCTCGGCCTGTCGCGCGCGCACGTGCGGCATGTACCCGGTACCTTCACCGCGCAGGCCTTCATCACCACCGACATCGACGACAACCAGATCACCGCCTTCCATCCGGGCGCGATGAGCTTTTCCCACCTCAACAAGGTTGAGCATGCCATCGGCGTCACCCTAGGCATCGTCGCGCCGGACGGCCGCGAAGGCATGCAGCAGCACGCCCGCGACTTCGCCGAGCGCGGCATTCCCTTTATTTTCGATCCGGGTCAGGGCCTGCCCATGTTCAACGGCGAGGAACTGATGCAATTCATGCATCTCGCCGACTACGCCTGCTTCAATGACTACGAGGCCAAGCTGCTTTCGAATCGTGCGGGCAAGAGCATCGAGGAACTGGCCAGGGAAGTGAAGGCGCTGATCATTACCCGCGGCGGCGAGGGATCGATCATCTATGCCGGCGGTCAACGTCTGGACATCCCATGCGTTCAGGCAGAACAGGTGGTCGACCCTACGGGTTGTGGCGACGCGTACCGCGCAGGCTTGCTCTACGGTATCTCTAACGGCTTCGACTGGTCGACCACCGGCCAACTCGCCTCCCTCATGGGGGCGATCAAGATCGCCCAACGCGGCGGACAAAACCACATGCCGAGCCGAGCGGAAATCGGGGATCGCTACCGGCGGACTTTCGGCGCGGTGCTCTGGTAAGGAAGATTGCGATGAAAAGCTCGAGAATTTTGGTTTCGCTGTTGGCGGCGGCCCTGGCGCTGGGCGGCTGTGCCAGTAGCAAATCCGGCGATACCTACAGCCGCAGCCAGGCGCGGCAGGAAATGACGGTGCGCATGGGCGTCGTCGAATCGGTACGCGAGGTCACCTTGGAAGGCACCAAGACGGGCGTCGGCAGTACGGCGGGCGCCGTAGTCGGCGGCGTTGCCGGCAGCAGCGTCGGCCGGGGCAAGGGCCAGATCGTCGGCGCCGTGCTGGGCGCCGTCGCCGGTGGCATTGCCGGCAATGCTGTGGAACAAGGAACCACCGGAAAGCCGGCGATGGAAATCACCGTCCGTCTCGACAGCGGCACCATGATCGCCATCGTCCAGGAAGGCGATGTCCGCGAATTCCGCGCCGGCGACCGCGTTCGCGTCCTTTCCGGCGGCGGGGAGACGCGCGTCTCCCGCTGACATGCCACTGTCAACCGGGTGCAATATGGCGGTAATCCGGGCCGCCTACATTTCGTTTCCACAACATGGAAAAAGGGAAACGAAACGATGGAATCACTGCATCAGAATGCACAGGGGCCGGTTCGGGTCGCGCGGCGCAGGCTTTCGGTCGGCCTCGCCCGGAGCGCCGATGAAATCCTCGAGGCGCAACGCTTGCGTTACCGTGTCTTCGCCGGAGAAATGGGCGCGCGGCTGACGACGCGGATCGCCGGCGTCGATCAGGATATCTATGATCCGTGGTGCGAACACCTGGTTGTTCGCGACGATGTTCTCGGCGAGGTCGTCGGCACTTATCGCATTCTCGCCCCCATCAATGCCCGGCGCATCGGCTATTACTCCGAAACCGAATTCGACCTCACCCGTTTGCAGCACCTGCGCCCGCGTTTGGTCGAGGCCGGGCGCTCGTGCGTCCATCCCGACTACCGCGACGGCGCCACCATCGCCCTGCTCTGGGCCGGTCTGGCCCGCTACATGCAGGAAAACGGCTACATCTATCTCATGGGCTGCGCCTCCATCAGCATGAGCGACGGCGGGCACACCGCCGCCAGCCTCTACCGGCGTTTGCAGGATCATCTCGGTCCAATCGAATATCGGGTCTTTCCGCGCTGTCCCTTGCCGCTGGATTCGCTCCGCCAGGACGACATCGTCGAAGCGCCGCCGTTGATCAAGGGCTACCTGCGCGCCGGGGCGTGGATTTGCGGCGAGCCGGCGTGGGACCCGGATTTCAATACCGCGGATTTACCCATCCTCCTGCGCATGTCCAAGGTCGAAGGGCGTTACGCCAAGCGTTTCATGGGGCAGAAAGACTGACTTCGCGGCCGACTTCTCTCATCCAGCGCTGGTTCCGCCTCATGCGAACCCTCCTACTCGTCCTGCGTGGCATCGCGACGGTTGCTTTCATCTACCCGTTCGCCGGTGAAGACAAGCTGGCCCGCCTGCGCCAATGCTGGTCCAAAGCGCTGCTCGACCGACTCGGCGTTCGCCTGGAAGCGGATGTCGAGCACGTGTCGGCGGGCGGCATGGTCGTCGCCAACCATGTCTCCTGGCTGGATGTCTTTGCCATCAACGCCGCCATTTCCACCGCCTTCGTCGCCAAGGCCGATGTCCGGCAATGGCCCTTGCTGGGCTGGCTGGCGGCCAAGAACGAAACCGTGTTCCTGCGTCGCGGCAGCCGTGGCCACGCCCGCGAGATCGGCGGCGCCATTGTCGAGAAATTGGATGCGGGCAGGATCGTCGCGGTGTTTCCCGAGGGTACGACGACAGATGGCAGATCGGTACAGCACTTCCATGCCGCGCTATTGCAGCCGGCGCTGACAGCCGGATACCCGATCGTCCCGCTGGCGATTTCGTATTGGGATGAAAACGGTGAGCGCAGCCTGGCGGCGCGCTATGACGGGGATGTGACCTTGAGCCAATCGCTGCGAGCGATTCTTGCCTGTAGCCAACTTACCGTGCGCCTGCGCAGCCTGCCACCGGATAGCCGGCTCGACCGCCGCGCCGTGGCGGCGGCTGCCCGCGCAGCGATTATCGCGGCTGCGCTTCTTGAGCCGAGCACGCCACCTGGAACACCCGCCGATCTTCAAGACGCACGGCAGTCAGGCGATTCCCCCAGAGACAGCCGGAATCGAGCGCGAGAAGGTTCGGCAGCAGTTTGAGCCCGAGGGCCGACCAGTGCCCGAAGACCACCACGCGCTCGGCGCTCTTGCGCGCCGGGGCTTCGAACCAGGGCAGATGACCGGGCGGGGCGTTGGTGACTTCGCCCTTGGTGGCGAACTCCATGACCCCCTCCGGCGTACAAAAGCGCATGCGCGTCATGGCATTGACGATGACCCGCAACCGCGGCCAGCCGGTGAGATCGTCCGACCAGGCGGCCGGCTCGCTGCCCCACATGTTGCGGATAAAGTCGGCGTGATCGTCGGCTTGCAGCGCCGCCTCGACTTCGCCGGCGAGCGCGCGTGCCTGTTCGGTCGTCCATTGCGGCAGGACGCCGGCGTGCACCAGGCAGTATTCGCTTTCCGTATGACAGAGCGGCCGATGGCGCAGCCAGTCCAGCAACTCGTCGCGGTCGGGGGCGTCGAGGATGGGCTGGATGGTGTCGTCGCTGCCCTTTTTGCGTGCGGCGCCGAAAGCGACCATGAGCAGGTAGAGGTCATGGTTGCCGAGGACAGTGATGGCGGCATCGCCCAGGTCGCGCACATAGCGCAAGGTTTCCAGCGATTGCGGTCCGCGATTGACGAGATCGCCGACCAGCCAGAGGCGATCCTTGGCAGGATCGAAACTGCAGGCGCCGAGCAGGCGCTTGAACGAGCCGAAGCAGCCCTGGATGTCGCCGATGGCGTAGGTGGCCATGCCTACTCGCTCAGACCTTGTAGTACTGGCGGTACCACTCGACGAAGCGGCGGACGCCCTCCGGCACTGGCGTCGCCGGCGCGAAATCCACCCAGTCGCGCAGCGCCGCGGTGTCGGCGTAAGTGGCGGGCACGTCGCCATCCTGCAGCGGCAGGAAGTTCTTTTCGGCGGTCTTGCCCAGCGCTGTCTCGATGGCGCCGATGAAGTCGAGCAGCGGCACCGGGTCGTGGTTGCCGATGTTGAAGACGCGGAAGGGTACGTTGCTGGTGCCTGGGTCGGGCGTCTCGGCGGTGTAGGCGGGATTCGCCTCGGCGGTGCGGTCGCAGACGCGGATCACGCCTTCGACGATGTCGTCGATGTAGGTGAAATCGCGCTGCATCTTGCCGTGGTTGAAGACGTCGATGGGCTTGCCTTCGAGGATGGCCTTGGTAAACAGGAAGAGCGCCATGTCCGGCCGGCCCCAGGGGCCATAGACGGTGAAGAAGCGCAGGCCGGTGGTCGGCAGGCCGTAGAGATGGCTGTAGGTGTGCGCCATCAACTCGTTGGCCTTCTTGGTCGCGGCATAGAGGCTGACCGGGTGGTCGACGCTGTCGTGCTCGGAGAAAGGCATGCGGGTGTTGCCGCCGTAGACACTCGAACTGCTGGCGTAGGCCAGGTGCTGCACGCCATTGTGGCGGCAGCCCTCCAGGATATTGACGAAGCCGACCAGGTTGCTATCGACGTAGGCATGCGGGTTTTGCAGCGAATAGCGGACGCCGGCCTGGGCCGCGAGGTGAATGACGCGGTCGAATTTCTCCCTTGCGAATAACGCTTCCATGCCCGGCCGGTCGGCAACGTCCAGTTTCACGAAGCGGAAGCCGGCGTGGGGGGCGAGTCGCGCCAGACGCGCTTCCTTGAGCGTCGGGTCGTAGTAATCATTGAGATTGTCGATGCCGACGACTTGGTCGCCACGCGCAAGCAGGCGAAGGGAAGTGTGCATGCCGATGAATCCGGCGGCACCGGTAACGAGAATTTTCATGAGTGGCCCGGTCAGCGAAAACGGTGATTTTAGGGCATCCCGGCCAGAGCACGAAATTCCTGCTGCCCGCGCCGAGGATGGCGGCGCGATCCATGGGTGTCGGTTCGGGACCGGCGACGCTCGTATAATGGCGCTTTATAAAAACGACATGGTCGCCGCCGATGCGGATCCTGATTGTCAAAACCTCTTCCCTCGGCGATGTCATCCATGCATTGCCGGTGGTCAGCGATCTGCGCCGGGAATATCCCGCCTATGCCATTGATTGGTGCGTGGAAGAGAGCTTCGCCGCCATTCCCCGTCTGCATCCCGCGGTTGAGCGGGTGCACACCGTCGCCGTGCGGCGTTGGCGCTCACAACTCCTCTCCGCCGCGACTTGGCGGGAAATGCGCGATTTCCGGCGGCGTTTGCGAACAACGGAATACGACATCGTCCTCGATCTTCAAGGCCTCCTGAAAAGCGCCATCATCGCCCGGCAGGCGCGCGGCCCGATCTGCGGCTATGCCGCCGAGTCGGCGCGCGAGCCGCTGGCGGCGCGCCTCTACGATCTCGGGCTGGCGATCCCCAAGGTCGGCCACGCGGTCATGCGCAACCGCTGGCTTGCCGCCGCCGCGCTGGAAATGCCGCTGGAGATGCCGCTCGATTATGGAATCGATGCCGAACCCCTGGCGGCTGATTGGCTGCCGCTGATGCCTTACGCGGTACTGCTCACCGCGACCAGCCGCGACGATAAACTCTGGCCGGAGGCCCATTGGATCGCCTTGGGCAAGGCCTTGCACGCGGCCGGGATCGCCGCCGTACTGCCGGCCGGCAGCGCCGAAGAACGTTCGCGCGCGGCCCGCATCGCCGCAGGCATCCCCAGCGCCGCCGTGGCGCCACCCCTCGACATCGCCCAAATCGCCGGTCTGCTCGCGGGCGGCATTGGCGCCATCGGCGTCGATACGGGTCTCACCCATTTGTCGGCGGCGCTGGCGCGGCCGACGGTGGCAATCTATACCGCCACCGACCCCGGTCTGACCGGGGTTCTCGGCACGGCTCCCTTCCGCAATCTTGGCGGCAAAGCGGTCGTTCCTGAAGCAATGGCGACGTTCAACGCCTTCATGACTTGCCGATCGTGATGGCGCGCCTGCTCTATCGCCTGGCGCTTTATCTTGCCAGCCCCCTGGTCTGGCTGCGTTTGTTCTGGCGCAGTCGCAAACAACCCGAGTACCTCCGTCATCTTGGCGAGCGCTGGGGCTTCCATGCCACCAAAAGCGCATTGCCGGTCATATGGGTGCATGCCGTCTCGGTCGGCGAGACCCGCGCTGCCGAACCGCTGGTGCGCGCGCTGATCGAGCGCTTTCCGGGGCACACGCTGCTGCTGACCGGCATGACGCCCACCGGCCGCGAGGCGGCCCTGCAGGTCTATGGAAACAGCGTTTTACAAGCCTATCTGCCCTACGATTACCCCGGCGCCGTCCGGCGCTTCCTCGAGCACTTCCGGCCGCGCTGGGGCGTTCTGATGGAAACCGAAGTCTGGCCCAACCTGCTCGCGGCCTGCGCCGACCGCGGCGTTCCGGTCTTTCTCGCCAATGCCCGCCTTTCCGAACGTTCGGCGCGTGGTTATGCGCGATTCGGCGCGCTGGCGCGTCCGGCCTTCGCCGCCTTGGCCGGGGCGGCGGCACAGGGTGAGGATGACGCTGCCCGTCTGCGGGCGCTCGGCGTCAACCCGGTTGCGGTTTGCGGCAATCTCAAATTCGACGTGCCTGTCGCCGAAGAAATGAGGGAGCAGGGCCGCCACTGGCGAACCGCCGTCGGCGCCCGCCCAGTCTGGTTGGCGGCGAGCACGCGCGAGGGGGAGGAAGCGCTCGTGCTCGATGCCCTGGCTCGCATGGAGGGAAACGCCTTGCTGGTGCTGGTGCCTCGGCATCCGCAGCGCTTCGCGGCCGTCGCCGAACTGCTGGCACAGCGCGGTTTGGCCGCGGCACGCCGCAGCGCCGGACTGCCTGGTGCAGAAACCCGGGTCTGGTTGGGCGACAGCATGGGGGAAATGACCGCCTATTACAGCCTGGCCGATGTCGCCTTCATCGGCGGCAGCCTGCTGCCACTGGGCGGTCAGAACCTGATCGAGGCCGCGGCCTGTGGCTGCCCGGTGCTGGTGGGGCCGCACACCTTCAATTTCGCCCAGGCAACCGAGGATGCGATCGCCGGCGGCGCGGCCTGCCGGGTGGAGGACGCTTGCGGGCTGGCGAGCGTGGTGACGGAACTGCTTGGGGACGAGGCTCGCCGCAAAACGATGAGCGCCGCCGCGCTGGCTTACGCAGCCGCCCATGGCGGCGCCACGGCGCGGGTCATGGATTTTATCGAAGGCCGCTTACGCTGAGTTGGGACCGGTGAACGCCGGCCTTGGCTTCGGGCGGTACGGCCCCACGCTTATTACGCAGTGCTATTTAGCGGCTGTCGGGTCGAGCAGGGTGTTGATCTTGGCGACATCCTCATCGCCGAGGGCGCCCACTGCGGCCTTCAGACGCAACTGCGCCATCAGCGTGTCGTACTTGGCCTTGGCCAGGTCGCGCCGGGTGCTATAGACCTGCTGTTCGGCGTTGAGCACGTCGATATTGATGCGCACGCCCACTTCATAACCCAGCCGGTTCGATTCCAGCGCCAGACGCGAAGAGGCGAGGCCGGCTTCCAGCGCCTTGATTTGCGCCACGCCATTGACGACGCCCAGGTAATACTGGCGTGCGGCGAGGACGGCGGCGCGCTTCGCGGCTTCGAGTTGCGATTCGGCGGCGCGGCGGTTGGCCACCGCCTCGCGATCCTTGGACATGACATAGCCGCCCTGGAAGAGCGGAATATTGACCTGCACGCCGACGTTGCTGAAATTTGTTTCCGGCAACGTGCCGATCGCCGAGAGCGTGCGCGACTTGCCGGTGGAGGCCACCAAATCGACCGTGGGCAGGTGCCCGGCGCGTTGCTTCTGCACTTCCTTTTCGGCAATTTCGAGCGCCGCCTGCTGCACTTGAACGCTGACTGCACCGCTTTCGGCCGCGTCCACCCACTTGTCCATGGCGGCGGGCTGTGGGGGTGAAGGCGCCGCATCGGCGCGCGGCGGTGCCAGGGGGCCGGGTTCCTTGGCGATAATCGCCTGCAGGGCGCGCCGTCGCACTTCCAGTTCGCTCTCCGCCGCGATTTCCTGGGCGCTGGCGAGGTCGAAGCGCGCTTGCGCTTCATGCGTGTCGGTGATGGTGGCGGTGCCGACCTCGAAATTCTTCTTCGCCTGCTCCAATTGCTGGGAGATGGCGATCTTGTTGGCCTGAACCGCGAGCAGATTTTCCTGGGCGTAAAGGAGATCGAAATAAGCCTGGGAGGTGCGCAGGATGAGGTCTTGCCTGGCCTGAATGAAGTTCGCTTCCGCCTGCGCCGCCAACAGCTTGCCCTGGCCGTAGTTTGCCCAGTTCTGCCAGCGGAACAGCGGCTGGCTCAAAGTGACCGTGTAGCCGTTGCTGTTGTAGTTGCTGCGGTTGTTGAGGCTCCCGTTTTTGATGTCGACTTCGTTCCAGGTGCTGCTGCCGGAGGCGCCGAGGACGGGCAGCAAGCCGGCCAGTCCCTGTGGCCGTTTTTCGATGCCGGCGTCGCGCGTGGCCTTGGCCGCGGCGAAATTCGGATCATTCTCCTGGGCGGCACGATAAATCTGCATGAGATCGGCGGCATGCAGCGACGCCGAGACGAAAAGAGTCGACAAGAGCCAGGCGGTTTTTTTCATTTTTTTTCCTCAATATCGACGCATGGAAGGATCGACCGCATTCGACCAGGCATCGATGCCACCCGCCAGATTACGCACGGCGGTAAAACCGGAATGTTCAAGATACAGGGCGACCTGCTGGCTGCGCACGCCGTGATGGCAAACGACGACGGTTTCAGCCTGCGGGTCAAGTTCGGCGATGCGATCCGGGATGGTCCGCATCGGAATCTGCAGGCTGTCAGGCAGATGGCAGAGCTCGAATTCCCAATCTTCGCGCACATCGAGCACGACCGGGCGGGCGCGATTCGCATCGGCCAGCCAGTCGGAGAGTTCGTGGGCGAAAATCTGCTGCATGGTCAGAATCGGAAAGCGTTGACGGGCGCCAGGCCATCAAGCGCCGGGATCACCGTCTCGAACAGATTCACCGTGCTATAGACGCCTTCGGCGGTGCAGGTCGTCAACTGCGCCGTCATCGCCGGCGCTTCGCCGACCACGGCGGCCAGCCGCCCGCCGACATTGAGTTGCGCCAGGATTTCATTCGGCAATCGCGGCACGGACCCGGAGAGCACGATCACGTCGTAAGGCGCGCCGCGGGACCAGCCTTGAGCGCCGTTGGCGGTTTCCACGGCGACATTGTCGATACCGGCGTGCGCCAGGTTCAGCCGCGCGATTTCCGCCAATTCGGGCACCATTTCCAGCGTCGTGACCTGTTGCGCACGGGCGCCGAGGAGCGCTGCCAGGTAGCCGCTGCCGGTGCCGATTTCCAGCACCCGGTCGGGTTTGCGCACGGCAAGTTCCTGCAGCAGGCGGGCCTCGATTTTGGGCGCGAGCATCACCTGACCGTGACCAATGGGGATTTCCATGTCGGCGAAGGCGAGCGATTTGTAAGTCGGCGGCGTGAAGTCCTCGCGCTTGACCACGAACAAGAGATCGAGCACTTGCTGATCCAGCACGTCCCAGGGTCGGATTTGCTGCTCGATCATGTTGAAGCGGGCTTGTTCGACGTTCATTGCTATCTCCGGATATACATTAGCATACGCTAATAATCGTTTGCACAGTAAGGCGGTAGTTTACCTCGCCATCAGTCCTTCGCGCAGCACCTCGAGATGGGTGCGCATGATTGCCTCGGGATCGCGCGCGCGTCTGATTTCGCAATGGACGATGGAATGCTGCCAGATGGCGAGTGTAAACAGCGGGCCGAGCGCCACATCAATGCAGCTTTCCACGTCGACGCTGCGGAATTCCCCGCTTTTCATGCCACGTTCGAGCGCGCTGCCGATCATGGCGCGCCCGCGCTGAATGACATTCTCGTAATAGAAGCGGGCGACCTCGGGGAAGTTCCGGGATTCGCAGACGATGAGCTTGGGAATGCCGGAAAGACGGGGGTCGCCGCCAAGGTTGTCCCAGCAGCCGCGCAGGATTGCGGCGAGCAGATCGAAACTGCCGCCGCTGTAGTTCGCCACTCTCGATTCGGCTTCGTCCATGAGCGGCAGGATGCCTTCGCGAATGACCGCCTTGAACAGCGCGTCCTTGCTGTCGAAGTAAAGATAGAGCGTGCCCTTGGAGACACCCGCCCGTGCTGCGATATCCTCGAGCCGGGTTGCGGCAAAGCCTTTTTCGACGAAAAGCTCGAGCGCCGCCGCCGCCAGTTCGGAGGGGCGCGCTTCCTTGCGACGTTTGCGGAGGAGGGTAGGCAACGACATGATAGTTAATGACTAATCGGTCATTAACTTACCATCGCAACTATGCCAGGGTCAACGACCTTCCTTGATCAGGCGATTGGCACTCGGCTGGGTCGGCCGTGCATTATTGGGATAAAGGCGCGAGAAAATGGCGATCTGCTCGGCGGAAACCGGCACCGGTTGCTTCATCACCAGCCAAAGTACGCCCTCGGTGCAGGGCGGCGTCGTGAGCGAACCCATATAGGTGTAATAGCTGCGGCTCACGGGCAGGAAGGCGCCGAGGTCGATGCTGGCGGCGGGCGGGGTGACGGGCAGATTTTTTTCCAGCGGCAGGTAATTCCACAAGGTTTGCACCAACGGGTTCTCCGCGCCCTTTTCCATCAGCACGGCCACCACCGCCAGGCGGCCGTCGTCCGATTTGTGCACCAGGTGCGCCACCATGTCGAAGGCCTTGCCGTCGATTTTCTCTTCCGCCGGCCGGTGGAAGTGCATTTGCACCAGGTCGTAGGTCTTGCCGGTGACGGTGATGCTGCCGCTGCCGGTCACCGCCTCGACCGTGTGGCCGTTATCGACCACCCGGAAGGTCGAGGGGCGGTAATCGAACTTGATCGGTTCAAGGTCCACCTTGATGCCATTTTGAATGTCGATGGGGGATTGGCGTTCGCCCGTCGCGCAGCCGGCATAGCGCGGATTGAGCTTATGCCAGTTCTCGGGGCCGCCCTCGCCGGCATAGGACCAATGCGCTTCGCCATGGGCCGTGGGCGCGGAGGCAGGCGCCGAGGTGTGTGCCTGGCGGTTCTTGCGGCGAACCGTTACGGTAGGTTCGGGCGCTGCAGCTTCACCGGCGCTGCTCGTGCGGACGATGCGTGCCTTGGCCTGTTCGCGCTGGATCATGGCCTCGTTCGCGGCGCGCAGCTTGGCGGCGGCGGCGTGGACCTTGTCGGCGACTTCGACCGCGGCGGCGCGGCCGGTGGGGCGGCAGACCTCACGCAATACTTTGTCGTCGAGCGTGCCGCTACGGACTGGCAGGTTGCTGCCGCGAATCTCCTGTTCGCGCAGGGGGGTATCTTCGTCCTTCTTGTAAATGCGCTTGAGGGTGGCCGCGTTGCGGCTGGCGCAGTCGTAACGCGTCAGCGCCTCGATGACCCGGTAGGGGCTGCCGGACTGAATGTCGGTGATCGATTTTTCCAGGACGATCCGCCCGCGCGCCACCACCTTGCCGTCGTCCTCGCGCTTGATGCCGCTGCGGTCGAGCTCGATACGCTTGCCCGGCTCGGCGGAAATGAGCTGCCACACCGGTGCGGCCTGCGCCAGCAGGGGAAGTGCCGCGATAGCGGCCAGGAAAATCCGGCGCATGGTATCCCTCTCACTCTTTTTTCTGTTGGGTAACAGTATATTTCGGCTGATCGACCGAAATCTTGAGTCGCGCGCGTTTCTTGCAATTGAACCACCTTTCCAGTAACGTTGGGCGATCGTTAGGGGTGCCGCCATGTCACGGAACATGCGGCTGAGAATTCACCCTCCGAACCTGTACGGGTCATGCCGGCGTAGGGAAACGAACTCGCTTCCCTCCTTGCACGTCCAATCCCCCGGCGACCTATTTCCCGCAAGGAGCATCATGAACGCCAACGAAAAATTTGTCGCTGCCCAGGCCCACGTGGACACTGCGGCGGTGCAACCCTTCCCCCAATCGCGCAAGATCTATGTCGAGGGCTCGCGCCCCGATATTCGTGTTCCCATGCGGGAGATCAGTCAGGCGGACACGGCTACCGCCTTTGGCGGCGAGCAGAATCCGCCGATCACGGTCTATGACTGCTCCGGCCCCTACACCGACCCGTCCGCGCAGATCGACATCCGCAAGGGTTTGCCGGCACTGCGCGCCGGCTGGATCGCCGAGCGCAACGACACCGAGGAACTGCCCGGCCTTTCCTCCGACTACGGCCGCGCCCGCGAGACCGACGGCGAACTCGTCGGCATGCGCTTCGAACTGGGGCGCAAGCCGCGCCGCGCCAAGCCTGGAATGAACGTCACCCAGATGCATTACGCCAGGAAGGGCATCGTCACGCCGGAAATGGAATACGTCGCCATCCGCGAGAACCTGCGCCGCCGCGAATATCTGGAAGCGATGCGCCAGAGCGGGCCGCAGGGCGAGAAAATGGCGAAGTTGATGGGTCGCCAGCATGCCGGCCAGAACTTCGGCGCCAGCATTCCCGAGGAAATCACGCCGGAATTCGTCCGTGACGAAATCGCCCGTGGCCGCGCCATCATCCCCAACAACATCAATCACCCTGAATCGGAGCCGATGATCATCGGCCGCAATTTCCTGACCAAGATCAACTGCAACATCGGCAATTCGCCAGTGGTTTCCTCGATTCAAGAGGAAGTCGACAAGATGACCTGGGCCATCCGCTGGGGCGGCGACACGGTCATGGACCTGTCCACCGGCAAGAACATCCACGAAACGCGCGAGTGGATCATCCGCA